>JAUNVT010000002.1:0-56536 GCA_030540655.1 Rhodobacterales bacterium
GACGAACCATGACCGGTCAATATCGTGCAAGATCAAGTCCGGGGGGTGAAGCAATCTGCCACACCACACTTGTGGGGAACTGCAAGCGGTGGCGGACCATTACGCGCCGCTGTCCACTGGCTGGCCGTGTCGGAATGGGAGGTGAGTCCGGGTTGGACCTCGCTGGCGGCGCCAAGGGCCGCTTTGTCCAGCGTGTCGAGATACTCGCGCACAGCGCGGGGCGCATCCGCCGGATCGATGCGTGTGGCGTCCCGGTCTTCCTTCGGTGTCGGGTTCTGCTTGTTCGCATCCGCCTCGATCAGGCTGGCATCGGTGGCCATGCATTGACCCCCGACCAAACCCTCCTCAACGCAACGCGCCACGGTCATCTCCGAGAGATGGCGCAGCAGTTCGCTCTCCCGGAACCGGCCGTCATGGTTCTTCGAGAAGGTAGAGTGATCGGGCACCCGGCTGGTCAAAGGTCGGTCAGATCGAGGTGGCAGAACCAGCGATGGGCCGGGTTCAGATGCACCTCATCGCACAGTCGCAGTTCAGAGCGGATGCCGAAGCAATAGCCAAGCAGCATCCGGATCAGCAGCTCGGGGTCGATCGAAGGGCGGCCTGTGCTGCGGTAAAACCTGTGCTGCTGTAGAACGGGGCCAGATGCTGGCGGATGTCGGACAGATCAACAAAGCGGTCGATGGAGCGCAGCAAGTAGTCTTAGGAAACGTGATCCGCGATAGGGAACTCATAAAACTACGCCCCCTGCGCTTCCTGCCTCGATCCCGGCATCGCAAATCCCCCGCTTCATACGGGAAATTGAATCAGCGAAAGGGCCCGAAATCAACAAGAGTTGTGCCACAAAACAGGCCAGTTGCGTACGCACCTCCCGGACTTCATAGCGGCCTGCAACTTCGCGCGCAGGCTCAAGACCCTCGCCGGTCTCATGCCCTGCGACTGCATTTGCAAACATCACGGCATCTGAGCCGGACAGATTCATCCCAAATGCCATCCGCCAGATGCCGAAGCTGAACACCTGGTGGAAGGCATTGCACTGGTGCCAAGCTGCCACATCCGCCCGGACCGGATAATTCAGGATTTCCCATCGCGCAAAAATTGAGTAGGCTCGGCGTCAGGCGAAAACGGAGGCGGCGGAGATTGCCCCGATAAAGAGAGCAGAGGCAGTAATGAGCAGACAGCTTCGCGCGATCCTTCTGATGTTGCTGGTTGCAGCCTGCGGGCGCGGCGGCGGCTATGGCGAATCCCCCCGCCAGATGGAGGATGCCTGCGCAATCCTTAAGGAAAGACCCGAATACAGACGTGCCTTCCGCGCCACCGAGCGGCGCTGGGGCGTGCCCACCCATGTGCAGATGGCCACCATCTATCAGGAAAGCAAGTTCGTCAGCGATGCGCGCACCCCCTACCGCTTTTCGCTGGGGGTGATTCCCATGGGCCGGCAAAGCTCGGCCTTCGGATACAGCCAGGCGCTGGACGGGACCTGGGATGAATATGTGAAACAGGCCGGATCGCGGCGCGCCCGGCGCGATAACATTCACGATGCGACCGATTTCATGGGCTGGTACATGTCCCAGTCGCGCAAGGAACTGGGCATCCAGATGTATGACGCGCGCAACCATTATCTGGCCTACCACGAGGGGCGCAACGGCTTTAGGCGTGGCAGCTATAACGACAAGGCGTGGCTGGTGCGCGTTGCCGGCACGGTCGAGGCGCGCGCGGCCGCCTATCAGGCTCAACTCTACCGCTGCAACCGTTAGGCTTCGCGCCGCCCTGTCATGCGGGGCGGCAGCGCCTTACCGATTGGACCGGCTGACGCCGCCGAGTCCGGGGATGACAAAGCTGTCATTGCCAAGGCGCACACCCGTTTTCAGATCTCCCAGAATCACCGTCGTCTTGGCTCCGGCGCTGTCGTTGATGACCCATTGGCGAAGCTCCGTCGGGGAGGCGGTGAATATCAGTTCGATATTGCCGTATTCAGGATGTTCAGGATCCTGCGCGCGGACGGTTGTCGTCTTGCCGTCGCTGGAGTGGCCGGTAACCATCCGCGCGCGCGTCAGATCGACGTTGCGTGCCAGAATGATCGACAGCGGCGTGCGGTTCAGCGGATAGCCCTGCGGCCCTTCGTTTGATTTGCCATCAATGATGCCGACGGTATCGCCGTTGGAGACGACCAGCATATCCTCAGGCGGCTGATATTCGAACCGCACCCGCCCGGGCCGCTTGATCATGATCCGCCCCTGACTAATCGTGCCATCGTCATTGATCTGGGTAAAGGCGCCGCTGGCTGTCTGGAAACTGTTCAGATAGCGCGATATTTCCGTCAGACTCAGCTTCTCCGCGGCGGCGGGCAGCGCCATGGCAAGGCAGGCAACGGCGGCACAGGCGGCCGTGGTGATGGATCTCATGTATCAGGTTCTCCTTGGTCGGTCCGAGGGCATGGGGCGAATCGGGCGCGCAAGAAAGCCCTGTCCCGTCATGGGAGCAACGCTGCTGATATGCGATAACACCCGTGCATCCGCCTGATATCGGAGGTCCGGCCCCGCTTATCAAGGGAAAGGACGGCCGCTCTATCCCACAAGCCGGTCCACGCCCGGCCTATTGTTCGGGCACCAGAATCTCGCGCTTGCCGACATGGTTCGCGGCAGAGACAACGCCCTGATCCTCCATCTGCTCGACCAGTCGCGCGGCCTTGTTATAGCCGATGGCCAGTTTGCGCTGAATGTAGGAGGTCGAACATTTGCGATCCGTTATGGCGATCTGCACTGCCTGATCATAGAGCGCATCCTCGCCCTCCGAACCCGACGACAGGCCCAGCACGGCGTCGATATTACTGGCCTTATCCTCGTCCGGGCCCTCCAGCACACTGCCGACATAAGAGGGCGGGCCATAAGCCTTGAGGTTGTTCACCACCTCCTCGACCTCTTCATCGCTCACGAAAGGACCGTGGCAGCGCGTGATCTTGGCCCCGCCCGCCATATAGAGCATGTCGCCCATACCCAGAAGTTGCTCGGCCCCCATTTCCCCCAGGATGGTGCGGCTGTCGATCTTGGAGGTGACTTGAAAACTGATACGGGTGGGAAAGTTCGCCTTGATCGTGCCGGTGATGACATCGACCGAGGGGCGCTGCGTCGCCATGATGATGTGGATGCCGGACGCACGCGCCATTTGGGCAAGCCGCTGGATGCAGGCCTCGATCTCCTTGCCCGCGACCATCATCAGGTCGGCCATCTCGTCCACGATGACGACGATATAGGGCATTTTCTCGGGCGCGAATTTTTCTGTCTCGAACACCGGCTCGCCCGTGTCATCGTCGAATCCGGTCTGGACGGTGCGGCTGAACATCTCGTTCTTGCTCAGGGCGTCGGCGACGCGCGAGTTGTAGCCGTCGATATTGCGCACGCCCATCTTGGACATCTTGCGATACCGTTCCTCCATCTCGGCCACAGTCCATTTCAGCGCGACGACCGCCTTCTTCGGGTCCGTCACAACCGGGCTGAGCAGATGGGGAATCCCGTCGTAAACGCTCAGTTCCAGCATCTTGGGGTCGATCATGATCATCCGGCAATCATCCGGCGTCAGTCGGTACAGCAGCGACAGGATCATGGTGTTGATCGCAACCGATTTGCCCGAGCCCGTGGTGCCGGCGATCAGAAGGTGGGGCATCTTGGCCAGGTTGACGACCAGAGGGTCGCCGCCAATATCCTTGCCCAGCGCCAGCGGCAGCCGGTGATTGCCGTCGCTGAAGTCGCGGGTCGACAGGATCTCGCGCAGGCTGACCATTTCGCGGTTGTCGTTGGGCAATTCAATCCCGATCACGGTGCGGCCCGGTACGGTGGACACCCGCGCCGACAGCGCCGACATCGAGCGCGCGATATCGTCCGAGAGGCCGATCACGCGGCTGGCCTTCAGGCCCGGCGCGGGCTCCAGTTCGTACATGGTGACGACGGGGCCGGGGCGTACGCTGACGATCTCGCCCTTGACGCCATAATCGTCCAGCACCACCTCCAGCATCCGCGCGTTTTCTTCCAGCGCCTCGTCGCTGGGATGATACCGAGTGATAGTATCAGGGCTTGCCAGCAGGCTGAGCGGCGGCAATTCGTACTGGGCCGCACTGGTGCCTTCGGAGTGCAGCGCAGGCTGCGCCTCCAGCGCGGCGCGGCTGGAACTGGGCACGATGCGGCGCTGGTTGTGCTGCACGACCTTCTGGGCCTCTGGCTGGGGCGCGCCTGCCAAGGGCACGGTTTCGTTCAGGATGACAGCCTCGTCGTCATCCTCAAACGAAGCGTCGCCGAAGAGGTCGGCGGACGCCGGACGCATATCCGTGTCCTCCATCGGCGGCGCGGGCGGAATTTGAAGCATCGGAGTGCCGGGACGTACAGCGCTCAGCGGCGGCTCGGGCGGAAGGGCTGCAGTGGCGGCGGTCAGCGGTGGCTCGCTGGCCGGACGCCCGCCACGCGAGGTATCCAGAACCAGCGGCGCAGGACCGCGGCGCAGGCCCAGGCCGCCCGAGCCCAGCGGCAGACGCACAGAGGAGGCTTGCCGCACCCGCGACTTGATGATGTCCGCGATCTTTTCCTTGATGCGGTCCTCGCCCGGCATGGGGCGCTCCCCGGCAGATGCGTGCTGCTCGACCCATTCCGCCTCGGGCAGCGGCTCGGGCTTGCGCATCAGCGATGGCATCCGCCCCAGCAGCCCCCCGGACGGTTTTTCCACCGACCGCGCCGAAGCTTGCAACACCGGTGCATCCGCCTCGTCATAGACCTTGACATGAGCGCTGCGCGCAACGCGGGGTGCCGGGATATCCACATCCGGTTCGGGCGCGTAGATCTGGCGGTCGCTTCGCCGGGCCTGCGCATTGCGTGCAACATCTGCCACACCAGACGCGCCCCGCGTCAAAAGGCCCAGCAACGCCGAATAGGCCATGATACAGCCCAACAGTGCCATCTTCACGCCGCGCGCCATTTCTGCGCGCTCGAATCCCATGACAAACGCGCCCAGAACAAGCATCCCGATTCCGAGCAGCAGCGACAACAGCTTCAGCCCCATCGCCGCCTCGATCGGGAGCACACCGAGGATCGCCCCCAGAACCGTATCGCCGAAGATGCCGCCAAGGCCAAAGCTGTGACTGGCATACCATTCGGCCCCCGGCGTGAGGGATGCCGCATAAAGTGACAGCACGGCCACCCAGATCGGTGCAAAAATGACGCGTGCCATCGCCCGCTCCTGCCCCTTGTGCAGCACGAAGCGCAGCCCCCACGCGGCCAGCACCGCGGCAAAGCCCCAGCCTCCCCACCCGACGACCATGAATACCGTCGCAGCAATGGTTGCGCCGCTCTGGCCCAGCCAGTTCTGCACAGGCGTATCGACAGCCGACAACCAACTGGGATCCTCGGCGTTGTAGGAGGCGAGTATCATGGCCGCCAGCACCGCCAAACCCAGAAGCGCCAGACCGAGCAATTCCTTGCCCCGTTTTTCAATGGCTTCCGCCATGTTGCTGTCCAGTAAGGGATCGCGCCCGCGTGTCTGATATGCCATCGTTGTCCTCGTCCTTAGCGTGCTCACCGGCAGCGCGCTGCGCCCGCCTGCCGCACCCGGCGGCATTTGCGGCCCTGGTGCAGCGGAATACATAGTCTGAGGCTCAGAGCTTCGATAATCAGGCACCGCTCGTCAAGGTGCACCGCCGCAAGGGTCGGGACCGCTCGGATACCATCGAAAATCTGCCTCAGGTCGGGATCATGATCGCCCCGTATCCGTCAAAACTACCCGCTGGCCGCTGGTGCGTCCAGCAAAACCATCCCCGCCGCCGGGCTATTGTGGCATTTTTAGCGAGGCCTTCCATGGAGCCCTGCTATAGCGGGGTTTCCACTGGTTAACATCAGGTTAACATCTGATTAACAGGGGATCAGCGCAGCGCCGTCTCTGCCGCGCAGGCGATTCTCAGCAGCCGCCGCTCGCCCATGGCCTGTCCGCAGAGCATGATGCCGCAGCTTGGCTCGCCCGCTGGAAGCGTGATCGCGGCCAGGCCCATCAGATTGCCCACGCGCGTGTTGCGCAGGGTCAGAAGGTTTTCCGTGATGTAATAGTCGCCGTCCTCCAGCAGGCGCCGGGCATTGGGCGGGAGGTTGGGCGCGGTCGGCATCAGAACCGCGTCAAACCCCGCCATCCGCTGCGCCCAGACCGCGCGCAATCTGTCCAGCCGCTGCCATGCCGCCACAAAGGCAGGCCCGCTGAAGGCTGTCCCGCCCCGAAACCGCTCGCGGATGGGGCCGAACATCTTGTCCGGGTCCGCCTCGATCTGCTTGCCCCAGGTGCCATAGGCCTCGGCGGAAAAGAGAACAGTGGCAAGATCCATCGCCTCCTCGACCTCGGGGACGTCCACGGGCGTGATCTGCGCCCCCGCCGCCATCAGCCGGTCGCAGGCGGAGGCATAGGCGCGGGCGGGCGCCTCGCGCAGATCGTCCATCACCGTCGTCTGCAACGCGGCAAAGCGCATTCCGTGCAGGGATGTCCCCTGCAGATCGGGTGCGGGACGCGCCTCAAGCATGCCCAGCAGCAGGGCCGCATCCTCGACGCTGCGTGCCAGTGGACCGACCGTGTCGAACCGGGGGGCCAACGGAACGCAGCCCTTCATGGACAGCAGCCCCGCTGTGGTTTTCAGCCCCACCAGATCGTTCCAGGCCGCAGGCACACGGACCGACCCGCCGGTATCACTGCCGATGGACGCGGGCGCCAGCCCGTGTGCAACGCTGGCCGCCGACCCGCTGGAGGATCCGCCCGCCACCGCCTCGGCATCGTTGATGCATGGAGATGTCGCGGTCATCGGGTTCAGGCCCAGCCCGGAAAAGGCCAGCTCGCTCATATGAACCTTGCCAAGGCAGACCATGCCGGCGGCCGTGGCGCGGCGCAGCATTTCTGCGTCACCCTCGGGCACGCGGCCCCTGAGCAGGCGCGTTCCCGCCTCGGTTTCGGTACCCGCGCTGTCAAAGAGGTCTTTCCAGCTGATCGGCACGCCGTCCAGCAGACCGCGCCTCCGGCCTGCCCTTGCGCGGGCGGCGGCGGCCGCGGCCTCGCTGCGGGCGCGGGTATGTGTGACGGCGGAATAGATGCGCGGCGCGGCCGGATGCGCGTCGATGGCCTCCAGACAGGCGTCAGTGAGCGCGGCCGCGTCAATCTGCCCCGCGCCAATCCCGCGGCCCAGATCCGCCACGCCCATCTCCAACCAATCCCGCATCGCTCGACCCTCGCCTTCAGCCTTCATCGCGGCAGACAGTAGCGGCGCGTTGGCGCATGGACAATCCGGCAATCCCCGCCATATTGGACGCCATGGAACATGACAGCGATATCGTGATCGTCGGCGGCGGTCTGAACGGGCCCGCTTTGGCGCTGCCCCTGGCACAATCGGGGCTGCGTGTAACAATTGTGGACGCCCTGCCCGAACATCTGCGCAAACAGACCGATTTTGACGGGCGCGCCTATGCGCTGGCGCTGGCCTCGGTCCGGCTGCTCCGCGCGATCGGCGTCTGGGACGATATAGCCGACCGGACCCAGCCATTGCTGGATATCAAGGTCAGCGACGGGCGCGCAGGCGCCGGACCTCTTTCGCCCTTCTTCCTGCATTTCGATCATGCCGAACTGGAGGAAGGCCCGATGGGCCACATGTGCGAGGACCGCGTGCTGCGCCCTGCCCTTCTGGAGGCGATGGAGAACGCAAGCGGGATCACGCAGATTTCAGGCGATGCCGTCACCGCGCAAAAAGTGGGCGCGGACGGCGCCGAACTGACGCTGGGTTCGGGCAAGCGGCTGCGCACGCGGCTGATTGTCGGTGCGGACGGGCGCGCATCCGGCACGGCCGAGCGGGCCGGAATCGGACGCACCGGCTGGGGCTACGGGCAGACTGCGCTGGTATGCGCCATCGCGCATGAAAAACCGCATCACGGCGTCGCACATCAGTTTTTCATGCCGACAGGGCCGCTGGCCATCTTGCCGCTGCCGGGCAATGTTTCGTCGATTGTCTGGAGCGAGACCGAGCAGACTGCAGCCGAGTTTGCTGCCCTCAGCGATGATGATTTCCTGCACGTGTTGCGGCCCCGCTTCGGCGATTTTCTGGGGCAGATTTCTTTGACCGGAAAGCGGCACACCTATCCGCTGGGGCTGACGGTGGCGAACAGCTTTGTCGCGCCGCGCGTGGCGCTGGTGGGGGATGCGGCACACGGGTTGCACCCTGTCGCAGGTCAGGGCCTGAACGCCGGTCTGCGCGATGTGGCGGCACTCGCTCAGGTGCTGGGCGATGCGCGCAGGCGCGGTGAGGATCTTGCCGCAGCCGACGTTCTGGAGCGCTACGAGCGTTGGCGCCGGTTCGACGTGGCGACGCTGTCCATGACGACGGATTTCACCACGAAACTGTTCTCGAACGATAATCCCATCCTGCGCGCCGTGCGCGGCATCGGCATGGGCGCGATAAATGCCGCCGCCCCGCTGCGCCGCGCCATGATGCGCGAGGCGGCTGGCTTGACGGGCGACCTGCCCGAGCTGATGCGCTGACGCTCAGGTTTCGGGGGTCTCCCACGCTTTCAGCGCGTCCTCATCCTCGCCCCGCGCCGCGACCCAGCTGGCATCGCCCGATACCATTTCCTTCTTCCAGAAAGGCGCCCGGGATTTGAGGTAATCCATCAGGAACATTGCCGCATCGAACGCATCCTTGCGATGACGCGCGGCGGTGGCAACCATCATGATCATATCGTCAGGAGACAGGTTCCCGTGGCGGTGGATGATCAGGCTGCCGCCCAGATCCCAGCGCCGATGCGCCTCCTCGGCGATACCGCGCAGCGCCTTTTCGGTCATGCCGGGATAATGTTCGATGTGCATCCGGTCCAGACTGCCATCCAGATCGCGCACGATTCCGGTAAAGGTGACAACGGCGCCCATCCCCGCCTGCCGGGCGGCAAATCCGTTCGCCTCAAGGCCCAGATCGAAGGGCGCCTCCTGCACGCGGATATCCACGCGCTCAGCCACCGGTCATCGGAGGGAAAAACGCCACCTCACGAACGCCCGCGAGAGGCGCATCGAAATCGGCCAGTTCCTGATCCACGGCCACGCGCAGCGCCGTGGTATCGGCAAACGCCATGTCATACCGCGCCTCGCGCGCGCGCAACTCGACTATCAGATCGCGCACGGTGGCGGCATCCGTCTGGACCGTCTCGCGCGGCAGGCCGATCCTTTCGCGCACCCATGCGAAATAAAAGATGTCCATCAGCGATCATCCTTCAGGTAGGGCAGTGATTTTATCAAATAATCTGCGCCCGATAACAGTGTCAGGACGGCGGCCAGCCATAGCAGCCACAGCCCTGCGTACCATGTATAATGCATCGCGGCCAATTTCCAGCCGAGGCCCATCAGATCTTCCTCCTCGCCCAGAAGGATCGCATCGATCAGGTCAGGGTCCATGCCCATCGTGGAAATGCCGAAATAATGCTCGAACACCCCCTGAGAGAACAGCGTGGCAATGGCGACCATCTGCGCCGTCGTCTTCCACTTGGCCAGTTTCGTTACCCTCAGCGTTCCGGCAGTGTCACCCAGAAATTCGCGCAGGCCCGACACGAATACTTCGCGAAACAGGATCATCGTGGCCGGCAGGACCAGCCAGGGCGACATCGGCGAATAGCCGACGATAACCATCAGCGCGATGACCACCATCGCCTTGTCCGCAATCGGATCGAGCATCGCGCCAAGCCGCGTTTCCTGCCGCCAGGACCGGGCAAGATAGCCGTCGAACCAGTCGGTGATCGCGGCCGATACGAACAGCAGCAGCGCGAACCAATCCGCATAAGGCCGCGTGAAATAAAGGAACATCACCGCGACGCCGGGCGCGGCCAGCAAGCGCAGAAGCGTCAGGATGTTCGGCACGGTCCAGGTCATGCTGCCTGTCTACCGCGCAACGCCGCCCTGCGAAAGCCCCGGATTGCACGCCCGGCGCATCGCCTCGCTACATGATCGCGCAGGTACAGACCGGCTGTCTGAAACGCTCAGCTCTTTTCGTGGAAATAGTCGTACACCTTCTGCGCCAGCCCTTCGGAGACGCCATCGACGGCCTTGAGGTCGGCCAGATTGGCCCGGCTGACGGCCTTGGCGCTGCCGAAATGCGCCAGAAGCGCCCGTTTGCGCGCGGCCCCGACGCCCGGCACATCGTCCAGCGGCGTGGCGCTGACCGCCTTGGACCGTTTCGCGCGGTGCGTGCCAATGGCAAAACGGTGCGCCTCGTCCCGCAGGCGCTGGATGAAATACAGCACCGGATCGTTCCGCGGCAGGGCAATCGGGCGCTGCCCGGTGCGGTGAAACTCCTCCTTGCCCAGATCGCGGTCGATCCCCTTGGCGACGCCCACCATCGGGATCTGGCTGACGCCCATGTCATCCATGATACCGCGCACGGCACTGACCTGCCCGGCCCCTCCGTCGATCAGCAGCAGATCAGGCCAGGTGCCCTTGGTCCGGTCCGGATCCTCCTTCAGGAGGCGTTTGAAGCGGCGCTGCAGCACCTCTTTCATCATGCCGAAATCGTCACCGGGGGTCAGATCCTCGCCCCGGATGTTGAACTTGCGGTACTGGTTCTTCAGCAGCCCCTCGGGACTCGCGACGATCATCGCGCCCACGGCATGGGCGCCCTGGATATGGCTGTTGTCATAGACCTCGATTCGCTGCGGCGGGGCATCAAGCTCGAATGCCTCCGCGATACCCTTCAGAAGGCGGGTCTGGGTCGCGCTTTCGGCCATCTTGCGTGCCAGACTTTCGCGGGCGTTGCGCAAAGCCGATTCGACCAACTCGGCCTTCTCGCCCCTCTGGGGTACCAGCAGCGTCACCTTGCGGCCCAGTTTGCCGGTCAGGGCGCCCTCCATCAGATCGGGGTTCTCGATCTGATTTGACAGGATCAACTGGCGCGGCGGATCCTTGGTATCATAGAACTGGCCGATGAACGCCTCCAGCACCTCGGGCGCTTCGACATCGGCGCCGACGCGGGGATAAAAATCGCGGTTGCCCCAGTTCTGCCCGCCCCGGATAAAGAATACCTGAACGCAGGCCTGACCGTTTTCCAGATGCAGCGCGATGATATCCGCCTCGTCCACGCTGCGCGGATTGATGCCTTGAGCGGTCTGAACCTGCGTCATCGCCTTGATCCGGTCGCGCAGGGCGGCAGCGCGCTCGAACTCCATCGCCTCGGACGCCTCGTTCATCTGGCTCGCCAGTTTTTCCTGTATCTCGGTGGATTTCCCGCTCAGATAGCGTTCTGCATCTCCCACCTGCGCGGCGTATTCGACCTTGGAAATATAGCCGACGCAAGGGGCGGTGCAGCGTTTGATCTGGTATTGAAGACATGGGCGCGTGCGTGTCTCGAACACCGAATCCGTGCAGTTTCGCAATTGGAACACCCGCTGAAGCTGCGCAAGCGTCCGGTTCACCGCCCCCGCGCTGGCAAACGGGCCATAATACGCGCCCTTCTCGCGCTTGGCGCCGCGATGCTTCTTGATCATCGGATAGTCGTGCGATTTCGTCACGAGGATGTTGGGAAAGGATTTGTCGTCGCGCAGCAGCACGTTGTATTTCGGCTTCAGCTGCTTGATCAGGTTCTGCTCCAGCAGCAGCGCCTCGGTTTCCGTGGCGGTCGTCAGGAACATCATCGAGGCCGTCGCCTCGATCATCCGCATGATGCGCCCCGTATGCCCTGTGGGGCGCGCATAGCTGGACACGCGCGCCTTGAGATTGCGCGCCTTGCCAACGTAGAGCACGCGCGCCTGCCCATCCAGCATACGGTAGACACCGGGAGAGGCGTCCAGCGTACGCAGGTAGGACTGGATCACCTTGTGGCCGGTGGACATGGGCGTGTGAGGGGACTGATCTATCATGAGCTTATAGATATGATTCTTGTGCGGGGCTGCAATCTTGCCGCGATGGGGACAAGCGCAAACCTGTCCCCGCTTTTTGTGGATAAGCCTGCGGGTAAGTTTGCACGAACTGCATTTTTGCGTTGCCCCATGCAGGTTTGACAAGATTGCCCATTTTTTAGGCTGATCTTTAAGGCGTTGATTTTTCTAGATAGTTTTTATACCCTGTCGCAGTCTATTGAAATCGTTAAGACTTTTTTGGTTCCTCGAGAAAAGGTCTGGCGGCGGTGCAAAACATTTGTGGCAATGCCCGGCGGCGAGCCTATTCGACGCCTTGAATGTCCGGTGTATGCCATCCCAGATGCTGACCGCCATCCACGCAGATCAGTTGCCCGGTGACGGCGGGGGAGTTGAGGAAAAAGGACAGCGCGCCGACGATGTCCGCCTCGCTCGCGCCCCGTTTCAACACCGTGGACGCACGCTGCGCGGCGAAATGCGCCTCGCTCTGGCGGGTGGCGCGCAGGGTGGGGCCGGGGCCGATGGCGTTGACGCGCACACGCGGCGCCAGCGCCTGCGCGGCCGTCTGCGTAAAGGCCCAGAGGCCCATCTTGGACAGGGTATAGGTCATGAATTCCGGTGTCAGCTTGCGCACGCGCTGATCGATCATGTTGAGTACGAAGCCCTGTGCCAAAGGCTCGCCACTTTCATCCGGCACCGGATCGGGCACCTGTTCGGCCAGAGCCTGCGTCAGCACGAACGGCGCGCGCAGGTTGGATTCAAAATGATGATCCCAAGTCTTGCGCGTCGCGCTGGACAACGTGTCGTAGTCAAAGATGGAGGCGGAGTTGACCAGCACTGTCACAGGCCCGCCCAGGGCAGAGGCGGTTTTGGGGATAAGCGGCGTCACCTCGGCTTCGTTCAGCAGATCGGCCTTGAGCGCAACCGCCTTGCGGCCCATTTCGTGAATTTCGGCCACCACTGCCTGCGCGCCCTCGTCCGTGCTGTGGTAATGCACGGCCACGTCATGCCCCTGCCGGGCCAGTTCCAGCGCCATGGCGCGCCCCAGCCGCTTGCCCGCACCCGTTACCAATGCCCGTCCCATGCGCGCCTCCTGCCAGTTTCTCAGATCAATACGATGGTCACATAGACCAGATAGGCGGCCGACAAGACCACGCCCCACACCCGGCCGATATCCACCTTGAAGAACACGAAGGGCACCAGCGCCAGCGACGCCGCCAGCATGACCCAGAGATCGAAGGTCAGGAAGACCCTGTCCACCGGAATTGGCCCGACCAGCGCGGCCACGCCGATGATGCCCAGAAGGTTGAAGAGGTTCGACCCGATGACATTGCCCAGCGCCACATCGGCCTGCTTGCGCAGCGCCGCCATGACGGTTGTGGCCAGCTCCGGCAGCGATGTTCCCAGCGCCACAAGCGTCAGGCCGATGACGCTGTCACTGACCCCGAACCGCAAAGCGATGATCGATGCATTGTCGATCAACAGATCCGCGCCCAGCGGCAGCCCGACGAGCCCCAGAACCAGATACAGCACGACCCGCCACCACGGCATGTCCGGATCCGCGCCTTCGATCTCCTCGGCGGGGTTTTCGCGTTCGGCACGGCGGTGATTTGTCGCCTCGCGCGCCAGAACGCCGATCACAACGACCAGCCCCGCCAGAAGGACCAGACCGGACCAGGCCGTGAACGTGCCAAGAAATGCCAGCGCTATGAACAGGACGCTGGCAATCAGCATGAAAACATAGGTCCTGCGCGTATCGCAGCCGCTCGTATGGATCACCGACAGGATCGCAGGAATGCCCAGCACCAAAAGGGCATTTGCCGTGTTCGACCCCACGATATTGCCCAGCGCCAGCCCCGGTTTGTTTAGCAGGACCGCGTTAACAGAGACCAGAAGCTCCGGCGCTGAAGTGCCAAAGGCCACCACCGTCAGGCTGACAATCAAGGCGGGAATTCCCATGCGCAGGCTGAGATTGACCGCCCCCTTGACCAGCGCATCGCCTGCCAGAAGCAGAATGACCAGACCCAGCCCGGCAAGTAACCATACGCTCATCTACCGATATCCTTCTGGCAGGAGCATGGCCCCTTCCCGATCTTGAATCTGCCGCATCGTGGACATTTGGCCGCCTCAAGCGTTTTCTGACCGGGGAAACGGTAGCGCCCGAACATCGCCAATACGGCAATTGCGGCAAGAAACAGGACGACGAGCTTGATAATCACAGGCTCATAGCCCGAACCGAGCGTATTGTGCGCGTGCCTCGACGGCGGCCATCGCATCCTCGGCCATGCTGGCGCCGAAACGCGACAGCAGCCCCTTCTTGCGCCCATAGGTCATCAGGCGGACGTCTTTGCCATAAAGCTGTTTCAGCTTGGGCACCATATGTGCCTCGCCATCGACCAGACCCAATTTGACCGCGCGGCGGCCCAACCAGAATTCGCCGGTGAAGAGCGCCGGATTTTCTGCCAGTCTGGCACCGCGTCGTTCCTTCACATAGTCGATGAAGCCGCTATGCATATCCTCAAGGATATGTTTCAGACGCGCGACATCTTCCTCTTTTTGCGGCAGGAACGGATCCAGCACAGATTTGGATTTGCCTGAGGTATGCACCCGCCGTTCGATCCCCTGCCGCGCCAGAAAGACCTGCAGCCCGAAGCCCGACGAGATGACCCCGATGGACCCGACGATGGATCCGAAATCCACCCATATATCATCCGCCGAGGCCGCCAGCCAGTAGCCCCCCGATGCCGCCACATCCTCGACAAAGGCATGAACCGGAACGTGCTTTTCATCGGCAAGGCGCCGGATACGTGCGGCAATCAGCGACGACTGAACCGGCGATCCGCCGGGCGAATTGATCAGGAGCGCGACGGCGCGCGGCTTGCCCTTCCTGAACGCCCTTTCCAGAATGGGCGCCAGCGCTTCGTCATTCAGGGCCATGCGGCCCGTTCCGATAGTGCCGTTCAGACGCACGACCGCGACACGCGGCTTGCCCTTGCGGTATGGCAGACGGGATTTGAGCGTGGACCAATTTATCATTGTTGCGATGTATAATCCAATGCTGCGCGACACAAGGCGGCCGGGTCTGTGACCCGCCCTTTATTAACGATCACACACTTGCGGCACTGCGCCTCATGACTTGATCCGGTAGCCGGTTTTGAAGATCCACCAGACGACGCCCATGCAGATGCCGGTAAACGCGGCAATCGCCAGCAGCGACCAGCCTACGCTGACATCGGCGGCCCCGAAGAACGACCAGCGGAAACCGGAGACCAGATAGACGACCGGATTGAACAGCGCCACCGTCTGCCAATTTTCGGGCAGCATGGATATCGAATAGAATGCTCCGCCAAGAAATATGAGTGGCGTGATCACCAGAAGCGGGATGAGCTGCAATTGTTGAAAATTTTCGGCCCAGATTCCGATGATGAAGCCAAAGAGGCTGAAGCTGATACAGGTCAACAGCAGGAAGGCCACCATTGCCCATGGGTGCAGGATGTGGATTTCGACAAAGAATCCCGCCGTCACCAGGATCACGATACCAATGACCAGCGCCTTGGTCGCCGCCGCGCCGACATAACCCAGCACGATCTCCAGAAAATTCACCGGCGCAGACAGCAATTCGAATATCGTGCCGATGAATTTGGGAAAATAGATGCCAAAAGAAGCGTTGCTGATCGCTTGGGTCATGACGCTCAGCATGATCAGCCCCGGCACGATGAACGCGCCATAGCTGATACCCTCCACCTGATCTATGCGGCTGCCGATCGCCGCACCGAACACGACGAAATAAAGCGAGGTGGATATGACGGGCGACAGAAGGCTTTCCATCAGGGTGCGAAAGAACCGCTTCATCTCGTACAGATATATGGCCCAGATACCAGCGAGATTCATGCCGCGCCCTCCTTGATCAGCCCGACGAAAATTTCCTCCAGACTGCGCTGTTTGGTTTGCAGATCGCGCAGGGACAGCCCTTCGGCGGCAAGGGTCTGCACCAGGCGGGAGATGCCCGTCCGCTCGCCCGACGCCTCGTAAGTATAGCTGAGTGCGGTGCCGTCCTCCGACAGCACCACGTCAAACGCGTCCAGCGAGGGGGGGAGGGAGTCCAGCGGCTGCATCAGATCGATCCGCAGAGTTTTCTGGCCCATACGCGCCATCAGCTCGGCCTTGGCTTCAACCAGCAGGATCCGGCCCTTGTTGATCACGGCAATGCGATCGGCAATCGCCTCGGCTTCCTCGATGTAATGCGTGGTCAGGATGATGGTCACGCCCGACTGGCGCAGATCCTCGACCACCTGCCACATGTCGCGGCGCAGCTCCACATCGACACCCGCCGTCGGCTCGTCCAGAAACAGAACACGCGGCTCGTGGCAAAGCGCCTTGGCGATCAGCACACGGCGTTTCATCCCGCCCGAGAGCTCGCGGATGCGGGCATTGCGTTTGTCCCAAAGGCTGAGCTGGCGCAGGATCTTCTCGATCAGCGGCTCGTTGCGCCGCTTGCCGAACAGCCCGCGCGAAAACCGGACCGTATTGATGACCTTTTCGAAAGGCTCCAGCGCGATCTCCTGCGGCACGAGCCCGATCATCGCCCGCGCCTTGCGAAACCCCGTCACCACGTCATGCCCGCCCACCGTGGCACGCCCGCTCGACGGGGTGACAATCCCGCAGAGCGCGGAAATCAGTGTCGTCTTGCCTGCGCCGTTCGGGCCCAGCAGCGCGATGATCTCGCCCTCTTCGATTTTCAGCGACACATCCGTCAGCGCCGCGTGGCCGCCCGCATAGACCTTGCCCATATTCATAACATCTACGATCGCCGTCATGCGGTGGCCTCCTGCCATTGCGGTTGCGCGGAACCTAACGCAAACGGGCGCAGAGGCAATCGGCGATCCTTGTGACGGCCACGCTGGGACCTGTGTATCGGCAGGGGAACAGGAGTGGCAGAGGACGGCGGCGCTCAGGTGATCAGCTTTTTCAGCCAACCTTGTTTCCGGGCTTCAACGTCAACCGGCTCGGCTTGTGGATCGTCCGGCGTGTCCTCCTGCGGCCCCATGATCACCTCCTCCAGCCGGGTAAAGAATTGATCCGCCATCTTCTTGGCAAAACCGTCCACGATCCGACTGCCAAGCTGCGCCAGCTTGCCACCGACCTTTGCCTCGACATCGTAGCTGAGCGTGGTGACGCCGTGCGCCTCCTCCAGCCGCACATCCGCCGACCCCTTGGCGAAACCGGCGGCGCCGCCCTTGCCCTCGCCTGTCAAGGTAAGGCTGCGGCCCTCGACAATGTTGCTGACCGTAACGGTGCCGCGGAACGTCGCCTTGACCGGACCGACCTTCTGAGTGACGGAAGCCTCGAACCCGTCCTCGGGGGTGCCGGTCACCTCGGTCGCGCCCGGCACGCATTCCTGCAGCACCTCTGGGCTCAGCAGCGCAGCCCAGACCGCTTCTTTTCCCGCCGCAATGTCGCGGCTGTCGCTCATCTGCATTGCGCATCCTCCCTAAGGTTTTTCAGGAAAGATACCGCAAGGCTGCACATGCGCCAAGACGGCAATCAACGGAGCGCAGTTATTGCTGCGTCAATAATCCTTCTCGAAAAACACTCCGATGCCACTGTCACCGCTGGCGGCAAAGCTGCCTTTGGCCTTCAACCTCTTGTTGATCTGCAGGTTCAGGTTGATCTGCGTTTCGCCATCAGAATCGACTTCCACTTCGGAATAGATGTTGTCGGACAGATATTTGCCGGCCTTCACCTCGGTCGTATCCCCCTCGCCGGTCGTCACGTCCAGATTATCCAGACCCACCCCCTTGCGCAGATTGTCAACCACGCCGCCGCCGCCCTTGCCCGCCAGCGTCGCCACCGCCGAGGCAAGCTGAATCGCCTGAAATGCCGATATCTGGCTGAGATCGCGGCCGAAGATCAGTTGGGATACGATCTGATCCTCAGGAAGATCGGGTTGCGAACTGAAGGTGATCTCGGGCTCGTTCGCCGGGCCGTCGATGGTGATGAACACCTGCACGTCACCGGATTCCGCCTGCGCCACCAGATGCAGGTAGGGCACGAAACTTCCCTGCATCTGCAAATAGCCTTCGGTCAGGTCCAGCCGCTTGCCCAGAATGTCCAGACGGCCCCGCAACAAATCGAACTGGCCCTCCGGGATGACCTGCTGCGTCGTTCCCCGCAGGTGGAGCGCACCGCCCAATTCCGCATCCAGCCCCCGGCCACGAATGAAGATGCGTGCCGGCGCATCAATACTGAGGTCCAACCCATAGCTTGGCCCGGATGCGCCAGCCCCCGCCTCGCCCGCGCCCTTTTCATCCAGCAGACCCGCGAAGGCGCGGGTGCGCCGTACGTCTTTCGGCTCGTTGATATGTTCCAGCCCGGGCAGCTTGGCGCCTGCCGAGATCGCACCGCTTGGCACCTGCACATTGACTTCGCCCAGTGCAATAGTGCCGGCGATGTTCGCGCCGCCCGTCGCAGGACCGATCAGCGTGACACGCCCATTGGCAGTGGTTGCATAAAGCCCGGGATCGGACAGGCCGACCTCCTGAAGCTCGGTGGTCAGATTCGCCTGGAACGGCGCATCAAGGCCAATGCTCCCGTCAAGCGCCAACCGTCCTCCGCTCGACACCCCTGCACCGATTGCAAGCTGCGCGGCGCCGCCGGACAGGCGTATGTCGGCATCGATGTCCTGCAGTGCCAGCCGGAGCTTGGGCAGCGCAAGCCCTGCCCCATTTGTCGATACCGTACCCGTCACCGAAGATATGGCAGGAGGTCCGTTTACCGCCAGATCGAAGTCGGCCACGCCCGAAAGGCTGCGCGGGCTGATGGCGAAATTGGCAAGCGCCAGAGGCGCTTTGCCCCGTGCAGTCAGCGCCAGAGTCCCGTCCTTGCCAATACGCCCCGCCACCTTTGCCGCGATACCTGCGGGGCCGGTGGCATCAGTGTCGATGACAAAGCCTGTTCCGTCGCCACGGATTGTCCCCTTGGCGGTCGCCGGGCCGGGAATGCCGGGTGCCAGAAGCGCAACATTGGCCAGTCGCGCATCGAACTTCGCAGAGGCATCGCCGTGTGTTCCAATTGTCCCCGACATGTCGGCCGCGATCTGCGGCGTCTCAAGATCAGCACGCTCGATAGTTAACGCGCCATCTGCACTGCGTGTCACATCGGCGCTGAGCGACGAGCGGCCGCGCAGCAGCGCGTCCGCCTGCGCGATGCCCGTGGTCAAGTTATTCCCGGTAATGTCGACGCTGCCCTGACCGGCCCCATCCGAGCCGTAGAATCCCTTCCCGCTTGCATCTATCTGCGGCGTCTTCAGAACGGCCTTGCTGAGGGTCAGCGCGCCATCGGCGCTGCGCTGGGCGTCGATGCTGGCGCTGGATGCACCACGCAGGATACGGTCTGCCGCGTCAATCCCCACCGAAAGGTTCTGGCCCGTTACCTGAACCTCGGCCTCGCCGCTGAGCTCCGAGACATTGCCGCGTGCGTCGACCAGCACGCTGGCGGCGCCCCCCAGATCGCGACCGATCAGGTTGGCATAGCGTGACAGATCGCTCGCCACGATGCTTGCGGTGGCGTCGAACAACCCGGGCTTGCCCGCCGCCATGTCCACCGTGCCGTCAGCGGTCACCACCGCCTTGCCGGGGCCAGTCGCGCCCGCCTTGATCTTCCAGACGGTGCCTTCCTGATCCGCATCCACATCAAGCGTCGCGGGCCCCGCAAGACCGGGCGCGATCAGAGCCGCGTCTGCCACCTTCAGCGCCAGATCGGCGGTGGAGTCATTCGATTTGAGCGCCGCACTTGCGGTCAGATCGGTGGCGGGCGAGGTGACCCGCAGCCGGTCGAGGAATGTGCCATCCGTGCCGCGCCGCGCATCCACCTCCAGTTCGGTGCGCCCGGCCAGAAGCGGATCGAGGCGGGGCTGGCCGATGGCCAGATCCTGCGCTGCGCCCCGCACCGACACCTTGAGGGAGCCATCAAAAGGCGCCGCATCGGCGTCGATCTTCACGTCCGCGCCGCCTTGCAGATCGGTGCCGGCGATCCCGGCGAACCGTGCCAGATCGGACGCCTTGACGGTGACAGAGGCGGAAACACGCGGCGATATGGGTTTGGACAGACCGGTGATGTCAGCACTGCCATCGACATTGAAATCCTGCCCCTTCAGCGCCAGCGATGTCAGATGAAACGGCGATCCTTGAGTCCAGTCAAATGCGACGGCGCCCGACAACGCATCCCCCAGAGCCGTTTTCAGATCGGGGTCTGCCAGTTCAAGACCGCTCGCCACGATATCGAGCGCGCCGTCAACATGACCGGCCGCATCGCCCTTGCGTGGGATGAGTGTGCCGCCGCCGACAACCTGCGCGCTGTCCAGCGTCAATTCGTCCCGCACAACACCCTGCCCATCCAGCGACAGGCGCCATGCATCGCCCGTCGCCCGGTCATAGCCAAGCTTCAGATCAAGGTTGTCGAGCGTTGTCTTGGGTCCGCTGAGCGGCAGCAGAACGGGCGAGCCATCCTGTGATGCGACACGCCCCGTCAGATCAAAACTGCTCGGCCAGTTATCCGCGTCCAGCTGCAACGTGCCGTCCAGCGTCAGCGCAGCCGACTTCAGGGACAGGACGTCGATGCCAAGCCCGCCCCCGGCCGGCTTTGATCCGCGAACCACCAGCGTGATTTCACGGCCAAAGAAGGCGCGGTATTCCGGGGCGAAGACAGGCGCGATATCGCCGCCGATATCGGCGGCAAATGTCAAAGGCCGTCCTGTATCGGGGGCGTCCGGGTCGGGGGCGGGGGTCTGAACAGCGACAGTGCCGCCGATACGCCGCTCGCCATCGGTATCAAGGCTGATGTCAGCCGAGAAATCCTCAAGCGGCGCATCGCCCGCGACCTTCAGAAGGATGGACGGCGCGCCGGGAATGCCCATCCTGGTCGCAAGGAGACCGCCCGCCGCCTCGACCGCGGTCAGATCAATGGCCAGCCGGTGGTCTGCGTTGGAATAACCCACGTCCAGCACGACCTTGTCCGAGTCTCGGTCCAGCCGCGTCACGTCCAGTTTTGCATCCCCGACCCCGTCATCCAGCTTCAGTGATCCCGTCAGAGAAAGGCTCACTTCCTCGCCCAACAGCGGCGCGCCCAGAACGATCTTTTGCGCGGCAACCCGGTCGATATTGACCGCGACCGGCAGATCGGGCAGCGAAAACCCGGTCGCCTCGGCATCGGGTAATTCGACGCTTTCCTGAGGCTTGGGCAGCCGGGGAACCAGAATTTCACCGGCCGACAATTCAGACACCTGAAAGCGGCCGCGCAGCAAGGCGAGGCGGCTCCAATCCAGCGTCACATCCTTCAGCGTCAGCCAGACGCCATCCTCATCCGCGATGGTCAGCAGGTCCAGAGATGCCTTGCTGGACAGGGCGCCCCTGAACCCCTCGATCCTGACCGAGCGGCCTTCGGTCGACAGATTATCCTCGATGAACCCCTGCAGCAGCCCGCGATCATCCTGCGCAGCAGCCTTGAGCGGCAGGGCCATGAAAAGCGCCATCAAGGTGATCTGAACGGCGCGGGCGATGATTGCAGTGCTCATGGGCAGGATCCTCAAAACGCTTGGCCGATGCCGATATAGATTTGCACGCCGTCATCGGTGCTGCCGCTGACCGGCAAGCCGACGTCAAAGCGGATCGGGCCGATCCCGGTCGCATACCGGATCCCGATGCCCGCGCCGCTATGCCAGCGGCCGCTGCCGTCATAGATGCTTTCCGCTCCGACATAACCGACGTCAAAAAACGCCACGGGATCGAACTTGCCTGCAAGATCCACCCGCATTTCCGCCGATGCCCCGACAAAGCTGCGCCCGCCCGTGATACCGCCAGCCTGCGGCACGCCCAGCGACTGGTAGGGCTGGCCTCGCACCGTGTCGCCGCCGCCGGAATAGAACAGAAATTCCTGAGGCGTATCGGCAAGGCTGGCTGCCACGATGCTGCCAAGCTGCACCCGCCCCGCCAAAGTGAACATTCCGCCCTCGTCCACCTGATAATAGGTGCGCCCGTCCAGATAGATCCGGCCGCCGGAATCGGTGTCATCCAATGACACAAAAGGCGTCACCTCAGCCTGCGCGTAGAAGCCGCGGGCCGGGTCCAGCACATCGTCGCGGCTGTCATAGGTCGCCTTCAGTGGAATCAGCAGGTGGAAAAACTCGCGGCTGCCAAGGCTGTCCGTCTCGTCCGAATAGCGCAGGGCCAGCCCCGCCTCCACCGTCAGCTGCTCGGTCACGATCCGGCTGAAGCCAAAGCCCAGCGTGGCCTGATCCGACAGGTAGTTCGGCTCGTCCTCACGGGCAACCTTGCCAAAGACGAACAGCGTGGTATCCGCGCCAAAGGTCGCCGGACGCTCGAACCGGCCTCCCACCGAGTAATCCATCCCGCCATCGATCCCGCCGGTCTGGCTGCCGATCCCGCCGATGGCCGCGTCAAAGCGCAGACGCTCCGCCCCGCCCAGCAGGTTGCGGTGCAGCCAGAAGCTTGACAGATTAAGCCCTTCGTTGCTGCTGATCTCGGCGCCAAACCCGAAACGGTGCGGCTTTTCATCCGCGATGTTCATGTCGATATCCATGACATCGCCGTCGCGCAAATTCTCCGCCTCGGTCAGCGATACCGATTTGAATGCGCCGGTGCGGCGCAGGCGCTTTGCAGATTTCTCCAGCTCGTCGGGCGAAAACTGCTCGCCCGTGGGCAGGCCGGCAATCTGGCGCAGCCGCTCGGGGCGCACGGTGCTGTCGGTGACCTGGCGCAATTCGCCGAACCGCACGACCGGGCCCGGGCGCAAGGTGAGATCGGCAGCGAGCGTCGAAGTTCTGTGATTGGCGACAATGTTCTGATCGGCCAGATCCGCCTTGGCCCGTCCCACATCGCGCCAACCCTCGATGCCCGCCTCGGCGGCATCGCCAATGGCTGGGGCAACCGCCCGCTTGCCCACCGCAAATTCTTCGGGCAATTCAGTGCCGGGGGCAATCGGCGCAATGCGCGCGGCGCCGAAGGTGAAGGGCGCGCCCGGATCAACCCGTATGGTCACATCGGGGGTGCCGTCCATATCGGCGAAGGGCGAAAGCCCTCCTGCCTCGCGGCCGTTCACAAAAATATTGATGACGCCACTGTAATAGCCGCGCTCATAAAGAACGCTCAGCAGCTTGGCATAATCGGCATTGGCGGCGGCGATGATATCCTGCGCGCCGGTACGGCCATCCTTGCGCGCGGCAACCACCAGGGATGCGTCCGTCAGAGCTTTACTCAGCTTCTTGTCCCCGCCGCCGATCTGAAACCTCACAGCGTCGAGCGCGCCTGCGCCAGTGCCAAGAAGCGTCAGAGCGGCGAAGGCCAGAGATTTCGGTACAAGCGGCAGATACAGTCTGAGTTTCACGCAAACATCCTTATTGTCGGAGCCGTCCGAAGCATGGCTCCACCCTTGGCGTGGGCATGACGCAGAGATTAACCTAGCTTACTACGCCGAACGGTTCCAGCAAGTTCCGGCAGCACCGTTCACCCCTGCGAACCTGTGGCAAGAGCGCCGCACACGCCGCACTCACTCCAGGGGGCGTCCTTCACTGAGAAGCAGGATGGGAATACCGGCCCGTATCGGGAACGCGAGATTTGCGGTGGGGCTGACAAGCTCTTGCGCGGCCGCGTCATATTCCAGTCGCTGATGCGTCCGTGGGCAGACAAGCGCCTCCAGCATGCGCCGGTCAAAGGCGGGTCCGTCTTGGGCGGCAGTCATTGCAGCACGCCTTCGCTGTCGCCGCCGCGCATGGAAAACTCGATCAGTGTCATCAACGTCTCGCGCCGGGTGCTGAGCGAAGGCGCCTCCAGAAGCGCCTGCTTGTCTTCGGGTTCGAACCCCAGAAGCATGGACAGTGAGTTTATCAGCAGCTCATCGTCCGCCTCTCTCAGGCTGTCCCAATCGGTCTGCAAATCCTGCGCATCGAAATACTGCGCCAGCGTCTCGAGGAATGCCGTTCTGTCAAAACCGGGATCATCCTCGCCCGGCCCGCAATCCCGGTCGAACCCGGCCCAGGATACGCGGGCGCGCCGGTAAGGGGTGAACCCCTCCACCTCTTCCAGCACGCGGAACCGCGACATGCCCGCAAGCGTTATCATGTAGCGTCCGTCTTCAGTCTCGGAAAACTGGGTGATGCGTCCGGCGCAGCCAATGGTCTGGAGGCCGTGGCCTGCCCGGCCCGGCACCTTGTTCGGCTGAACCATCCCGATCAGGCGGCAGGGCGTCTTGAGCGCATCGTCGAGCATCGCAAGATAGCGCGGCTCGAACAGATGCAGCGGCATGCGGGCGCGCGGCAACAAAAGCGCACCCGTCAGCGGAAACAAGGGGATCTGGTCCGGGAAGTCGGTTTTGCTCGTCATCTCTGTCTATCTAGCCCTGCGAGAGCCGTGGGCAACGGATGCTCAAATGAATATCATCGAACTCAACCTGCGCCGCCCGCGCACGGCAACCGGATCGCTTGGCTTGAGCGCGTCGAAGATTGTAAAAAGCTGCGTCTTGGCAGCGCCGTCATTCCATGACGCATCGCGGCGGAACAGCTCCAGCAGGTGATCGACTGCGGCTTCGCTCTGTCCGCTGGCTGCCAGTGAAAGCGCCAGATCGAAACGCGCCTGATGGTCCTGCGGATCCGCCTCGACCGCCGCCTCCAGATCGGCCACGGGGCCCGCATCCGCTGCCTGCCGGGCCAGCGCCAGCTGCGCATGGGCGGCCTCGATTTCAGGCGCATGACCGATTTCGGCAGGCGCGCCATTCAGGATCGCCTCGGCCTGGTCCAACTCGCCCAGCAAGATATGCGCACGTGCCATGCCGCCAAACGCGGCTGCATTGCCCGGATCCTCACCCAGGATCGCCGCAAAGGTCTGCGCGGCGCCGGCAGCATCGCCCTCCTCCAGCATTTCATCCGCGGCAATGACCGCGTCGGCAAAGCCCGTATCCTCCGCAACCGCGCCTCCCGCAGCGGCAACTACGCGCTGAACAAATGCCTCAAGCTCGGACGGGGGTACAGCCCCCTGAAACCCGTCGATGGGCTGGCCCTGCCAGAAGGCATAGACGGTCGGGATGGACTGCACCCGCAACTGGCCTGCGATTGCCTGATTCTCGTCGACGTTCACCTTGGCCATCCGCACGGCGCCAGCCGCCTTGGTCACGGCCGCCTCCAGCTGCGGGCCCAGCGTCTTGCAGGGACCGCACCACGGTGCCCAGAAATCGACAATGACCGGAACCGTCTGGGACAGATCCACCACTTCGGTCATGAAGTCGGCTTCGGTCACGTCCTTGATCAGGTCTGTTGCGGGGGCCTGGCCACCTAATTCTATCATACCGTCTTGCCTCGCTCGATGAATTGCGCGTCAGAGGTTACATGGCGCAGTGCCTCCCGCCTTGCAAGGGCTGGCACGGATCAGCCTGTCCCGCCTTTCGGATTGGAGAGCGCGACGTTAGAATAAACGTCCGACACGCATCACAATCAGTCAAGAGAAAGTCCTGTCATGACCCGCGAGGACCACCTGAACCGTTGCATCGCTCTGGCCGAAGAAGCATTGGCCGCCGGAGATGCCCCCTTTGGATCCGTGCTTGTCGGTGCGGATGGCCGCACGCTGCACGAAGCGCGCAACCGGGCGCGTAGCGGCGATCCCACCCAGCACCCCGAATTTGAACTGGCGCGCTGGGCTGCGCAGAACATGACTCCCGAAGACAGGGCCGCTGCGACCGTCTATACCTCGGGCGAGCATTGCCCCATGTGCTCGGCGGCGCATGGCTGGGCGGGGCTGGGCCGCATCGTCTATATCCATTCGTCGAATCAGCTGGCCCAGTGGCGGCGCGAGCTTGGCCACCCGGCAGGGCCGGTCGCGCCGTTCAGCATCGAAGAAATATGCCCCGGAACCCCTGTTGAAGGGCCTGTCGCGCCGCTGGACCAGAAGATGCGCCGCCTGCACGCGCGCGACGAGGGTGCCAAGGGTTGAGGGTCAGAGCGCGACCAGATGGTTGTCCCACATCAGCCCCTCATGCTGCGCGCAAGGCCGTGCGCCGCCGATGCGCCACAGATCGCCCGTGCCCGACGCCACCAGCATCCCGCCCGGCCCCGGCGCCACGCCGCAGGCATCCGTGATTGGACTGCTGGCGGTCAGTTGCGCAGTCGCCACATCATAGGTTTGAACCAGACCGCCGCGCGGCGATGTCACCGCCACTTCGCGCTGCCCGGCGGCCAGCGCCACGCTGCCGATATAGCCCTGCATGCGGTGCAGATCGCCTTGGGGCGCCGTACAGAGACGCACCGGCTCGCCGCGCCGGTGCAGCCCGACCAGTGCAGGCCCATCCTCATCGCCCTGCCATTGCAGGCCGAATGCGACCAGCCCCAAGGCCGACACCGCGATATGGCGGATCGATCCTTTGTGCATATCGGGGGCCAGTTCAGCGGTTTCATTCACTGCCCCGTCTTCGATGTAAGCCAGATTCGGCTGCATGACGGGTATGTTCAGCTTGGTGCGGCCCGAGGCGGGATGGGTCTCGATGCCGCCATTGGCAACGACCAGAACATCGCTGCCCGGCATCCGGCGGATCTCGTGCGGGCCGGTGCCGCCGCTGTCCATTTCCCCCAGTCTTGCATAGCCATGGGCGGCGTCCCAGATACCGATGACCCCGCGCGCGGCTTCATAATCATTTTCCGTTGTATAAAGCCACCGGCCATCCAGGGAAAACGCGCCATGGCCGTAGAAGTGCCGCCCCTCGGGCGCGGTCAGCTGCGCCGTCTGGCGCCCTGCGGCGCAATCGATCACGATGGCAAAAATGCCGGGGCGGCGCGCAAAGGCAACGGCCTCGGGGCGGGCGGGATGGGCGGCGGCGGCATGCCCCCGGCCGGGCAGCGCGATGCGGAACCGCAGCTCAAGATCCGCCCCGATGCCGCAGAGCGCGAAGCCCCCGTTTGGCAGCCCCGCCGCCGCCAGCCACGCAGGCGCTCCCGCATCGGCCCAGGTCGCGGCCGGGGCCAGTCCCGTGGCCAAAAGGCCTGCGATGAATCCGCGTCTGCTGGCCATAAGGTCAATCCCCGTCCATGGCGTTGAATCCGGCCGCGACGCCCAGTTCGGGGCCCAGATCTGTTTGAACGATGTCCCGCACCCGAGTGATGGCGCTTTGCAGCGATTCCACCCGCAGCCTTGCCAGCGGGTCCGACACGCCGGCAAATACCGGATCCTCCAGCCCCTCAGCATCCTCCAGCGCGACCTGAAACGCGTCCTGCAAACTATCGGCAACTGCCGGATCGCGCTGCGCCAGAATTGCCGCCAGATCGGCCAGCGATTCAAGCGACAGCACCACGTTGCGCAGGGACCGGCCCGCGCGCCACGTCTCGGCGCGGGCCGGGTGCGGGGCATCAAACGTGCCGAGCGGGCGGCCCATCCTTGTCTCTGCGGTAAATTGCAGCCCGTAGGTCAGCGCCTTGAACAATTCCTGCACGGCCTCTTCGGCTGTGCGGTAGGGGCTGTTTTCGCCGGGGTTCAGCATTGCGTCCGCGTAGTGATCCTGCCAGTCGGCCAGGATAGCACCCGTCACCGCCGCAATGTCGGCTGCCATCGCCTGAACCAGCGCGCAGCGATATTCCGCAGTGCCCTGCTCCGTGATTTCAGGATCATAAAGCATGAATTCCAGCGCATAATAGCCGCGCGCAGCAATCGACACATCGGCGTAATCTGCCGCGCTGTTCACCACCGGATCGGCATCCTCGATCAGCCCCCGCAGGCTGCGCGGAGTCAACCCCCGCGTATCGGGCCAGAAGGCCAGCGCAAAGGCCCGGTCGCCTTTCTCGCTTGGACCGAAGCGAAGATGACTGGCCGAAATCCACGCGTCGAACGCGCTGTTATACGCCTTACGCAGCGCCGCATCATCTGGCGCGCAGTTCTTTTCCGCTGTCTGTGCCAGCGCCGTGCCCGTTTCCGCCAGGGCGGTGTAGCGGGGCAGGATGTGCCCTTCAACCGCCTGCTGCATGATGTCCGAGGCGCTCTGCGCCATGGCGGTGGCAGGCAGGGTCAGGCACAGGAAAAACGGGACAAGGCGCATGGATCAAAGACTTTCCAGATAGGAGATAAGAGCGTCGCGGTCCTCGGGCGGCATTGCAGCAACGGTATCCCGCGCGGTCTGCGCCTCGCCGCCATGCCACAGAACAGCCTCCAGTATCGAACGCGCGCGCCCGTCATGCAGAAAATAGGTGTGGCCGCTCACGCGTTCGGTCAATCCGATCCCCCACAGCGGCGCAGTGCGCCATTCGCGCCCATCGGCGC
The DNA here is from genome assembly GCA_030540655.1 of Rhodobacterales bacterium. Classification (GTDB taxonomy): domain Bacteria; phylum Pseudomonadota; class Alphaproteobacteria; order Rhodobacterales; family Rhodobacteraceae; genus Roseovarius. The sequence goes on from JAUNVT010000002.1 coordinate 28,193, forward strand.
GCGCCTCTGGGCGTTTGTCGGCCAGCCCCTCGCCCATATCGTGCAGCAGCATATCGGTATGTGGCCAGATCAACTGAAAACTTTGTTCGGGTTGTCCGTCCAGCCGGTGGGTGACGAATTTCGGCCGGTGGCAGGATGCGCAGCCCGTGTCGTGGAACAGCTGCTTGCCGTGCAGCACCTCGGGCGCATCCATGTTCCGGCGGGCGGGCACGCCCAGATTGCGGCTGTAGAAGGTCACCAGATCCAGCCCTTCGGCATCGATCTCGAACTCACGGTCGTCGCCATTGCCATGCGGGGCATTCTGGCAGGCGTCCTGAATGGTGGTGCATTCGCCGAACGGGTCTGCAAAAAGCGGGTTCGATATGCCGATATCCCCGGCAAAGGCACCCGCGCTTTGCTCGCGCACGGTAGGCACGCCGGCCTTCAGCCCGAAACGGCCCAGCATCGGCATGTCATATTCAACGGACCAGACGATGTTGGCGAAGCCCGATATGCCATCGCCGTCTGCATCATCGGGATCCTCCCACGCCAGAATATCGGCCGCCGGGATTGCCTCCAGAAGACCCAGGCCGATCATCTGGGGGGCGACGCGCGGGCTCAGCATCGCATCGGGGTGCAGCGGACCATAGCCCAGATCCGCGGCCGTGTAGGTAGGCTTGCGCAGGCTTGCCATCTGCCCGCCGGACAACTGAACCTCGACCTCTTCATAGTCGATCTGCATCCGGTATTCGGCCGGAATGCCCGGCAGGGCATGATCCTGCAACTGCGTGCCATAGGTGGGATCGGGCGCGGTGCCCAGATAATCCTCGATCCCCTCCATGCGCGCATCCTCATCCGGGATGGACACGCGCAGGAACATCGAAACCGAATCGCCATCCGTCCCTTCGGGAGGATGGCCGCGCCCGTCCTTGATATGACAGCGCTGGCAAGACCGCGCATTATAAAGCGGCCCCAGACCGTCCGAGGCCAGCGTGGACGACGGCGAGGACACCCAGACCTTGCGGAACAGGCCGTTGCCGACCTTGAATTTCAGCTCGTCCTCGAAAGTGACGTTGCCCGAAGGATCGGAAAAGGCATCGGCCGTTTCGCGCACGCGCACTGTGGCCGCGCCGGCAGGGCGTTCCTCGAACTTCTCGGGCTGGCTGAAATCGGTTGCAGGCCGGGTGACGGACAAGACGCGGCGCGCCTCGTCCTGCGTACGGGGGACGATGTCCAGATGCGGCTCGTCCAGCGGGCCCGCCAGCGTGGGGCCCGCAAGCATCAGTGCAGCGACGCAGAGCCTAATCAGCGTCGTCCATTTTCGAGGCGTTAAGCAGCGCATATTTCTCTTCGCCCAGTTTTCCGACCAGATCGAGCTGGGTTTCGAGAAAATCGATATGCCCCTCTTCGTCCGCCATCAATTCCTCGAAAAGGATCTTCGACACATAATCGCCGATCTCTTCGCAATATTTGCGCGCCTCGGCATAGAGCGTGCGCGCATCATGTTCGGCCGCCAGATCGCATTCCAGCGTTTCCTTCGGCGTCTGGCCAATGCGCAGCGGGTCCAGCTTTTGCAGGTTCGGATGGCCGCCAAGGAACAGGATCCGCGCGATCAGCTTGTCGGCGTGATGCATCTCCTCGATGCTTTCCTCGCGACTCTTGCGGGCCATGTGCCCGAGGCCCCAGTCCTCTTGCATACGGAAATGCAGCCAGTACTGGCTGACAGCCGTCAGCTCGGACCTGAGCGCCGTGTTGAGGTACTCAATTACTCTCTTGTCGCCGTCCATTGAAATATTCCTGTGTTTTCCCGGTCCGAAGGCCGCGGAGTGTCATGGGAATTTCCATACTAGCATTTTTCCGCATGGTTGAAAGGAAGAGTGGCATGCACCCCCCGCAATCAGCCGATTTACCCAAGGCACGGTATATCTTGCCCGGCGTGATCAGGGCTGTCTCATCGGCCGCCCTCATCCAGTTGATGGCTGCGTCTATGTCGTGATTGGTGATGTTCTGGCAATGGCAGACGATCATGACATGTTTCCTCGTGCTCGGTTCGACTTAGAATAGATAGGAAATGAGAGTTCCGATTGCATGTGTCCTGTCCGGCCCATCGCGCCCATAGCGATAGCCGAGCGACCCGATAAGGTTTGGCGCCATCTCAACTTCTCCGGTCAGCGTGGCCAGATGATCGGCGCGCTCACCGTCCAGCTTGCGCCAGCCATAGACGCCGGCTACCGTCACCGGGCCGAAGGGCGCGGCCACACCGAACGTTCCATAGCGTGCCGCAAGGGCGGTGCCGCCGAAATCTGGAAAATAGGCAAGTTCCGCCATGACAGAAACCGGGCGGCCCGGATCGAACATATGCGCCACCCCCAGAACCGCGCCGCGCTGGTCATGAGTGTCGCCCTCACCCTTGGCCAGGCTCTGCACCCCGAAGTTATAGCTTGTCGCGCCGATCTGGCCATTCATCGCGATGGCGATGCTTTCCGGGGCATCGGTATTACCCACCCCGCCCGCAAGCAGGCTGTTCTGATCGCGCCGGCGGCCCAGCGATTTGCTGAGGATGGTACGATCGGCGTTGAACACTGCAACGGATATGGCATTTTCGGACGCACCGATGTTGAACGGAATCAGGACGGCGCCGCCGACCTGTTCGGTCAATTGGTAATCTTCAGCAAAATCGGTGCCATAGATGCCCGGCGCCTCGTACCACGCGACGCCGAAGGCGGGGTTGAATTTCCCCAGCATAAGCTCGGCCCCGCCCAGATCGTGGCTGAGGAAGAGTTCCTCGGCATAAAGCCCCTCATCCTCGAAAAAGCGGTCGCGATAGGGATCGGTCATCGGCTCGAATGTCAGGGCAAGGTTCAGCGAGCTTGACGCACCCAAGGCCATGGAAACAGCCGTCTCGATGGTCAGGTAGGTATCGCTGATCTTTCCGGCGGAATCGTTCGAATCGACGACAGTGTCGTTCTGGATCTCGATCAGCGTCTCCACGGCAAAGGGGCCGTATTCCCAAGCACCCGCGGGAGCCGCAGATACCAGCGCAACCACGCCCGCGACAGGGGCAAACCAGCGCAGCCGCCCGTCTTCCCTGCTGCCTGTGACGGGCGCCTTCACTGAAATACCGCTTCGGGATCGTCGAGACTGTCCGAGCCCTCGAACTCGATCGCATCCACGCCCAGCGCCGTCACGATCCGCTCGATCGTACGCGTCTGGTCCACCAGCCCGTCGATTCCGCCCATCACCAGCGCACCGCCCGCGGCGTTGCCGCGCGCCAGCATCTGATCATAGGCGGTGCCTGCCTCGGCCGCTGTCTTGATCCGGCCCAGCGCGCGCATTGTCGTCGACAGTTTGGCCTGCATTTCGGCATCCAGCGTGGGATCGGTTTCAGCTACCAGATCCGACAGCGATGCGCCCGTGACCATGCTGCCATCAATGCGCATATATTCGCCCGTATAGACGTTCTGGATGCCCAGACCATCGTAGTAATGGCTGTTATGCGTATTGTCCGAGAAGCAATCATGTTCCTCTTCGGGATCGTTCAGCATCAGGCCCAGGCGCATGCGTTCGCCTGCCTGTTCGCCATAGCTGAGGCTGCCCATGCCGGTCAGCATTGCGGATATACCGGCGGAGTCCGATTCGATCACCGCCGCGCGGGCATCGCCATCCTCTTTCCACTGATCGGCCATCCAATCCAGATCGCTGATCAGCAGATCGGTCGCAGCAGTCAGGTATTCCGCCCGGCGGTCACAATTATCATTCGTGCAGTCATCGCCTGCCGCGTAATCGGTCCAGGGCCGCTCGCCCGCGCCCGCATCGGTGCCGTTCAGGTCCTGCCCCCACAGCAGAAACTCGATGGCGTGATAGCCGGTGGCCACATTCGCCTCGACGCCGCCCGCCTCGTGCAACGTATCCGCCAGCAGTTCGGGCGTGATCCGGCTTGCATCCACTTCGCGCCCCGACAGGGTAAAGCTGGGATTGGCGATAACGTTCAGTGCCTTCAGATCATTCTCGTCCGAACCGCCACCATACCCGGCATCCACATAATCGATCAGCCCCTCATCCAGCGGCCACGCATTCACCTTGCCCTCCCAGTCATCGACGATGGGGTTGCCGAAACGGAACACCTCGGTCTGCTGATACGGCACCCGCGCTGCAATCCATGCCGCGCGCGCGGCATGGAGGGTGTCAGCCGAGGGCGCATCGGTCAGGGCGGTAACTGCCTCTTTCAGGTTGCGTGCCGCAATGGCGCTGTCCTCATACCCTGCGGCGGCGATGTCGGCATAGGTTGTCAGAACCTCCGCCTTCGTCGCGGCAAAGGCGGGCATCATCAGGCCAAGGCCAATCGCGGTCGTGCTAAGAAAGAGACGTGTCATAGGCAAATCGGTCCTTCAGTGGAGCGTGGCAGACATGGCCAAATGCCGCGCGGGATCGCGCGATGCGGCCAGCGCCATGGATTTCAGCGCCATGGATTTCAACGCCAGCCCGCATTCGCAGGCAAGCGATGTGAGGACCGGTGCCATGTCGACACGCACGATCAGCGTCGCCATCAGCAACGCATCCTCGCGTGCGCCGGTCGCCGCCGTGGCGACGAAATTGGCAAAGCAGGATTCGTCAGCCCCCAGACATTTGCAGGTGACCGAGTGCCTCATGAGCGGGCGGCGGCAGTAATCGACGCACAGATCCATGAGCGAGCTCCACGCATCCGACGCCGCGGCACCATGATCGGGACCCAGGGCCGCTGTAAAATCATCCCGCACGGATTGGCGGCTGTCGGCGCTCTCGCACCACAGACGCAGATACAGGACCGATGCAGCCTCGATCCCCGGCATATGCGCGAGTTGGCCTACCGGAGCGCCGCCGCGTGATGGAACATGCGCACTCATTTCGTCAGGATCAGCTTGCCGGCGCGGGTGATGCGCAGGGTATATACCTTGTCGTCCAGCACGATCCGCGCCTGATCGCCATTCATCACCAGATGCTGCGCATCATATGTGGGAAGATCCTGTGCAGGCTGGCCGCATTCGATGGTCTTTGGCTGAAGGGTCATGTCAAAGCCTCCTGAGGGGTACACATGCGGTCCAGCATCCATTCCAGACTGAATCCCTCAACACCGCCGACCTCCTGCCACCGTTGCATGACTTCAGTTGCGGTGGGGCGCGGGGTGACAGCCGGGCCAATCCGGGGCACAAGGGGCTGAGGGTCGAGCTGAAGGCGCATAGCGCATCCTATCTGTGAACATCCGTCGGCTTCCCCTTTTGCCCTCACAGTGCCAGGCGGGGTGGCTGCTAGGTTTTAATACCTGAGCTATTCGATCAGATATGTCAACCTGACTTTTTTGATCGGATAAAAATTCGCCGTGTGTCCTTAGTTGGCATGTCGGGCACGCCATACGGCGGCTTGTGTTTTGCCGCTCCCCTCGCAATGGTTTGCGGCATGCACGCCAAAGGAGCCCTACCCATGCCTCCCAACAGTTACGTCTCCGCCGCCGCGCATGACAGCTATGACGTGATCATCATCGGGGGCGCCATGATGGGCGCTGCAACGGCGTGGTTCCTGACCGAGCAGCCGGATTTCGACGGCCGGATCCTCGTGATCGATCGCGACCCGACTTACCAGAAATGCTCGACCGGGCATACCAATTCCTGCATCCGCCAGCAGTTCAGCTCGGCCCTGAATGTGCGCATTTCCCAGTTTGGCGCTCATTTCATTCAGAATTTGCGGCACCATATGGGCGGCGATGACCGCGTGCCGCATCTGAAGATCCAGAATTACGGTTACATGTATCTGGCCGATACCCAAGCCGGCGCAGATGCCTTGCGTGCCAGCCATGCCGTGCAGATCGCAGAAGGTGCACAGACGCGCCTGCTGACCCCGGACCGGATCGCCGAGGCCTACCCCTTCTATGCGCTGGACGATATCGTGCTGGGCAGCATCAATACCACAGACGAGGGATATTGGGATTACATGGCGGTCTTTGACTGCTGGCGCCGGTCCGCGCGCGAACGCGGGGTGACGTTTCTCGCGGCCGAGGTGGTGGCGATCAATACCGGAGCGGGACGGGTCCAGAGCGTTACATTGGCCACGGGCGAGCGAATCGCCTGCGGCCAGTTGGTCAATGCCAGCGGACCGCGCGCCGCGATCACCGCCGCGATGGTGGGAATCGATCTCCCCGTAGAGCCGCGCAAACGTTACACCTGGACCTTCTCAGCGGCACAGCCGCTGGACCGCGAATTGCCACTGACAGTCGATCCCTCGGGCGTGCATTTTCGCCAGGATGGCCGTGATACCTACATGGCGGGGGCGCATAGCCATATTGACCCGGCCGTTGCTCCGGATGATTTCGAGATGGACCAGAGCCTCTGGATGGATCACGTCTGGCCCGCCATCGCCACGCGCATTCCGCAATTCGAGGCGATCCGGGTCCTGCGCGAATGGGCCGGCCATTACGCGATGAACAGTTTCGATCAGAACGCCATCACCGGGCCGCATCCCGACCTGCCGAATTTTCTGTTCCTGAACGGCTTCTCCGGCCACGGCCTGCAACAGGCGCCCGCGATGGGGCGCGGCACCGCGGAATGGCTCGCCTGCGGGCAGTATCGCACGCTTGACCTGACGCCGTTTCATTTTGAGCGGATCGCGGCCGGGACGCCCTACTTGGAAACGGCGATCATCTGAGCCGCGCTCAGCCTTCTGCCTCCGTCTGCACGGTCCGGATCAGCCGCGTTTCCAGCAACTGACCATTGCGATAAAGAATCGGATAAGCCACCGCCGCCACATGGCCGTTCAGATCGCGCAGCGCCCGCAGCGTTTCCAGGTGAATGTTGCTGGAGTCAAAGCTGTCTTTGCGCCCCGCCGACAGCCGTTGCAGGTGATGCTTGCGGCTGCGCCTTTCGGTCTGTTTGATTTCGGTCTTCTCGGTCACCAGCGCGCGGGCGCTTTCCAGATCGTCCGAGATCAGCACGTTCCCGGCCAGCCTGAAATTAGCCCGCACCGCCTCGAACATATGCACCAGTTCGGACCAGCCTTCTGGGGAGAGCGTCGTTTGCTGGTCGCGTTTTTCGGCGGCAATATCCAGAAACTGGCCTGAAACCAGATCGCCCGCCGCCTCCAGCCGGATGGCGTAATCCATCAGGCTGCGCACCGTCTTGACCTCATCCTTGGTATAGGTGTCGATGGGAATAGCGGCAATATAGCGCCTGATCTGCAAAAGGGCGGCGTTGACCGCTGCGTCCTGCGCCCGGATCGCCCGCATCCCGGCCTTGTCGCCCGACTCGTACAGGCGCTGCACCGGCTCGAACATCCTCTCGACCAACCCCATCATGCGCAGGAGTTCGCGCTTCAGGCTGGCAATGGCCATTTGCGGCGATTCCAGCACCCCGTGGTCCAGCACGCTCACCTCGTCGGGACGATCATAGGCCACCTGCGCGCGCACCGGAAGCAGCGCCACCATGAAACGCCCGACAGGGCGGCAGAGCGGCAGCGCCACGATCAGCAGGGAAAAGTTGAACCCGATATGGGAATAAATCAGCGATTGTTCCGGCGACACGATCAGCAGCAATGCCGGGTCCAGCGCAAGATTGATGACAAGCAGCGCGCCTAGCGCCCAGGCACCCCGCAGGATCAGGTTGGCCAGCGGCACGCGCCGTCCTTCCGCCGCCATTCCGCGCGTCAGATAGACCGGGATCCCCGCGCTGCCCAGGTTCGCCCCCAGCACGAGCGACAGCCCGGCCGCAAAAGGGAGCGCGCCGATGTGAACCAGTGTCGCACACATCAGGATCGCAGCCACGCTGGAATGCATCACGAATGCCAGCGCCGCACCGACCAGAAAGGCGGTAATGAAATCATGCGCAAGATATTCCGCGACGGCGGGCAGAAAACTGCTGTCTGCAATCGGCTCCATCGTCTGGCGCAGAAATTGCAGGGAGATCAGAATGAAGGCGACGCCCATCAGAACCCGCCCCACCTGCCGCAGCTGCCGTCCGTCGACTTTCACGACCAGAAAGCCGCCCACCGTCAGCAGCAGCGGGACCAGCCATTCGAGCCGGAACGACAACACCTGAATGATCAGCGCCGACCCCAGATCAGCCCCCAGCACCACCGCCAGCCCCGCCGGAAACGCCAGATACCCTGCGGCAGCAAAGCCTGCTGCCAGAAGTGTTACCGCGGCCGAGCTTTGCAGGATCAGCGAAAGCATCACACCGGTGGCGCCAGATCCGATCAGACTGTTATTCTCGGTCAGCCATCGCTGGAAGGAGGCACCAAAACTGCGCTCGATCCCGCTGCGCACCATTTTCACCGCGAAGAGCAGCAGCATGATCGCACCGGCCAGGTGCAAAAGGAATGTCAGTATTGCCATAGGCTATCCCTTCCCCCGTGACGTTGCGATCCCAACCGGCCGGCATGGCTGCCCCGGCACCTCAAGACCTTCATGTAGGGCTGATCCCTCTGATATTACAGCCAGCATGTCCAGTTGAGCTGGACCGTCAGGCTGCGAGTCACTTTTGCCGCGCCAATTCCTGAACTAGGCACGGCAAGAGCAAAATATGTGATCACACGCTCAAACGCTGTGATCACAAACTGACAAAAATGTTGCTTTATGGCACTCGTGGGGCAAAAGACAGTTTCATTTGCGTGAACCTGTCTATGTATATCACAGCTAGGAAAAGAAACGGGACAGATTGCATGAACATCCACGAGTATCAGGCCAAGGCGCTGCTGCGCTCCTACGGGGCGCCGGTATCGGAGGGCCGCGTCGTTCTGCGCGCCGAAGAGGCCAAAAGCGCCGCCAGTGAAATGGACGGACCGATCTGGGTCGTCAAGGCGCAGATCCATGCGGGCGGCCGCGGCAAGGGCACATTCAAGGAGCCGGGCGCGGGCGAGGCAGGCGGTGTGCGCTTGACCAAATCCGTGCAGGAGGCCGCGACCGAAGCCAAGCGCATGCTGGGCCGCACGCTCGTGACCAAGCAAACCGGCCCCGCCGGCAAACAAGTCAACCGCATCTATATCGAGGACGGTTCGGGCATCGGCCGCGAATTCTATCTGGCCCTGCTGGTGGATCGTCAGACATCCCGCGTCAGTTTCGTCGCCTCGACCGAAGGCGGCATGGACATCGAGGAAGTGGCCGAGAATACGCCGGAAAAGATCCTCAGCCTCTCGATCGACCCCGCGTCCGGGTATCAGGCATTCCACGGCCGCCGCATCGCCTTCAACCTTGGGCTGGAGGGCGCGCAGGTCAAGCAATGCGTCGCGCTGATGGGCACGCTTTACAGGATGTTCATGGAAAAGGACATGGAGATGCTGGAGATCAACCCGCTGATCGTGACCGACAAGGGTGATCTGAAATGCCTCGACGCCAAGATGAGCTTCGATTCCAATGCCATCTATCGCCACAGCGATATTTCCGAACTGCGCGACACCACCGAGGAGGATGCCAAGGAGCTGGAAGCATCGAAGTATGATCTGAACTATATCGCGCTGAACGGCGAGATCGGCTGCATGGTGAATGGCGCCGGGCTTGCCATGGCGACAATGGACATCATTAAGCTCTACGGTGCCGAGCCTGCGAATTTTCTCGATGTGGGCGGTGGCGCGACCAAGGAGAAGGTCACCGAAGCCTTCAAGATCATCACCTCCGATCCGCAGGTCAAAGGCATTCTGGTCAACATCTTTGGCGGCATCATGCGCTGCGACGTGATCGCCGACGGTGTCGTTGCGGCGGTCAGGGAAGTCGGCCTGAAAGTGCCGCTGGTCGTGCGCCTGGAAGGCACCAATGTCGAGCAGGGCAAGGAGATCATCAACAATTCCGGCCTCGACGTGATTGCCGCCGATGACCTGAAGGATGGCGCGCAGAAGATCGTGAAGGCCGTCAAGGGCTGAGTTGCAAGCAGGCCGCAGCGCCTGACTGACCGAAAATCAACGCAGGCCCATGCCTGCATCGAAGAAGGACGCCCACATGGCAATCCTCGTAGACGAAAATACACGTGTCATCTGCCAAGGCCTGACCGGCTCACAGGGGACATTCCACACCGAACAGGCCATCGCCTACGGCACAAAAATGGTCGGGGGCGTAACTCCCGGCAAGGGCGGGCAGACGCATCTGGACCTTCCCGTCTACAACTCGGTGCACGAGGCGCGCAGCGAGACGCAGGCGAACGCATCCGTGATCTATGTGCCGCCACCTTTCGCCGCCGATAGTATCCTTGAGGCGATCGACGCCGAAATGGAGCTGATCGTATGCATCACCGAAGGTATCCCGGTCCTCGACATGATGCGCGTCAAGCGCGCATTGGAGGGAACGAAATCCGTCCTGATAGGCCCCAACTGCCCCGGCGTCATTACGCCGGACGCCTGCAAGATCGGCATCATGCCCGGTCATATCCACAAGCGTGGGTCCTGCGGTGTTGTCAGTCGTTCGGGCACGCTGACCTATGAGGCGGTCAAACAGACAACCGATGTCGGGCTGGGCCAGTCCACCTGCGTCGGGATCGGCGGCGATCCGATCAAGGGAACCGAACATATCGACGTGCTGGAATGGTTTCTGGCCGATGACGAAACGCATTCGATCATCATGATCGGCGAAATCGGCGGCTCGGCCGAAGAGGAGGCCGCTCAGTTCCTGGCGGACGAGAAAAAGCGCGGCCGCTGGAAGCCGACTGCGGGTTTCATTGCCGGGCGAACGGCCCCTGCAGGCCGCCGCATGGGCCACGCAGGTGCCATCGTTGCGGGCGGCAAGGGCGGCGCCGAGGACAAGATCGAAGCGATGCGCAGCGCCGGTATCGTTGTTGCTGAAAGCCCGGCAGGTCTGGGCGAAGCCGTGGTGGAGGCCATCGGCTAGGCCGTACGCCCCATGTCTGCGCGGGCCAAAGCGTGCAACTCTTGCCGCGTGGCCCGCGTTTCCAGCCCATCTTGCCCCGATCTCTCTGAGGTAATCCAATGACCGACCAATCCCCGAACGATTCGTTTCGCGCGTCCAGCTTCATGCAGGGGCATAACGCGGAATATCTCGAACAGCTTTACGCCCGCTACGCGAGCGATCCCGTCACGGTTGATGAGGCATGGCAGAAATTCTTTGCCGCAATGGGCGATGAGGGCGAGGATGTCACCGCCGAAGCCGCAGGTCCGTCCTGGGCCCGTTCCGACTGGCCGCCCATGCCGCAGGACGATCTGACCGGCGCCCTTACCGGCCAGTACCCTGCCGAGCCGGAGCCGGGGGAGGTTGGCCGAAAGCTGACCCGGAAGGCGCGCGAGAAAGGGATCAAGGTCGATGATGCGGCGGTTCAGCGCGCGGTGCTGGATTCGGTCCGCGCTCTCATGCTGATCCGCGCCTACCGCATCCGAGGCCACCTGATTGCCGATCTCGATCCGCTCGGTCTGCGCGATCAGCCTTTCCGCCCCGAGCTGGATCCCGAAAGCTACGGTTTCAACGGCGCGGACTGGGACCGCCCGATCTTCATCGACAACGTTCTGGGGCTGGAAATTGCCACGATCCGGGAGATCATGGGGATCGTACGCCGCACCTATTGCGGAACCTTCGCCCTGCAGTTCATGCATATCTCGGATCCCGAGCAGGCGGCATGGCTGAAGGAACGGATCGAGGGATATGACAAGGAGATCACCTTTACCCGCGAGGGGCGCAAGGCGATCCTGAACAAGATGGTCGAGGCCGAGGGTTTCGAGAAATTCATGCATGTCAAGTACATGGGCACGAAACGCTTTGGCCTTGATGGCGGCGAATCCCTGATCCCCGCAATGGAGCAGATCATCAAGCGCGGCGGGGCCTTGGGGGTTGAGGAAATCGCCATCGGTATGCCTCACCGGGGCCGTCTTTCGGTTTTGGCAAACGTGATGGGCAAGCCATTTCGCGCCATCTTCAACGAGTTTCAGGGTGGCAGCTTCAAGCCGGAGGATGTGGATGGATCGGGCGATGTGAAATACCATCTGGGCGCCAGTTCCGACCGGGAATTTGACGGCAATACCGTGCACCTTTCGCTGACCGCCAACCCCAGCCATCTGGAGGCGGTGAACCCCGTGGTTCTGGGCAAGGTCCGCGCCAAGCAGGATCAGCGGAATGATATCGACCGCACCAAGGTGCTGCCGATCCTGCTGCATGGCGATGCGGCCTTTGCCGGTCAGGGGGTGGTTGCGGAATGTTTCGGCCTGTCGGGTCTGAAGGGCCACCGTACGGGAGGCACTATCCATATCGTGGTGAACAACCAGATCGGGTTCACCACAGCGCCGCATTTCAGCCGTTCCAGCCCCTACCCCACTGATATCGCGCTGATGGTTGAGGCGCCGATTTTCCACGTCAATGGCGACGATCCCGAGGCCGTGGTACATGCCGCGCGCGTCGCCACTGAATTCCGCCAGAAGTTCCACAAGGACGTGGTGCTGGACATCATCTGCTATCGCCGCTTCGGGCATAACGAGGGCGACGAGCCCATGTTCACCAACCCTTTGATGTACAAGGAGATCAAGCAGCACAAGACCACGCTGACGCTCTACACAGACCGGCTGGTCAAGGACGGGCTGATCCCCGAGGGGGAAATCGAGGATATGAAGGATGCGTTCCAGTCCTTTCTGTCAGACGAATTTGAGGCCGGCACCGGCTACAAGCCCAACAAGGCGGACTGGCTGGATGGAAAATGGTCGCATCTGCGGCGCAAGCTGGAGGATTACCAGCGCGGTCAGACCGCGATTGAGGAAAAGACGTTCCACCAGATCGGTACGACCCTCAGCCGCGTGCCCGACGGCTTTCCCACTCACAAGACTGTGCAGCGCATTCTGGATGCCAAGGCACGGATGTTCGAATCCGGCACCGGCTTTGACTGGGCGACGGGCGAGGCTCTGGCCTTTGGCTCTCTGCTGCTCGAAGGGTTCCCGGTGCGCCTGTCCGGGCAGGACAGCGCGCGCGGCACGTTCAGCCAGCGCCATTCGGCTCTGATCAACCAGGATGACGAGGGGCGGTATTACCCGCTGAACAACATCCGCGAGGGGCAGGCCCGGTATGAGGTCATCGACTCCATGCTGTCCGAATACGCGGTCTGCGGCTTTGAGTATGGCTATTCGCTGTCCGAGCCCAATGCGCTGACCCTGTGGGAGGCGCAGTTCGGCGATTTTGCCAACGGCGCGCAGATCATGTTCGACCAGTTCATCAGTTCGGGCGAATCCAAATGGTTGCGCATGTCCGGCCTCGTCTGCCTGTTGCCGCACGGCTATGAAGGCCAGGGACCCGAACATTCCTCTGCCCGGTTGGAACGGTTCCTGACGATGTGCGGGCAGGATAACTGGATCGTCGCCAATTGCACGACTCCAGCGAATTACTTCCACATCCTGCGCCGCCAGCTGCATCGTACCTACCGCAAGCCGCTGATCCTGATGACGCCGAAATCCCTCTTGCGTCACAAGATGGCCGTGTCGCGGGCTGAGGATTTCACCATAGGCTCCAGCTTTCACCGGGTGCTGTGGGACGACGCGCAATACGGAAATTCGGAAACTGTTCTCGTTCCCGATGACCAGATCAAGCGTGTCGTCATGTGTTCCGGCAAGGTTTACTTCGACCTTCTGGAAGAGCGCGACAGGCGCGAGATCACCGATATCTACCTGATGCGCTACGAGCAGTTCTATCCCTTCCCTGCGCAATCGTCGGTCAAGGAGCTGGACCGGTTCAAGCAGGCTGAAATGGTCTGGTGCCAGGAAGAGCCAAAGAACCAGGGAGCCTGGTCCTTCATCGAGCCGAATATCGAATGGGTCCTGACCCGGATCGGCGCCGATCACACGCGCCCTCAATATGTCGGACGCGCCGCATCGGCATCCCCCGCAACTGGCCTCGCCAGCCAGCATAAAGCACAGCAAGAAGCGTTGGTTGACGACGCGCTGACCATCAAAGGAAATTAAACCATGAGCACCGAAGTCCGCGTCCCGACATTGGGCGAATCCGTTTCCGAGGCGACCGTCGCCACCTGGTTCAAGAAACCCGGCGACAAGGTAGAGGCAGACGAAATGCTCTGCGAGTTGGAGACCGACAAGGTCACCGTCGAAGTGCCCAGCCCCGCCGCCGGCACGATGGGCGACATCATCGTCGCCGAGGGGGAGACAGTCGGAGTCGATGCCCTGCTCGCCACGATTCAGGAGGGCGCCGCTGGCAAACCTGCCGGGAAACCGGCCGAAAAGCCCGCACCCAAAGCCGCCAGAACGGAAGGCAGTGATCAGGTCGAACAGTCGACCGGCACGGGGGGCGCGTCGATCGACGTGATGGTGCCCACTCTGGGCGAATCGGTGTCCGAGGCGACGGTGAGCACATGGTTCAAGAAACCCGGCGACAAGGTCGAGGCAGATGAAATGCTGTGCGAGCTGGAAACCGACAAGGTCTCGGTCGAGGTGCCGTCACCGGGCGCGGGGAGGCTGGCCAAAATTCTCGCGGCCGAGGGCGAAACCGTGCAGGCGGGCGGCAAGCTGGCCGTGCTGTCTTCGGGCAGCGATGCAGGCGTGGCACAGGCCACCGAAACCGCCCCGGCGCATGATGCGCAATACCAGCCGCCCGAGGCAGGCGGCGACCAGATGAAGGATGTGCAGAACGCCCCTTCCGCACGCAAGGCGATGGCCGAGGCCGGTCTCAGCGCCGATCAGATCACCGGCACGGGCCGCGACGGGCGCATCATGAAAGATGATGTGGCCAAAGCCCGCAAGACCGAGCCGGTTCCGGAAGCCAAAGCGCCCGAGGCGCCTGCCCCCGCACCGCGCGCCCCCTCCCCGGCCGGTGATGCGGACCGCGAGGAACGGGTCAAGATGACCCGCCTGCGCCAGACCATCGCGCGCCGCTTGAAGGACAGCCAGAACACCGCCGCCATGCTGACCACCTATAACGAGGTGGACATGACCGAAGTGATGGCCCTGCGCACGGAATACAAAGAGGAATTCCAGAAGAAACATGGTGTCAAGCTTGGCTTCATGTCCTTCTTCACCAAGGCCTGCGTACATGCACTCCACGAGGTTCCCGAGGTCAATGCCGAGATTGACGGCACCGATATCGTCTACAAGAATTTCGTGCATATGGGCATTGCCGCCGGCACGCCCACCGGGCTCGTCGTCCCCGTAATCCGCGACGTGGATGCAATGGGCTTTGCTCAGATCGAAAAATCCATCGCTGAAATGGGCGCAAAGGCGCGCGATGGCAAACTGGCGATGGAGGATATGCAGGGCGGCACTTTCACCATTTCCAATGGCGGCGTCTATGGCTCGCTTTTGTCCTCGCCCATCCTGAACCCGCCGCAATCGGGCATTCTGGGCATGCACAAGATTCAGGATCGTCCAATAGCGATCAAGGGCGAGGTCAGGATCCGCCCGATGATGTATCTGGCACTCAGCTATGACCACCGGATCGTGGACGGCAAAGGGGCGGTGACATTCCTCGTCCGCGTCAAGGAGGCACTGGAGGACCCGCGCCGGTTGCTGATGGATCTGTAAGGTCCGGCCTGCGTCCCCTGTGTTCGGCTCATCACCGCTCTTGCGCAGGGGGCGAGGTTTCGTTGGACGAAATACGTGAAGCGACGGGGAATGGTTGGAGAGCAGAATGCTGAACCAACTCATTTAATCGGTCTTTGGCGCACGAAAGCCGTCTTGCCTCAAGGAGCGTGCCGGTCACCCCCCCAAGATTTGGTTGAAAGCGCGCAGGACGGTACTTTTGGACCGGTCCGCAGGCCGGCTAGAGCAGGATCGCCACCAGCGCAGCCAGAACCAGCCCGGCCACCAGAACCGCCAGGGCGATGGTGCCGCCGATGCGGCGCTGCGGCTGAACCGTGCCGCAGGCGCGGCACCTGTCCGCCGAACGGCTTAGCTCGGCGCCGCAGATCAGACAATGCGCCATCAGGAAATGTGATCGCGACCCAGTTGGGTGAACACATCGATGCAGGGATCAAGCCGGTCAATCTCGCAATACTCGTCCGTCTGATGCGCCATTGCCATCACCCCCGGCCCCATGATCAGCGTGGGGGGGTGGCCCATCGCCGGTTTCAACACTGACGCATCGGTGAAATAAGTGGCGGTGGCGACCTCGGCGGCGGCGCCCAGAATTTCTTCGGTGGTGGCAAACACACTTTTCATCCACGGATCATCGAAATCGGTATAGACATTGTCCATGTCGGTCAGTGGCTCCAGCCGGACCTCTTCCCCCAGAAGCCGCTGCAGATCCTCGCGGATGCCCGCATTGGTCTGCCCGACGACGGAGCGTATATCCACTCCGACCCGCGCCAGATCGGGCACTGAGTTGACATTCAGCCCCGCCTGCATATTGCCCACATTCAGTGTCGGCCCGCCCATCACCTGATGCGCCTGAACGCCGAAATCATGGCGCCGCAGCCGGTCGATGCTTTCGATCGCCGCGAAAATCGCATTGCGCCCCTTGTCCGGCATGGATCCGTGGGCAGTCACCCCCTCATGCACAAGGTTCATCCAAAGCGCCCCCTTGTGACCGCACAGCGCACGGTTATCCGTCGGCTCGGCGATGATCAGCGCGGCCGCATCCCCCAGAAGATCCGTCTGCGCCAGAGCCAGCGCCCCCTCGCAGCCGGTTTCTTCGCCCGAAGTGATGATCAACTGGATCTCGGCGTGACGCAGCGGTTCCACAGCCAGTCGCAACGCAGCAACGACAAAGGCGGCAACGCCTGCTTTCATGTCGGACGTGCCGCGCCCGTAAAGCCGGCCATCCTTCACCTCGCCGGCAAAGGGATCCTCGCTCCAC
Organism: Rhodobacterales bacterium; assembly: GCA_030540655.1. GTDB lineage: Bacteria > Pseudomonadota > Alphaproteobacteria > Rhodobacterales > Rhodobacteraceae > Roseovarius. The sequence goes on from JAUNVT010000002.1 coordinate 44,907, forward strand.
GTTGCCTGTCCTAGCGGCACGGTATCCAGATGCCCCGAGTAGACCAGCGGCGCATGTTTCGCCGGTTCTGTCGCGGGCAGGCGCGCGATCAGATTGGGGCGACCGGGGCGCCAGTCATGCCAGGTCAGCTGGTACCCCCCGTGTTCCAGCAGCCCGGCGAGGTAGCGGAAACACTCCGCCTCGTTGCCGGGCGGATTGATCGTGTCAAACGCGACAAGGCGACGGGTCAGATCAAGGCCGGTGATGGGGTCGCTCATGGCATGGCTCCGGTTCAGGTCAGGCGGCATCGCGCAGATGGCACGCGGCCATGTGGCCGGGCGCCACCTCCTGCAGCTTTGGTTCGTCATGGAAACAGCGGTCGAAGGCAAAAGGGCAGCGGGTGTTGAAGCTGCAGCCTTTGGGCGGGTTCAGCGGGCTGGGAACGTCGCCCTTCAGCACCATGCGCGCCTTGCGCCTGCGCGGATCCGGCACCGGGATCGAATCCAGCAGCGCCTGAGTATAGGGATGCTGCGGATCGCGGAACAGGCTGCGCTTATCGGTGATTTCCACCATCTTGCCCAGATACATCACACCGATACGGTGGCTGATATGCTGCACGATCGCCAGATCATGCGCGATGAACAGATAGCTGAGGCCCATTTCCTGCTGCAGATCCATCATCAGGTTCACGACCTGTGCCTGTACCGATACATCCAGCGCCGATACCGGCTCGTCCGCGATGATGATCTCGGGGCTGAGCGCCAACGCGCGGGCAATGCCCAGCCGCTGGCGCTGCCCGCCCGAAAACTCATAAGGGAAACGGTGCATCGCATCGGAGCGCAAACCGACGCGGGCAAAGAGGTCCGCGACCTTCTCCAGCCGGGCGCGGCGGCTGCCGGTGTCGAAATTGCCCAAAGGTTCGGCCACGATATCCTGCGCCCGCATCCGCTGGTTGAGCGAAGCATAGGGATCCTGAAAGATCACCTGCATCTCGCGCCGGTGGGGCAGCATCTCGCTGCGGCTCAGGTGGGTGATATCTTCGCCCTTCAGCAGGATCTGCCCGCCCGTCGGGTTCTCCAGCCTCAGGATCGTCTTGCCCACGGTGGATTTGCCGCAGCCGGATTCGCCGACGATACCCAGCGTTTCGCCCGCGGCGACGGTGAAAGAGATCCCGTCAACCGCATAGACGCGGGCCTGCTCACGGTTCAGCAGCCCGCCTCTGATCGGGAAATGCTTGGCAAGGTTCCTGACCTCCAGAAGCGGCGCCGCCCCGGTCATAGCACCCACTCCGGCAACACATCGCTTTCCCAGCAAGCGGCCAGATGGCCCGGCCTCTTGGCCTCGAGCGGCGGATATTCCGCGCGGCACAGATCGGTGGCGTATTTGCAGCGCGCGGCAAAGGTGCAGCCCGGCGGCAGCGCCGTCAACGCGGGCACGATGCCGGGGATTTCGGACAGGCGCGTGCCATGATCGGGCGCATCATCGCCAGTGATGCGCGGCACCGACCGCATCAGGCCGCGCGTGTAGGGATGCTGCGGTCGCTCGAAAATTTCGATCACGTCAGCTTCTTCCACCTTTCGGCCGGCATACATGACCAGCACGCGGTCGCACATCTCCGCCACGACGCCCAGATCATGCGTGATCAGGATGATCGCGGTCTGCAGCTTGTCCCGGATCTCCTCCATCAGCGCCAGGATCTGGGCCTGTATGGTGACATCGAGCGCCGTTGTCGGCTCGTCCGCGATCAGAAGCGAAGGGTTGCAGGACAGCGCCATCGCGATCATCACACGCTGGCGCATCCCGCCCGACAACTGGTGCGGATATTCACTGAGGCGGCGGCGCGGTTCGGGGATGTGCACCAACTCCATCATTTCCTGCGCATGGTCCAGCGCAGCCCTTCGCCCCATCCCCTGATGCAGCATGATTGCCTCGGTCAACTGGTCGCCTATGCTCAGCACGGGGTTCAGCGACGACATGGGATCCTGAAAGATCATCGAGATGTCATTGCCGCGGATGCGTCGCATTTCGGCATCGCTGGCCTTCAGCAAATCGCGCCCCTTATAGCGGATTTCGCCCGAGGCATAGCGCGCGGGCGGGCTGGGCACCAGTTGCATGATCGACAGGGAGGTAATGGACTTGCCGCAGCCCGACTCGCCCACGATACCCAGGATCTCGCCGGGGCGGATGTCAAAGCTCAGCCCGTCCACCGCCTTGACCACGCCGTCGCGGGTATCGAAATGAGTGCGCAGATCGTCCAGTTCCAGCACCGGCTGGGCGGTGCGATCAATGGCGCGGGGAACATAGGCGGTCTCTGTCATGGCTCAGATCCTCCTTTGCATACGCGGATCCAGCGAATCGCGCAGCCCGTCGCCAAAGGTATTGATCGCGAAAACGGTGATGGCAAGGAACGCGCCGGGATAGAGGATGATGGCGGGCGTCTGGAAAAAGAACATGCGCCCTTCTGCCATGATGTTCCCCCAACTGGGAATTTCGGGCGGCGTGCCCGCCCCGACAAAGCTGAGATACGCCTCGAATATGACCGCCTGCGCACAGATATAGGTCGCCTGCACGATCAGGGGCGGAATGGTGTTCGGCAGGATATGCCGGATCAGGATACGCGGGGTCGAGGTGCCTGCGGCAATGGCCGCCTGGACGTAAAGCTGGTCGCGCAGCATCAGCACGACCGACCGCACCAGACGGACCACGCGCGGAATTTCAGGAATGGTCAGCGCCAGAATGACGTTCAGCACACTGCTGCCCCAGAGCGCTACCAGCGCAATGGCCAGGAGGATCGACGGGATCGACATCAGCGCATCCATGAAACGCATCAGCACCGCATCCACCCGCCGCATGAACCCGGTGACCAGTCCGATAGCCAGCCCCAGCGCAGTCGCCAGCGCCGCGACCGACAGGCCCACCACCAGCGACACCCGCCCGCCATAGAGCACCCGGCTAAACAGATCGCGCCCGTACATGTCGGTGCCGAACAGCGCCTCGGCCGATGGGGCCTGCAAACGGTTGCGGGGCGATTGCTCCATCGGGCTGGGCAGGCCGAGATAGGGCGCGAGGAAGGATGCGAGCGCCATGATCAGCAGCACCGACAGGCCGAACAGCATCGTCGGATTGCGCCGCAGGCTGTCTGCGATCACGCCCGCCCGGTGGCGCAGCCGTGCGCCGGGCGACGGATCCTTGATGGCGGTGTCGGTCATGCGGATGACTCCTGCATCAGTAGCGGATACGCGGATCGAACAGCACATAGCTGAGATCGACCAGCAGATTCAGAAGGACGTAAGTGAATGAAAAGACGAGGATCACGCCTTGAATGACCGGATAATCCGTGCGCAGCACCGCATCGACGGTCAGCCGCCCGAGACCGGGAATGGCGAATACGGTCTCCGTCACCACCACGCCGCCAATGAGCAGCGCCACCCCAAGGCCGATCGTCGTGCTGATCGGCACCATGGCGTTTTTCAACGCGTGTTTCACCAGCACCTTGCGTGTGGCCAGTCCCTTTGCATAGGCGGTGCGCACGTAATCCTCGTTCAGTACCTCCAGCATGGTGGCGCGCGTCATGCGGGCAATCAGGGCCATGTAGACCGCTCCGAGCGTCAGCGCGGGCAGCGTGATATGCGCCAGAAATCCGGGAAAGCTGTCGAAAATGCTGGTATAGCCCTGCACCGGGAACCATCCCAGCTTGCGCGAGCCGCCCAGGATCAGAAGGTAGCCGATGACAAATACCGGCACCGAAAAACCGAACACGGCCAGCGTCATTACAACGCGATCAATCCATGTGCCCACCTTCCACGCCGCAACGACGCCCAAGGGAATCGCCAGCACGATGGCAATCAGCATCGTGCAGAGGGTCAGCATCAGCGTCGGTTCGACCCGCTGGCTGATCAGGGTGGTGACCGGCAGGCCGGAATAGATGGATTTACCCATGTCACCCTGTAGCAGATTGACCGTCCAATGCAGGAATTGCTGGTAAAGCGGATCGTTCAGGCCCAGTTGGCGGCGGATTTCATCGACTTGCGCGGGCGATGCGAAATCGCCGGCGATGATCAGCGCAGGATCGGTCGGGCTGAGATGCAGCAACATGAAGACGAACACTGCGACCAGCGCCATGATCGGGATCGTGACCAGCAAACGGCGGATGACATAGGCAATCATGGCAAGATCCGATGCGGTGGCGGGGCCAGGCGGCGCGTCAATGTCGCGCCGCTCCAGTCAGCTTGGGATCATTCGACGGAGATATTCCAGAAGAACGGCACCGGGGCCGTCAGAACGCCCTTGACGTTGTCGCGGAACGCGGTCGGCTGATAATATTGCCCGGTCGGAATATAGGGCACAAAGTCATACAGCTCCACCTGAAGCTCCTCGACGATCGCCTTTTGCTTCTCCAGATCGGTTTCCTTGGCGAAGGCGTTTCGGAGATCTTCGATCTTCTGGTTCTCGGGCCAGCCGAACCATGCTGTGTCCCCTGAGGCCGCCACCGAAATATTCGTGATCGGGTTCAGCTGATCAGCCGCCAGCCACCAGGTGGGGAAGATGTTCCAGCCGCCACTCTGGGGTGCATCGCGCACCGCACGGCGCGATGTCATGGTGGCCCAGTCCAGCGCCGCCAGTTCGACATTCATCCCGATGTCGCGCAGCGCCTGCGCGGTCACCAATGCCTGACCATGCGCCACCGGCACGTCGGTCGGGTCCAGGATCACCACAGGCGTGCCGTCATAGCCTGCCTCCTTCAGCAGCGCCTTGGCCTTGTCCAGATTCTTCTCGCGCAGCGGCTCACTGCCAACATCCGTCTCGTAGGGGCCGCCGCACATGAAATAGGCGCCGCAGAATTCCTTGAAGTATTTCGGATCGCCCATGATCGCATACATGTAATCGGCCTGCTGGACAGACCAGAGCGCCGCCTGCCGCACCAGTTTGTTATCGAAGGGCGGATAGAGAAAGTTGAAGCGGATGACACCTTGGGTTCCCAGCGGATCGACAGTCTCGACCGTGATCGAAGGATCCGACTGGATCATCGGCAGAAGATCGACTGCGGGCTGTTCGTAATAATCCACCTCGCCTGCCATCAATGCCTGACTGGCAGTCGCCGCATCCGGGATGTAGCGCCATTCCACCCTGTCCACCTTGGCAACCTTGCCACCCGCCGCATAGCTGGCAGGCTCGTCCCGCGGCACGTAATCGGCGAACTTCTCATAGACCACCTTGTTGCCGGGCTGCCATTCGCTTGCCACGAACTTGAACGGGCCGGAACCGATGATCTCTTCGATCTGGGCGTTCGGGTCGGTGTCGGCCAGCCGTTTTGGCATGATGAAGGGCACGTTGGATGAAATCTTGCCCAAGGATTGCAACACGAGACCATAAGGTTCGCTCAAGGTCAGTTTCAGCGTCTTGTCATCGACCGCCTCGACGCTTGCGGTAACCCGCATCAGCTTCTGGCCCATCCCGTCGCGCGCGCCCCAGCGCTTGATCGAGGCGACCGCATCCTCGGCTGTTACGGGCGCATCATCGTGGAATTTCAGGCCGTCGCGCAGGGTGATCGTATAGGTCAGACCATCGTCGCTGACGTCGTAACCCTCCGCCATCTGAGGCTGCACCTCAAGGTTTTCGTCCATCGCGAACAGCGTATCGAAGACCAGATAGCCGTGGTTGCGGGTGATATAGGCGGTGGTCCAGATCGGATCGATGTTGCGCAGATCAGCGTGCGGAACAACCCTCAGCACCGATTCCGCTGCGGCGGGAAGCGCAGCGGCAAAGCTTGCCGCAGCCATGGTTCCGGCCAGCGCCAGCTTGCGCGCAGACACGTATCTGAATGTTGAATACTTCATGTTTCCGTCCTTCTCCCTGTTGCAGAAGCTGGTTGAGAAAACGCGAACCCAGCGCTTCTTCCGCCTCTTTTTTTATGGCGCGATCCCTGCAGGACGCGCACCCTCCGAAATCAGCCTACACACAACAATTCCATTCGTGCAACTATCTTGCATGACAGACAGCAATATAGGGAATGCGCTTGAAATGCACCGAAGCGCGCCCTTTAATCAGCCGGCAGAGTTCAAACCAAAGGAGCGCACTATGGTCGGTGCTCGGATCAGGTCGGCCCGGCGGCTGCGGGACATGACGCTCAAGGATCTGGCATATGCCGCCAGCATTTCCGAAGGCCATCTGTCCAAGATCGAGAACGGAAAGGTTGAACCAACGCTCGCATTTCTGCACCGCGCGGTGAAGGCGCTGGAGCTGAACCTCGATATCCTGTTTGACGAGCCGGAAACGGCCGCAAGATCCGTCTCGCGCGCGGGCGAGCGGCCCGTTTTAAAAATCGACGGCGTACGCCGGGGAAACGGGCTCAGCCTTGAGCGGTTGATCCCCAATACCGCCGGTCACCTGCTGCAATGCAATATCCACATTGTCGAGCCGGGCGGCGCCAGCGACGGGCAGATCGAGCATGTCGGCGAGGAAATGGGATATATCCTCGAAGGCGAAATAGAGCTGTACCTGGATGACGAGACGTTGATCCTGTCGGCGGGGGACGCATTCCATTTTCAGTCGCACCGAAAGCACGGGTATCGCAACGCGGGCCAGACACGCGCCCGAATTTTGTGGGCAAACACGCCGCCGACCTTTTGACCGGCGACGCGCAGAGATTTATTCGCCCAGACCCATCAGCCGCTTCTGATCGTTTGCCCATTTCAGGATCGTCAGATCGAAGGTCAGCGCCATCAGCGACACGCAGATGCCCAGGACGAAGTTCTTGCCCATATCAGTGCCGGCCAGCGTGCGCTGCAATTCCTGCCCCAGATCCTGCGTGCCGATGAAGGCCGCGATGATCACCATGAAGAACGCGAACATGATTGCCTGATTGAACCCCACTGCCATCGTCGGCAGCGCCAGAGGCAATTGCACCTTCCACAGCTTTTGCATCCGCGTCGCGCCCGACATGTCGGCCGCTTCGGTCATTTCCTCGGGCACGGTGCGCAATCCCTCGATCGTATAACGCGTCAGGGGCACCATGGCGAAGATCAGGATCGAGAAGATGACCGCCACATCGGTAATCCCGAAAAGCATGATCGCGGGGATAAGGTAGATGAAGCTGGGAAAGGTTTGCGCGGTATCACATGCCAGCAGCACCCGCCGCGACCAGTTTTCACTGCGCGACGCGATGATGCCCAGAGGCAGGCCGAAGATCATCGCAATCGCCACCGCCGAGAGAACCGAGTAAAGCGTGATGACCGACCTGTCCCACCATCCCGACAGCGCCACAAGGCTGAAAAACAGCGCGGCAAGAAGCGCCTGCTTGCGCCCGCCCAGCCACATCGCGAAGGCGGCGATTACCAGAATGAATGCAGGCGTCGGGATGCTCAGCAGGAAGTTGCGAAACGGGATCAGAACCTGAACGTTCAGGAAATACCGGATTGTCCCGGTGATGGCATTTACCCACGGCAACGCGAGGAAATTCTTCATCAGATCGTCTATTTCCCTGCCTTGACTGAAATTCTGGGTGCGCCCGATATCGGTCGCCACATCAACGAACTGCCCGAGGATACAAAAGAAGACAAAGGCGCCGATTCCCGTCAGTAAAAGGATGTGCCGCTTCCACCAGGGCGTGCCACGTGCGAAATGCTCGGGCTGCTTGATCGCCCAGGCCTTGGACATGCGGTCCAGCATGATGGCAAGCAGAACGATCGTCACGCCGATCTCGAACGAACGGCCCAGCTTGAAACTGCCCATCATCGCCAGAAGTTTCGCCCCAAGGCCCGGCATTCCGATGAAGGCAGTCAGAACTACCATCGCAAGGCTCAGCATGATGACCTGATTGACCCCGACCAGTATTTCGCGCCGGGCCGAGGGCAGATAGACATGGCGCAGAAGCTGCCAGCGGGAGCACCCGCTCATCTCGCCGGCCTCGACCACCTCATGCGGGACCTTCTGAAGCCCAAGCATGGTCATCAGAACCATCGGAGGAATGGCATAGATCGTGGTCGCCACGGCACCCGCCGTGGGACCCACCTTGAAGAAAATGACCGCCGGCAAGAGATAGGTGAAGAAGGGCAGCGTTTGCAGGACGGCCAGTACCGGCTTGATTGCGCGGCTGACCCAGAGGTATTTCCATCCGGCGATGCCAAGGCAAAGGCCGATGACAAAGGCAAGCGGCGCGGCCACCACGAGCACCGATGCGGTCTGCATCGCGATCTTCCACTGGCCGATGAGCGCGGTCCAGACAAACACGCCCCCGCCGAGCAGCGCCATGCGCCAGCCGCCGAGGTAATAGCCGACGACCGCAGCCACCGCCGCTATTGCCGTCCACGGGATAGGACCCAGATGGGGCCAGCGCCGCTGACCGAACAGAAGGTTCGCCGTCGCATCCAGCACGAACTCCAGACCGCTGGTCAGGAACCGGGTTACCGCCAGCAAGCCCAGATCGTCCTTCACGAAATTGAAGGCGGCATCGAGCCATGCCGCGAAGGGAGGAACCATCGTCTCGGGCACGCGGTGCAGCACCGCCGGCAAGGCGCCGGCATAATGCATCACTGTCAGGATCACGGCGATGGCAACCATGACGAGCGCGGCGCGCGGACGTGTGAGGGCAAAGCCTGCCGGGGCTGTGTCCGTGGTCAGGACCGCCATCAATGCACCCCCACCAGAATATCCAGCGCATCCGTTCTGCGGAAGGCGCCGATGATCTCCCCCTCGCGCGCGACCGGAATCGCATCGCGCTTGTCCTGCACCAGCAGTTTTGCCAGTTCGTGGACTGTTGCGCTGCAATCGACCGGATCGCCGCTGCCGACCATGTCCGGCTTGGCCAGGACGCGGGCATGCACCACCCGGGCCTTGTCAATATCCTCGGTAAATTTGCGCACGTATTCCGTGGCCGGGTTCAGCACGATCTGATCAGGCGTGGCACATTGTTCGACCGCGCCGTTTTTCATGATGGCGATCCGGTCAGCAAGGCGCAGTGCCTCGTCGAAGTCATGGGTAATGAAAACGATGGTCTTCTCCAGAAGCGATTGGAGCCGCAGGAATTCATCCTGCATCTCGCGCCGGATCAGCGGATCGAGCGCGCTGAACGGCTCGTCGAGAAACCAGATATCCGGCTCGATCGCCAGAGACCGGGCGATACCGACGCGCTGCTGCTGGCCCCCGGATAATTCGCGCGGAAAATAATCCTCGCGGCCCTCAAGCCCGACCAGCTTGATCACTTCCATCGCGCGCTCGCGGCGCTTGTGGCGATCCTGCCCGCGCATTTCCAGCGGGAAGGCAACGTTGTCCAGCACCGTCCGGTGTGGAAGCAAACCAAAGGACTGGAAGACCATGCCCATTTTCGAGCGGCGCAGATTGATCAGCTCGCGCTCGGACATCTTCATCACGTCCTCGCCCTCCACCGTGATGGTGCCGCCGGTGATGTCATGCAGGCGGTTGAAACAGCGCACCAAGGTCGATTTTCCAGAGCCGGACAGGCCCATGATCACCAGCATTTCGCCGCGATGCACGTCGATGGTGACATCCTTGACGCCGGCGATATAACCATCCGCGCGAATTTCCTCATATCCACGGCCGGCCGGTAACGTTGAGAGATAGGTCTTGGGATCGCTGCCGAATAGCTTCCATACATTCCGGCACGAGATGACGGGCTGATTTTGAGTCATTGTCTACCTTTGGCAAAACGGCCCCGCCCGAACAGATCAAGCGGGGCCAGGGGTATGTCAGATGAGAGGGTCAGGGATCAATTGATCCAAGGCTCCCAGACATCCTTGTTTGCGTCCAGCCACTCAGATGCGGCTTCCTCAGGTTCCATGTCGTCGACGTCGACCAGCTTGGCCATCTCAGCGATCTGCGGGTTGGTAAAGGAGATCTTCTTAAGCACCGCAAATGCGTCGGGCCACTTTTCCTCCATGCCTTCCCAAGCCGCCTTTTTCAGATAACCGTCAGCCGGGTTTCCGCAGTCGAACGTCTTGTCGGGATTTGGGCCAACTGCAGGGTCGGTATCACAACCTTCTTCCCATTCCGGGAATTCGACAAACTCACCCGGCCAGACCGCCTCGGCAAAGTTCGGCGTCCAGTTGAAAACCACGATTGGCCTCTTGTCGGACTCGGCCGCGCCGATCTCAGCCCAGAGCGCCGCCGCGCTTCCGGCGTTGATCACGGTGAAGTTCATGTCCAGCGCCTCGACACGCTCCTTGCCGTGCTTGAGCCAGTCAACCGGCCCATCGAGATAGCGCCCCTTGTCGCCCGTTTCGACGGTCGCGAATATGGCGGAGCATTCGTTCAGAGCCTCCCAGTCGGGCAGTCCGGGACAGGCTTCCTTGGTCCACATCGGGTACCACCAATCCTCACGCGTGATCGCGTCGTGGTCGCCCGCATCCACGATGCCGCCCTTCTCCAGCGCGGCGCGATAGGACGCACCGAATGCCCCCTCCCACACTTCCATCTCCAGCGTCACATCGCCCAGACGGAGCGACTCGTAAACCGCCTGACTGTCAGTGGTTACATATTCAACTGCATTACCACGATCCTGCAGAATCTGCCCGACGACGTTCGACATGACGATTTGCGAGGACCAGTTATGGATGGGGATCACAATCGCTTCCGTGCTGTCCTCTGCCATTGCGGTCAGGGGCGCGATTGCCAGAAGCCCGGCCAAGATGGCCGTTGTCGTATATTTCATTCCGTTCTCCCAATTGGCGCAACGTTTCGGCGCTGCGTCGAAGACGCCCTTTGGTGGGCGCCGTTTCATTATTTTCCTGCGCAAATGCTCTTGTACCGGCATCTTTCTTGCGAAGGATTGCCTGACAGTTTTACATATTATTCCTGAGGGTCAAGTTTTTTGTCTAAAAGAACTTAACGGGCGCATTTCAGTCGCCCCGACTATTCATGATCCCTTCTGCCCCGTTTCGATCACTATTAACGGTAGGGTTGCAAAATTTACTGGACGGAAAAGTTTCGCCCTTTACAGTAAATACAGGCGTGCGCAAACGCGCCCCACGTTCCGATTTATCTATTTCCCAAACGCGTGGCAGTGCCGCATATCACACCGGAAAAGTTGCAATGAATGTTGAAAAGATATCAGCGGCGCGCGCCGCAAAGCTGACCCAGGATCCGCACCGCGCTCCAAGAGAGGAGCGCGAAAACGTGCTGGAAGTGGCTATAGGACGAGAACTGCGCGCACATCGGCGCAAGCAGGAGATTACCGTTGCCGAACTTTCCAACCGCACCGGGCTCAGCATTGGCATGTTGTCGAAGATCGAGAATGGCAACACATCGCCTTCGCTGACCACCCTCCAGACATTGGCAAACGCCCTGCGCGTGCCCATCACCGCGTTCTTCCGTCACTTCGAGGAATCGCGTGAACATATGCATACGAAGTCCGGCGAAGGGGTCGAGATCGAACGGGCCGGCACCCGCGCGGGGCATCAATACAACCTTTTGGGGCATATCGGATCGAACGGATCGGGCGTTATTGTAGAGCCTTATCTGATTACCCTCACCAAAACATCCGATATGTTCCCCACGTTCCAGCATGGCGGGATCGAAACGATCTACATGCTGGAGGGGGCGGTCGATTACCGGCATGGCGATTCGGTTATCCAGCTGTTGCCCGGCGATACTCTCTTCTTTGATGCGGACGCGCCTCACGGACCCGAACGCCTGGT
>JAUNVT010000002.1:56636-68731 GCA_030540655.1 Rhodobacterales bacterium
TCGTGGTCAGCCTGGTAGCAACCCCAGCCCAGCTCGTGCATGTAGTCGCTGACTTCATTGATGATGTGGAAGTTGCGCATCATCGCCTGCTGATCATAGCAAGGCTTTGTCCGCGTATCGTGGCAATCGGCCAGCGCTGTGCCTTCGGGGTTGAGCAAGGAGAATTCCGGCTCCACGCCCATCTTGAAATGCAGGCCCATTTCGGCTGCGGCCGCGATCTGAGCGCGCAGCACGTTGCGCGGAGCCTGCGCAGAATACTCGTTTTTCATCACCGGGTTTCCGGGCACCCAGGCAAGATCTTTCTGCCACGGCACCTGAACGACGGCATCGGCATCGGGCAGAACGAGCATGTCGGGGTGCGAAGGCAGGTAATCCATACCGCCGGCGAAACCGGCAAAACCCGCGCCGTTCTTCTGCATGCGGCCGATCGCCCGGATCGGGACCAGCTTGGTGCGCTGCATGCCGGAAATGTCTGTGAAGTTCACCATGAACTGCTTGATGCCGCGTTCTTTGCCCCAGCTTTCAAGATTGATGTCCGAATGTTGAACAAGTTGATCTGATGTCATGTTCCAGTGTCCCTGTTGGTTCGTTTCTTGGGAAGGGTCGAAAGGCAAAAGGGGCGCGACAGAAATGTCGCGCCCCCCAGGCCAGGTTCGGTTCAGTAGCTGCTGCCTGGCATGCCAGGGTACCACTTGGTGCCCGCCAGCGGGATCTTGGCCATTGCAGCCGCTTCCATCGTCAGCGACACCAGATCTTCCGGCTCCAGGTTATGCAGATGGTTGTGTCCACATGCCCGTGCAATCGTCTGCGCCTCCAGCGTCATCACCTTGAGGAAGTTGTTCAGATGACGGCCGCCCGCAATGGGATCGAACCGCTTCATCAGTTCCGGATCCTGCGTCGTGATACCTGCAGGGTCCTTGCCCTCATGCCAGTCGTCATAGGCGCCAGCGGTGGTGCCGAGCGCGTTATACTCGGACTCCCAGCGCGGATCGTTGTCGCCCAGCGCGATCATGGCAGCGGTGCCGATGGCAACCGCATCCGCGCCCAGGGCAAGTGCCTTGGCCACATCAGCGCCGCCGCGGATACCGCCGGAGACGATCAGCTGAACTTCGCGGTGCAGGTCCATGTCCTGAAGCGCGCGGACCGCCTCGCCGATGCAGGCAATGATAGGCAGACCGACATGCTCGATGAACACGTCCTGCGTGGCGGCGGTGCCGCCCTGCATGCCGTCCAGAACGACCACATCCGCACCGGCCTTGATCGCCAGCATGGTGTCGAAGTAGGGACGGGTGCCCCCGATCTTGACGTAGATCGGCTTTTCCCACGCGGTAATTTCGCGCAGCTCCATGATCTTGATCTCAAGATCGTCGGGGCCGGTCCAGTCAGGGTGGCGGCAGGCGCTACGCTGGTCGATACCTTTGGGCAGGTTGCGCATCTGCGCAACGCGGTCGGAGATCTTCTGACCCAGCAGCATCCCGCCGCCGCCCGGCTTGGCGCCCTGACCAACCACGACTTCGATCGCATCGCAGCGACGCAGGTCGTCGGGGTTCATGCCGTAACGCGAGGGCAGGACCTGATAGACCAGCTTGCTGGAATGGCCGCGCTCTTCTTCGGTCATGCCGCCGTCGCCGGTGGTGGTCGACGTGCCCGCCATGGAGGCACCGCGGCCCAGGGCTTCCTTGGCCGGGCCCGAAAGCGCGCCGAAGGACATGCCTGCGATCGTGACCGGAATGTCCAGCTCGATCGGCTTTTTGGCAAACCGGGTGCCCAAAGTCACCTTGGTGTCGCACTTCTCGCGGTAGCCTTCGAGGGCATAGCGGGAAATCGACGCACCGAGGAACAGCAGGTCGTCAAAATGCGGGACCTTGCGCTTGGAGCCGCCACCGCGGATGTCATAGATGCCCGTCGCGGCCGCGCGGCGGATTTCCGCATTCGTCGGGTTCGAGAACGTGGCCGACTGGATCGGAACGGTGCGCGGTGCGCCTTTGTGATCGTCTTTCATATCGCCCCCTTAGTATGCGTTGTCGATGTTGAAGTTATACAGCTTGCGTGCGGACCCGTAGCGCTTGAACTCTTCGGGCTTGGCGTCGCAGCCGCCGCGCTCCAGCAGTTCCTTGAGGATCTCGATATGCTCGGGACGCATTTCCTTTTCGATGCAATCGGCACCCAGCGATTTGACCGAGCCGCGCACGAACAGGCGCGCCTCGTAGATGCTGTCGCCCAGCGCGTCGCCTGCATCGCCGCAGACAACGAGGTTGCCGGACTGGGCCATGAAGGCGCTCATATGGCCGACATTGCCGTGCACGATGATGTCGACGCCCTTCATCGAGATACCGCAGCGCGAGCTGGCGTTACCCTTGATGATCAGCGTGCCGCCATTGGCGGTGGCGCCGGCGTACTGGCTGGCATCACCTTCAATGATGACGGTGCCGCTCATCATGTTCTCGGCGACACCGGGGCCGGCCGAACCGTGCACATGCACGGTGGCCTGCTTGTTCATGCCGGCGCAGTAATAGCCGGTCGAGCCTTTGACGTTCACCTCGATAGGGGCGTCCAGACCGACAGCGATCGCGTGACTGCCCCTGGCATTCACGATTTCCCACGCGGTCTGGTTCGTCTCTGTGGACTGCGCCTGAAGCGCAGCGTTCAGATTGCGCAGGCCCTGCGCTTCAAGATCGAAAGTTTGCATTATGCGGCCTTCTCTGTAGCGGTAGGAGCGTGGTCGTGGCTCCAGAAATAGACTGTTGCGGGCTCCGGCTCCCAGACGCGGGCGTGGTCGATTCCCGGCAGGTTGACGAAGGCGCGGTATTCGCTGGCGAAGGCGACATACTGGTCGGTTTCCGCCATGACGGCAGGCTTGCACGCGATCGGGTCGCGAACGACGCCGAAACCGTCTTTGGTGCCGACGACGAAATTGAAGAAACCGTCCAGATCATCGATGGAAGAGGCCAGCGCCTCGCCCAGCGTCGAGCCGTTCTGCATCTTCCACGAAATATAGGCGGCGCCAACTTCGGTATCGTTTTCGGTTTCGATATGCATGCCGGCCTTACGCAATTTGCGGCGCAGGCTGGCGTGGTTGGAGAGCGAGCCGTTATGCACGAGACACTGATCGCGGCCGGTGTTGAACGGGTGCGCTCCCATTGTGGTCACGGCCGATTCTGTTGCCATGCGCGTGTGGCCGATACCGTGGCTGCCCGACATGGAGGAGATGTCGAAACGGGCTGCAACGTTCTTGGGCAGACCGACTTCCTTGTAGATCTCCAGCGATTCGCCGGTGCTCATGATGCGCACGTCTGGGCGGACCTCGGCCAGGACGGTGCGTCCGGCAGCAGCCCACGCCGTGTCGATTTCGATCACGGCATGCGTGTCGTTGACACGGATCGTGACGTCGCCGCCCAGCGCCTTTTGCAGATCCTTGTCCAGACCTTCGAAATCGCGGTCAGGGTGATCTGATTGCACGGTCAGCTTGACCTTGCCTTTGTGTTCGGTGCCATAAATGGCGATGCCCGCGCTATCGGGGCCACGATCCGTCATCGTGATCAGCATATCCGTCAGCATCCGGCCCAAATTCGGCTCAAGCGACGTGTCTTTCAGAAAAAGTCCTACGATCCCGCACATCTGTTGTGATCCTTCTGTGATATCGATTCGACGTTAGCATTAACGCTTCGTTCGTTCAACTACCAAGAAACAAATTTTCATTTAAGGCAAGAAGTGTTTTGTATCTTGGTGAAGAAAAGCCGCCCCTGTCAGGGGGCGGCCCTTGTTTTTCATCTCTCGCAGGCTAGCGCACGGCTCACAGGTGGAAAACCTGATTGGCGATAAAGACGACGGTGACACCGGCGATGATCGTGAGGTAGGGCAGGAAGCCTGCCTTGCGCTCCTTGATATCGGCACTCCCACCTACTGCAAGGTCAGAGAGCATCTTGGCCGGAAACTTGCCCTTGTCGGTGACATAGTGGCGATACCAGAACACCGGCAGGATGAGCGCGATCGCAATGATTGCCGACCGCAGCGTGCCCTCGCCCCACACATTTGCACCGGCGCCGAGCAGCGTGGCGTTCACGAAAGAAAGGCCGCCACCGATCCACAGCATGATCGTGGGAGCCCGCCACGGGCGATGGGCGCCGGCATTGTCGATCCGGTGGATCCAGCCGGAGTGGAGGTTCAGGAAGTTGAACACCAGATAGCAGCAATTCGACACCGCGAGGACAAACAGGTAATCCGACATCAGCAGCAGGATCAGGTTGAACCCCAGATCCGTCCACATCGCCGTTACCGGCGCCCCGTGTTCGTTTGCGCGCGACAGGTATTTGGGCAACCATCCGTCCACGGAGCCCTGATAGAGCGTGCGCGATGATCCGGCCATGGAGGTCATGATCGCCAGAACCAGAGCCAGGAACAGCATCAGCACCATGATCTTGGCGATGATCCCACCGCCGCCGACCATCCCGGCCATCACACCTGCCACGGCCGATCCGTCGACGATGCCCGGCTGGAGCATTCCCTCGACCCCCAGAACACCCTGAAAGCTCAGCGGTACCAACGTGTAGATCACGATGCAGACAACGCCGGCGGCAATGATCGCGCGGACCGTGTCGCGCTCCGGGTCGCGGAATTCCGATGTGTAACAGATCGCCGTCTCGAACGCGTAGGCCGACCATGCAGCAATGAACAGACCGCCGAGGAACAGGGTCGTGCCCTCAATGTTCCACTCGCCCGAGATCGGCGTCAGAGGAAGCAGATTATCGCGGAGCACATCGCCCGTCAGCAACGGCACGATACCGACGATCAGCAGGGGAATGAGAACCGCCAGCCCCATGATCGACTGAAGTTTTGCCGCGGCCGAGATGCCCTTGTGCTGCGCGATGAAGACGCCAAGCAGGATGACCGTGCCGACAATCGATACCGCGTTGATCCGCAACGTCAGCCCCTTGTTCAGGAAATCGAGGTGGACAAGGGTGATTTCCCAGCTGCTGACTGTGGATTCAGCCCCGAAGAGGGATGTCAGCAGGTATCCGGCCGCCAGACCGCCGCCGATGGTGAGGACCGGAGTCCAGGCGAGCCAGTTACACCAGACCGATAGCGGCGCGATGATCTTGGAATAGCGCACCCAGGCCGCCGCGCCATAGATCGAGGCGCCGCCGGATTTGTTGGGGAAAAGGCCCGCGATTTCCGCATAGACGAACGCCTGAAGGAAACCGAAGGACACCGACAGTATCCAGATCACCCATGACGGGTTACCGATTGTTGCTGCGATTCCCCCGATGGAAAACAGCACCAGCGCCGGAACGCCCGACGCCATCCAGAAGGCGTCCTTCCAACTGATCGCCCTTTTTAGACTGGATTCCCCACCCTCTATTGATGTCGCCATCTTAACTCTCCCTGTGTGATATTCCCGCTTCGGACTGGATTGCCCGACAGGAAAATTTTATTATTTTTAATATCCGCGCGCATTGGGGCGCGTTTTTTGTCACTTGTCAATTATGCAGACGCGTCTAATTCGACTGAGCCCTATCCGGATGCACCGCCCCTCGCGGGGATAAGAACGGCCACCGCAGCTTTATGCGGACACATACTGCCAAGAAATTATATTGCACGGCGTTCTTTCTTTTTGAAAGAACCTGACGCCGTATGCCGGGACAAATTCTGAATTAAAACATAGAGAGCCTCAATATGGCAATCATCTGGAGACATTCTGCACTAGCGAAACGCCACGCCGAGATCGGTGGCGAACGGGAGGACTGGAATGGCATGGGGACCGCCTGATTCTACGACAAGAGTGAAGAACGCGCGCAGCAGGATTACGAAACAGTACGTACGAAGGCCGGCCTGATGAACGTTTCGGGCCTGAAGAAGGTGCGCATGACAGGCCCTGATGCCGCCCATGTGATTGACCGCACCACCACCCGCAATGTCGAAAAGCTGATGCCCGGCAGCGCCGTATACGCGGCCATGCTGAACGAGCGTGGCATGTTCATCGACGACTGCGTGATCTACCGCCTGTCGGTCAATTCCTGGTTGTTCGTCCATGGCACCGGAACCGGTATGGAGATGATGACCACGGCCGCTGCCGGGAAGAACGTGTCCATCATCTTTGACGATGATCTGCACGATATATCGCTGCAAGGACCCGTAGCCGTCGATTTCATGGCCGATCATGTGCCGGCATCCGCGATCTGGCTTATTTCGGCATCCTTCAGACCAAGCTGTTCCGCTGCCCGGTGATGATCTCGCGCACCGGCTATACCGGCGAGCGCTGCTATGAGATTTTCTGCCATAAAAAGCACGTGGTCGAGATCTGGGGCCAGATCCTGGACGGCGGCAAGGATATGGGCATCCATCTTGTGCAGTTCAGCACGCTGGACCGGCTGCGCACAGAATCTTACCTGCTGTTCTTTCCGGGCGACAACTCGAAAACCTATCCGCATGAAAACGCGATCCGGCCGGTGACAGCCTTTGGGAGCTGGGACTGGAGTTTACCGGTTCGCCCGGAAAGACCGGATTCATCGGCGCCGAGAACCATTATGCTCTCGAGGGCCGCGAGCGGTTCAAGATCTACGGCGTCGAGCTTGAGGGGAGCATCCCGCATACCGCAATCCAGACGGAACATCGCGGATCAATTGCGCGGCGCATGCAATGCGTACACCGCAAGGGTATCACCGAAGACGTCGAGATGGACCCCTTCATCTGCGCGCATTGCGGGCTGAGCCTTTATGTACGTGATCACTACTCGCGCCGGATTGCCGCCTATCAGGGCGGGTGCGTTGATGCCGAAGATCCGGGGAACATCCCGGAGCAAAAGAGGATTTACGGATGAGCGGAGCCACCAAGATCAAGGTGCGTGTCGCTGACATGGTTCCGTTGAACGAGCTTGTCACGCGTTTCAAATTCGAGCCGGTGGATGGCGGCTTGCTACCTGCCTTTTCCGGTGGCGCCCACACCGTCATGGAGATGCAGGATCAGGGCCGTACGCGCCTGACCCCCTATTCCCTGATGTCGGACCCGGCCAACCGCACGGCCTACACGATTTCAGTGCGGCGCGATGATGCGGGCCGCGGCGGCTCGCTATTTCTGCACAAGAACATAAAGGTTGGGGATGAAATGGTCATCTCGAATCCTGCCAATCTGTTTAGCCTGGATCTGCGCGCGAAAAAGCACCTGATGATTGCGGGTGGCATCGGGATTACGCCATTCCTTGCGCAGATCAAGCAACTTGAGCGCACCCATGGCAATTGGGAACTGCACTACGCCGCGCGCAATGAAGCGCTTGCGAGTTATGCGCAGGATCTGCGAGACCAGCATCGCGGCGCCTTGCACGTCTATTACGACGAATTGAAGCAGGCGATCGACCTGGAGCGTCTTCTGAACGGTCAGCCGCTGGGCACCCATGTCTACATCTGCGGGCCGGCCGGCATGATCAACTGGGTCCGCAAGACAGCCGCCGATGCAGGCTGGCCGCGGGAAGCCGTGCATTACGAGGAATTCCCCGCTCCTAGACCGAGCAAGCCATTCGAGGTCAAGCTGACAGTCTCCAACAAGGTCGTTCAGGTGGGCGAACACGAAAGCCTGCTGGAAGCGATGGAGCGCGTGGACGTCGATGCCCTTACCTCTGCCGCAGCAGCGCTTGCGGTCAGTGCGAAACAGATGTGGTCGAATGCGATGGCCAGATCCTCCACCGCGATCATTGGCTGGACCCCGAGGAACACGCTTCGGATAAAAAAATCATGCCCTGCGTCAGCCGTTTTGAAGGCAAGACGCTGGTTCTGGACCGGTAAATTTCAGCCCCATCCAAGGCGCGACGGCCTTGGGCAGATCGGGGCCGACAGGGAGAACAGACATGACCATTCACTTCAACACAGAGACATTCCGCGACGATTTTTACAAGTGCCATTAACGAAGCGGACCAAACGGTCCGCTTCTTTTCCTTTCGGCAGCCGTTTCAGCCGCCCTTGCGCATCGTTCTGGGAGCGCCGGTGGCAAGGTCCGTGCCGGTATAGTCAAGACCGTCTTCCTTCCACGCAGCCAGCCCGCCCTCCATATGCGCGATCTGCTTCACTCCGGCTTTCAGGCACAGCGCCGCCGCCTTGCCTGACCGGACGCCCGAGCCGCAATGCAAGACGAGGCGCTTTCCCTCCTGCCCCGGCAGATAATCGGGGCGGAATTCCTGTAACGCCATCAGCAATGCCCCCTGAATGCGTTCAAGCGCATGCTCCTGCGGGGTGCGAACATCGATCAGTACAATTTCGCCGCGGCGGCGTGTCACCTCCTCCGGGGTCCAGACCTCAACCTCGCCAAATTCTGTTTTCTCGATCTTCATTTCAGCTTCCTTTCCTCGTCTTTGCGCTGCATCAACGTCCCTGTTCGAATTACCGATGCAAGCTTTTACCGCTTTGTGTACCCTGCACCGGAGTTTTGCGAAAGGACGCCCATGTCGCTGGCCCATACCACTGTCGCCTTTACCGCCCAAATCCAAATGAGCGCGACCGTCCAGGCCGTGGTCGACAATATATTCGGGCGAATCCGAAGCGGTGAATACGCGGTGGATGAACGGTTGCCTTCGGAACGCACCCTGTCCTCCGATCTTGGTGTTGCGCGCAACACGGTGCGCGAAGCGCTGGAGGTATTGGAGAGCCACGGCTTCATCCGGCGCCGCGCGGGCAGTGGCAGTTTCGTCAATCCGCAGACCAAGGGTATCTCGGAATCATCCCAAAGCGAAATCGCCGCCGGGTCCAGTCCGCTGGATCTGCAGGTCATCCGCGGAATCCTGGAGCCTGACATGGTGCGGCTGGCTGTGGTCAACATGCCGCCCCGCGATATAGAAGCATTGGGCGAAATCCTCAGTCAAATGGAAGCGATCCATACCGATGCGGATGCCTTTGTAGCCGCCGAGGAAGCCTTTTATCGCCAGATCGCGTCGGGTACCGGCAACCCGCTGATCGCCGGGTGTTATGATCTGGTGATAGATGCGTGCCGCCAGAGCTTTCGCGCCGCGCAGCTGCGCCGCCACCTCACCCCGGCACGCATCGAGCAATACCAAAGACGATATAACAGCCTGTTCAATGCCATTGCGTCCCGCGATACCGATGCTGCGGTGGAGTATATCAAACTTCACTTGATCGAAGAGCAAAGGCAGCTACTTCACGAAAGTTGAACCAGATTCCCTGAAGTTAAAATGCGTGTTTTATCCCTTCATTATCTGTCAAATTTCTTGACAGGCGTGCGCAGGCCCGCTTGAATTGGTCCATACCAAAAAGACCGGTCAGCAAGTTCGGTTTGAACCAGCGGGAGTACTCAATGACTAAACGTATCGCAATTCTGGGTGCGGGGCCTTCGGGCCTTGCGCAGCTGCGCGCCTTTCAATCAGCCCGGGAAAAAGGGGAAGAGACCCCCGAAATTGTCTGCTTCGAGAAGCAATCGGATTGGGGCGGCCTGTGGAATTACACGTGGCGCACAGGCGTGGACCAGTATGGCGAACCCGTTCATGGTTCGATGTATCGCTACCTGTGGTCGAATGGCCCCAAAGAGGGGCTTGAATTTGCCGATTATTCATTTGAGGAGCATTTTGGCAAGCAGATCGCCAGCTATCCTCCCCGCGCGGTTCTGTTCGATTACATCGAAGGCCGGGTGAAAAAGGCCAATGTGCGGGACGTGATCCGGTTCGAAACCGTAGTGCGCCACGTCGAAAAGGTTGGCGACAAATTTCAGGTGACCGTTTGCCACCTGCCCGAAGAGCACGTCTATACCGAAGAATTTGATTATGTGATCTGCGCAACCGGTCACTTCTCCACTCCGAACGTGCCGGAATTCGAAGGGTTCGACAAATTCCCCGGCCGTATTCTTCATGCCCATGATTTCCGAGACGCGGTGGAATTCAAGGATCAGGATATCCTGCTGATCGGCACCTCCTATTCGGCCGAGGATATCGGCAGCCAGTGCTGGAAATACGGTGCAAAATCCCTGACGGTCAGCTACCGTACACAGCCGATGGGTTTCAAATGGCCTGACAACTGGGAAGAAGTGCCGCTGCTGGTAAGGATGGACGGCAATATCGCGCATTTCAAGGATGGCTCGTCGAAGAAAATCGACTCGATCATCCTCTGCACCGGCTATCAGCACAACTTCCCGTTCCTCGTGGATGGGCTCTGCCTGAACACCGCGAACCGTCTTGCGACGGCCGATCTCTACAAGGGCGTGGTCTGGGTGCATGATCCGGCCATGTTCTATCTGGGAATGCAGGACCAGTGGTTCACGTTCAACATGTTCGATGCTCAGGCCTGGTGGGTTCGCGATGCGATTCTGGGCAAGATCCAGATCCCGGACAAGGCAACGATGGAAAAGGACGTGGCGGACCGCATCGCGCGCGAAGATGAAGGCAAGGATGATTACGACGCGATCAAATACCAGGGCGATTACATCAAGGAACTGATAGACGAGACGGATTACCCGAGCTTTGACGTCGATGGCGCCTGCGATGCCTTCTATGCATGGAAAGGCCACAAGAAGGATGACATCATGACCTTCCGTAACCAGAGCTACAAATCCGTCATCACCGGTACGATGGCACCCGCACATCATACCCCCTGGAAGGATGCGCTGGACGACAGCCTTGAAGTTTACCTGCAAAACTGAGCAGGCCCGATTTGAAGAGTATGGGCGCGGTGAGCCATCACCGCGCTTTTTTATCATCTCTCGCCGCGCATCCCGGTGATCAACCCTACTGGCCGAACATATTTTCCTGGCAAGTCACGTCGCCTCGTTACCCATTGGTCAGCGCAATTGGTCCAGCAACCGGTCCATCATCGCATCGCAGGCGGCAAGCTGATCCATCGATACAAATTCATCGGCCTTGTGCCCCTGCCCCGCCATGCTCCCCGGTCCGCATACGACCGATGGAATGCCAAGACCTGCGAAATACCCTGCTTCGGTGCCAAACGCGACCTTGGTCAGATCATTCGATCCGCAAAGACCTGCGACGCGCTGAACCGCTATATTATCCGGCGCGATTTCCAGCCCCGGATATGTGTAGGTCACTTCGATATCGATACCGATACCCGGGTCAGGATAACGGGCAACGATCCGGGCGCATGCCTTTGCCAACCGATCCTGGAACGCCTGCAGATTATCACCGGGAAGATGGCGCAGTTCGAAATCGACAGTAGCATGTTCAGGCACGATGTTGAGCGCCACGCCCCCCAGAATGCGCGCGGCGTGAACGGTGGAATAGGGGATATCATACGCCATATCCGGGTTCTCCGACGTTGCATAACCCTCTTGAATAGCGCGCAGCGCAGTCACGAAATCAACCGCCAGATGCAACGCATTTACGTATCTCGGGGCCAGCGCCGAATGTCCCGCAATACCCCGGCAGGTTGCCCGGAGCGCCGCCTTGCCCTTGTGACCGGTAGCCGGTTTCATCAAGGTCGGCTCTCCCACGACACATAGATCAGGCTTCCATCCAAGTTGCTGGAAATCGGGGAGCATCTTGCGCATGCCGATGCAGCCCACCTCTTCGTCATAGGAAATCGACAGCATCAGGGGATGACGGAGCGCTGTATATCCCGCCCTCTGCGCCAGCGACAGCATGGAGGCAAGAAACCCTTTCATATCTGTCGTGCCACGACCAAACAGCTTGCCGCCTTCACGCGTCAATTGAAATGGCGGGCGCGTCCAGGCCTGACCTTCGACCGGCACGACATCGCTATGCGCGGACAGCAGAACCCCGCCGCCCCCCGCGCCGCCGATCCGCGCGACCAGTCCGGACTTCGCGCCATCCGGGTCGGGTATGCGCTGCGTCTGGAAGCCGGCGGCTTGCAGAAGGTCCTCAACATAGTTGATGAGAGGCAGATTGGTGTCCGCGCTTACCGTCGGAAAGGCGATCAGCCGGTCCAGAATGTCAAGCGTGGAGGTATGTGGGGTCATTGTGGTGACAGCTCCGTTATTTCGCGGCCGCAGGGCCACTCATCGCTGATCCTCGTTATCCGATTCGCGGGCATAGCGGTAACCGGCATAGGCGGACAATTCTCGGCCTTGCAGCCTCGGTATCACCGAAGACCTTGACCGACAGGACCTTTGTATCCGCCCTCTTATCTTTCCTG
>JAUNVT010000101.1 GCA_030540655.1 Rhodobacterales bacterium
ATCCCTCATCGTCATCTCCGTCTTTGGTTTTGAGTTGTGCAAGGCTTTGATGATAAAACAGATCCCCGGCCAGTACGGCGACGTTTGCCGCGCAGCTCCCAGATCATGAACATGTCCTGACTAAGCAAGATAATACATTACATGGGATTTTGGAGGCGCACTTGTCGGGTCCATGTGTTCCGTTATCCGTGCTCTGAAACCATCATCCGCCTGTAGCATGGGCAACTTTGCATATTGCTGTTTTTAGCAGGCGGGCGTATCCCATCAGGTGGGACACCCCTCCCCAACGAGGGGCGCTTATCTGGAAGGGTAGCTGAATGGCTATTGATGACCCCGCGCGCGACGGACTCCGCGCGCCTGAAATACGGCCTGTAAATCCCCGTTTCTCCTCCGGACCTTGTGCCAAGCCCCCTGCCTTTACTTTGGATAAACTGTCAGGTGCCCCTTTGGGCCGCAGTCACCGTGCGCCCATAGGCAAGGAGCGGCTGAAAGCTGCAATTGACGGCACACGTGCAGTTCTGGACATCCCACATGACTACCGGATCGGGATCGTGCCCGCCTCGGATACGGGGGCAGTGGAAATGGCGATGTGGTCGCTTCTGGGGCCGCGCAAGGTGGAAATGCTGGCTTGGGAATCCTTTGGCACGGGCTGGGTCACCGATGCGGTAAAGCAGTTGAAGCTCGATGCCGAGGTGAAGATTGCCGACTACGGCGAGATTGTCGATCTGGGTGGCGTCGATACGGATAATGACGTGGTTTTCACCTGGAACGGCACCACTTCCGGGGTGCGTGTGCCGGATGGGGACTGGATCAAGCCCAAGCGCGCGGGCCTGACGATCTGCGATGCCACCTCTGCCGCCTTTGCGCAGGATCTGCCTTGGGATCGCCTCGATGTCACCACGTTCAGCTGGCAAAAGGTGCTGGGCGGCGAGGCAGCGCATGGCATGATCGTGCTCTCCCCGCGGGCTGTGGAGCGCCTTGAATCTTATACGCCCCCTTGGCCCTTGCCGAAGATTTTCCGCCTGACCAAAGGCGGCAAGCTGATCGAGGGTATCTTTGAAGGCGAGACGATCAACACTCCTTCCATGTTGGCGGTCGAGGATTACCTGCTGGCGCTGGACTGGGCACAGAGCGTGGGCAGCCTGCCCGGCATGATTGAGCGCGCCGATGCAAATGCTGGCATTATCGCGGATTTCATAGCCGATCACGAATGGATCGCGAATCTGGCCAAGGATCCCGCGACACGTTCGAATACCTCTGTCTGCCTGCAGTTTACCGATGCGTCCATTGCCGACGGGGCAGGGTTTGCCAAGGCTGTCGCAAAACGGCTGGAGGCCGAACGCGTCGCCTATGACATCGGCGCCTACCGTGATGCGCCGCCTGGCCTGCGCATCTGGTGCGGGGGCACGGTCGAGACGTCGGACATCCAGGCGCTGATGCCCTGGATTGAATGGGCTTATCATACTGAACGCGCCGCGCAGTCCTGAGCGACCCCGCCAGGCCATTTGACCCGCCCCTTTTTCCATATTTCATAAGGACGCTGAAATGGCTCCCAAAGTTCTCGTCTCCGACAACCTGTCCGAAACCGCCGTCCAGATTTTCCGCGACCGCGGGATCGAGGTGGATTTCCAGCCCGATCTGGGCAAGGACAAGGACCGCCTTGCCGAAGTGATCGGCGATTATGACGGGCTGGCCATCCGGTCGGCCACCAAGGTCACCGAGAAGATCCTGGATAAAGCGCATAAGCTGAAGGTCGTTGCCCGCGCCGGGATCGGTACAGATAACATCGACAAGATCGCGGCCAGCAGAAAAGGCGTGATCGTGATGAACACGCCTTTCGGCAACATGATCACCACCGCCGAACATGCCATCGCGCTGATGTTCGCCCTCGCGCGCCAGATCCCCGAGGCGTCCGCCTCTACCCATGCAGGCAAATGGGAGAAATCCCGCTTCATGGGGACGGAACTGACAGCCAAGACACTGGGCGTGATCGGCGCGGGCAATATCGGAGGCATCGTCTGCGACCGCGCGCGGGGGCTCAAGATGAAGGTGATCGCTTATGATCCCTTCCTCAGCGGCGAAAAAGCCGACGCGATGGGAGTCGAAAAGGTCGATCTGGACCAGTTGCTGGCGCGGGCCGATTTCATAACGCTGCACGTGCCGTTGACGGATCAGACGCGCAACATCCTGAGCCGCGAGAACCTTGAGAAGACAAGAAAGGGCGTGCGTATCATCAACTGCGCGCGCGGAGGGCTGGTGGACGAGGCCGCGGTCGCCGATCTGCTGAGATCGGGCCATATCGCCGGTGCCGCCTTCGACGTGTTCGAGGTGGAGCCAGCGACCGACAGCCCGGTCTTCGGGCTCCCCAACGTCGTCTGCACCCCTCATCTGGGCGCGGCCACCACCGAGGCGCAGGAGAATGTGGCACTGCAAGTGGCCGAGCAGATGGCGGATTACCTGCTGACCGGTGCCGTGACCAACGCGCTGAACATGCCCTCGGTCACCGCCGAGGAGGCCAAGGTGATGGGCCCGTGGATCACGCTGGCCGGTCACCTCGGCTCCTTCATCGGCCAGATGACCGACGAGCCGGTAAAAGCCATCAATATCCTTTATGACGGCGCGGTATCCAAGATGAACCTGCCGGCGCTCACTTCGGCCAGCGTGGCGGGCATCATGAAGGCGGCAAACCCCGAGGTGAACATGGTCAGCGCCCCTGTCGTCGCCAAGGAACGCGGTATCAGGATCAGCACAACCCATCAGGACAAATCCGGTGCCTTCGAGGGCTACATCAAGCTGACCGTCGTCACCGACAAGCGCGAACGATCCATCGGCGGCACCATCTTCTCGGATGGCAAACCGCGTTTCATCCAGATCAAGGGCATCAATATCGATGCGGAAATCGGTGCCCATATGCTCTACACCACAAATAACGACCAGCCCGGAATTATCGGCACGCTTGGCCAGACTATGGGTGACCACGATGTGAACATCGCCAACTTCACCCTCGGCCGCGCGACTGCGGGGGGTGAGGCGATCGCGCTGCTTTATGTCGATGCCCGCGTGCCGCAAGAAGCGATAGACGCCTTGCGAGACACCGGCCGTTTCATTCAGATAAGACCGCTGGAATTCGACGTCGGCTGATCAGCCGGCCGCCATGTGCGCAATATGTTTGAAACAGTGAGGGCTTGTGAAGATGACAACACTCCGCAGGTCCTTTTTCGGCGACTCGCAAAAGCAATCCCGGTCGGTGCCAGCTTTACCCGCTGCTTCGACATGCTGGCGGCGCGCTATATCTTCCGATTGTTTTAACCATGCTCGCAGGTCGCGGCGCGCTAAACAAGCTGGAGCAGTACAGGTCCACGTTGACTTGAAGTGAACCGTCCTCGACTATGAAACTGGTTAATAAAGATTGCGGGATGCAAAAATGCTTGATCGTTTCATTCGCACTGTTTCTTTCGCCGCAGGATTTTCCGCACTTGCTTTGCCTGCGTGGTCCGCGACAATGACGTTCAAGGACATCACGGTCGACCCTGTATCGGAAACATATTTCGAAGACGGGATACTTGCCGAGGGAAATGGCATGCTTGGCCTCTATAGTAGCGAGGATGGCCCAGAGGGTATTGTACACATGGACGACTCCGGGACCGGTCAACCGACCGAGATCAGCTTTTCCATGGCCAGAAATTTCAACGCAATCAGCTTTCTGATGGATCCCGTGGGCTTCTTGTTAAAAGTCAACTACTACGACGGGACATACGAGGAACCAACTTACCAGAATGCACTTGTCCAAGGCTTTCGCGATGGAGCATTGGTGGCAAACCTTTCTTTTTCCAGTGGCAGTGTGAACAATCCATACGTCGTCAAGCTGGATGAATCGTTTCAAAATCTCAGCTCGCTCCTCATAGGTATCGAACAACCGGATTTGGGCTATTTCCTTTCCCTGCCGAATGTTGACAATGTCGAGGAATGCTCGCCTTGTTCTCACTTCAACATTGATAATGTCGTCTTGGCTGAAGTGCCGTTGCCGACGGGATTGCCCTTGGCCGCCAGCGGTCTGGCTGTTCTGGCTTTTCTCGCGCGTCGCCGCAAACGACCGGATGCATGATCAAACGCAGATAATGCCGGGTGCTGAGGTTGCTCATATGGCAGAGCCGCATTTTTGCCCGGCTATTCAGGCGGTGATGAACAGGCATTCCCTCCCTCCTACTTCCTGAACAGGACAATACTGACCGTTTCACCGCCATCCGATCGGGGGGCGAATTCCAGTCGGCCGCCAAGGCGTTTGACGGCAGTTTCGACAATCGCGAGCCCGAGGCCGCTACCGCCGATGCTGGCACCCGCCCCCCGGAAGAACCTTTCGGTGATCTTCGCCCGATCAGCATCGGCAATACCCTGCCCCCGATCCATAACCATAATGCTGAGACTGTCATCACCAGAGGTCCGGACTTCGATCTCGACCTTACTGGCGTCCGGGGCGGCGGCAACAGCGTTCTCGATCACGTTGCGCAGTGCCATCATGAGGAGGACGGGATCAGTTATTATCTGGCTCGACCCACTGTCAGAAACCTCAAGAGTTACACCTTTGGCGCTGGCGAGCCGGCCAAGGTCATCCACGACATCCCGCACCATCCCCGCGATCCCCACATCGGTCTCATATCCCGTCTCCGTGCTTTCCACCGATGCCAATGACAGAAGCTGGCGCACCATCCGGTCGGTTCTGTCAACGCCTTGCTGGATCCGGCTCAGTGCTCCGGTGCGCGTTGCCGCATCGGGCGCAATCATGGCGACCTGAGCTTGGGTCTTGATCCCGGCAAGCGGCGTCTTCAACTCGTGAGCCGCGAATGATGTGAACGCCTTCTCCCGGTTTCGCGCCGCTTCGACACGGCCAAACAGACCGTTGATCGCAGTTCCCACGGGCCTGATTTCACGCGGCAGCGATCCGACGGCGACGGGGTTCAGATCGTCGGCGGTTCTGCGCGATAATCCTGCCGCCAATCTGTCAAGAGGGAGCAATCCGCGCCGCAGGCTGAGCCAGATAAGCCCTGCAAGCAAGGGCAGGATCGCAAGCGCGGGCAGCACAAGGCCCGTCGTGACATCGCGTACCAGCCGGTCCCGCACACTATGGCTGTCACCGACCATGACGCGCACTCCGAGATCTTCGTTTATGACCGTATAGACCCGCCATTCCTCGCCATCCACCATATTGCTGCTGAAGCCCGCGTCCTGCCCGGCCAAGCTATCGGCCGGCGCGCTTCCTGAGCGGCCCACAAGGGCTCCTTCAAGAGACCAGATCTGGCAGGAAAGCCGGTGTGAATAGCCGGAGACGGGACTGTTGCCCGCAACTTCCAGATCCGGAACGGCTGTCGGCGCCCTTGCAACGTCGATCCGCCTGTCGGAAATCAGGGACGACACCATCTGCCCGGACTCGGCCAGACGCGCATCGAGCACACGTTCGACTTCAGCGCGGGTCGATTGCTGAATCCACAGAAACGCCGAAAGCCACACGACACTCGTAGCCGCAAGCAGGATGAGAAAAAGGCGTATGCGGATTGAGTTCACGACGCAGCCTTTGCCAGCTTGTATCCGGCGCCGCGCACTGTCTGGATGAATTCAGGCCCGAGCTTGCTGCGCAGTTTGTGAATGTGAACTTCGACCGCGTTGCTTTCGACACCTTCCTGCCAGCCGTAGAGACGCTCCTCCAAGGTCGATTTGGACAGGATTGCGCCGGGGCGTTCGAGCAAAGCCCGTAAAATCGCAAATTCACGCGGCGAAAACTGGATCTCGTGATTGTTGTGCCGTCCGCTCATTCTGGCGGGATCGACGCTGAGGCCGTTCCATTCCAGATCGGCCTGCGCGCGCCCTTCCGCCCGCCGGACAATGGAACGCAGCCGCGCGCTGACCTCGTCCAGATCAAATGGTTTGCCCAGATAATCGTCGGCGCCCAGATCGAGACCGGCAATGCGGTCGCGGATCTGATCGAGCGCCGTCAGTAGCAGGATCGGCGTGCGATCGCCCCGCGCCCTGATCTTTGAAAGCACATCAAGCCCCGAGCCATCAGGCAACATGATATCAAGAACAACGGCGGCAAAACCGCCTTGGGCCAGAGCCTCCTCGGCGTCAGTGCAGGTCTCTACCAATTCGGGCGTGAAGCCGGAAAGGCGCAGACCCATTGACAACCCGTCAGCAAGCGTGGCGTCGTCCTCGACGATCAGTATGCGCATAGTCTGTTTCCTTATCACCAAGCAGCACGTTTGGCCGCTGTCCTTAAGCCTCGCTTAAGGAGCAGTGGCGAGTCAGGCGAAATGACCCGAGCCCTCAGATATATCCGCCGCGCTGCCCTATCCATGGCCATCCTTCTGGCCGTGGCAACCATTGTCGCAGCAGCGAGGCCCGCGGGTGCGCAACCCCTTACGTCAGCCGCAAACGCACCGCTCGCCGCCGCAGACGCTTTCGATCTGAGCGTTTCCAAGCGTAAAGACGGGAGCCGTGTCCTGTCGTGGAGGATAAGCGAAGGCTATTACCTCTACCGCGACAAGTTGACGGCCGAAAACGATCAGGGAGCCTCCCTGCCGCTGGAAACCGATCCCGGGATCAAGATGGAGGATCCTACCTTCGGATCGGTCGAGATCTATCTTGATGCCGCAGACGCTGTGCTGGGCCCTGTCGAGGGGCCTGTGACTGTCACCTGGCAAGGCTGTCAAGATGGCGGCATCTGCTATCCGCCCGTCAAGCAAACGCTGGCGGCGAATGGTGGACAAATTGCCGCCACATCTGCGGATCAGTCCGGCAGCAGCCTCACGCTGTCCGGGGACGAAGGCGTACTCGAATCGCTGAAATCCCGGGGCGGGATCCTGCTGGTGCTTGCTGGTTTTCTGGGTTTCGGGCTGCTGCTGGCCTTCACCCCTTGTGTATTCCCGATGTTCCCGATCCTCGCAGGCCTTTTGACGGGACAGGGAAACACGCTGACCGCACGGCGCGGTGCTGCCCTCTCTGGCGTCTATGTCTTGGCGATGGCGTCAGCTTTCGGCCTGCTGGGAATCGCTGCCGCGTGGTCCGGGCAGAACCTGCAGATGGTGATGCAATCCAAGGCAGCAATCTATAGCGTCGCGGCGGTCTTCATTGCACTGGCTCTGTCCATGTTCGGTCTTTTCGAAATGCAGTTGCCGGAGGCATGGACGCGCCGCCTGTCGTCGCTGGGACCACGTCGAAGCGATACTCTCGGCGGGGCTGCCGCGCTTGGCTTTACCTCTGCGCTGATCGTTGGCCCTTGCGTGACTGCGCCGCTCGCCGGTGCGCTGCTCTATATAGCAGGAACAGGTGACATGCTGCTGGGTGCCGCCGCGCTTTTCGCTCTGGGGCTGGGACAGGGTATTCCGCTGATGATCGCGGGCACGCTTGGTGCGCGGGTGCTGCCGCGAGCAGGCGCGTGGATGGACGGGGTCAAGAGGCTGTTTGGTTTCGTATTTCTGGGCATGGCCATATGGCTCTTGGGGCGTTTGATTTCAGGGCCCGCAATCCTGGCTCTTTGGGCGGCCCTGCTGGTCGGTGCCGGGATATTCGCGGGAGCGATGGATCTGTTGCCTGCGCATTCGGGTCCCATGCAGCGCTGTGTGAAAACCTTTGCTGTTCTGTCATTGCTTGCAGGCACGATCATGGGAGTCGGTGCCGCGCTTGGCGGGAGCGATCCGCTGCAACCGCTGGCAACGCTTCGGGGGGCGCGGATTGAGGCACCTGGCGACACAATGGCGTTCAATACCGTCACCGGTCCAGACGAACTTGATGCCGCGCTACTCAAGGGGTCGGACACGCCTGCGATTATCTATGTGACCGCCGACTGGTGCGTCACCTGCCGGGCGATCGAAAGGAACGTCTGGCCCGACAGGAATGTGCAGGCGGCGCTGTCGGATATGAACGCGATTGCGGTGGATGTGTCGGATTTTAACGCAGGAGCGCAGGCTATGCTTGACCGGCTGGCCGCGGCCGGGCCGCCGACGATGGTATTTCTGGACCACACAAGGACCGAGGCGCCGGGAACGCGCATCGTCGGCGACACCCGCCCGGACGCAGTCCGGCAATCGGCGGAGGCGGTTCAGTGAACTCCATCGCGATCGGCCCGCTTATCTTTTCCAATGATCGCTTCATCGCGATTTTGACCGTTCTCAGCCTGTTCGCGGTCTCCGAAATCATCGCATGGCGCAGGCGCGCAGACCGGGACTCCATTCGGTGGTGGGCTACCGCGATCTTCGTAATCTGGATCATCACCGCGCGGCTTGGATACATCATCGCGCACTGGGATGCCTTTGTGCACGCTCCCTGGACCATTTTCGCCATCTGGCAAGGCGGCTTCGACACGCGGGCCGGAACATTCGGATTGGGTGCAACAATCTTCGCGGCTTTCCTCAGCCGATCGAAATCCGGTTTTCCCGTCCTGATCAGCGTGTTGGCCGCCTCGGCGGTCTTCGCGCTTGCAACCTTGTTTTTGCCGGATGAGGCGCGGGGCAAAATTCCCGGCGGCGATTTCGCGGATCTTTCAGGCGCGCCCGTCACGCCGGCAAACCGGGATGGCCGTCCGCTGGTATTGAACCTGTGGGCGACCTGGTGCCCGCCCTGCCGGCGCGAGATGCCGATGATGATCGACGTAGCCGGGTCCGCGGAGGGGGTTGAAGTCCTCTTTGCCAATCAAGGCGAAGAAGAAATTATCATCAAACGCTTTCTCGACCTGACCGATCTTCCTTCGCATGGCATGATCCGCGATCCGGCAAACACTCTCATGCAAAAATTTGGACTTCTGGGTCTGCCCAGTACATTATTTTTTGCTGCCGACGGCAGTCTGCAAGCCGTCCACACCGGCGAGATTTCGCGCGCTGCTCTGCTGGCGGGCATCAAAGACTTAAAAGGAACCGATAATGAAGATTAAGACGATGCACTTCAAGCTGATGGCGGCGATTGCGGTTGCGGCGCTACTGGGCGCCTGCGCAAAGTCCCCGCAAGATCAGGCAGACCAGATCGATCCTGAGTTGCGCGCGATGTACAGCGCGACTGTAGATGGAGAGGTGGTCATACCCGCGGTGCCGGATAAATACCTTTCCGAGCGGAACAAGCGCCAGCTGGTCAGCTATCAGACAAAAGAAAAACCGGGCACCATCGTGGTCGATCCTTACGCGCGCTTTCTTTATCTGGTGATGGGCGACGGCGAGGCCATGCGCTACGGCGTGGCTGTCGGCGATCAGGGCCGTGGATTTTCAGGAACCGGGACCATTCCCTTCACCCGAAGCTGGCCGCGATGGACCCCCACTCAGAACATGCTGAAGCGCGACCCCGCCCTTTACGAGCCGCACCGCGCAGGCATGGAAGGCGGCATTGAAAACCCTCTTGGCGCGCGCGCCCTCTACCTGTTCCAGAACGGCCGGGACACGCTCTATCGCATCCATGGCACGAACTATCCCTGGTCGATCGGACAGGCGACCTCCTCTGGCTGCATCCGGCTCTTCAATCAGGACATTCTGGATCTGCACGAACGGGTCAGGGTGGGGGCAAAAGTCGTGGTTCTGAGCAAGAAAGACAGCGGCAAGGGCACAGGCCAATGGGCCGCAAGGAATGCGGCACCAACAACACCGACCGAACCTGAAGGGGGGTCATCATGAGTATCTTTACCCGAAGAAATGCGATTATCGCAGGGGCTGCCGGAGGCGCGGCAGCGCTGCTCGGCTCGGCGCTTGTTCCTCTGGCGGGACGGGTTCAGGCGCAGGATCTGACCGTCGAGGATGTCCTTTTTGATCCCGATAACCCGGTTCTTGGTAACCCCGAGGGGGATGTCACGATTGTAGAGTTCTTTGATTACCAATGCCCCTATTGCAAGGTGAACCACCGGGATCTGACGGAAGTGGTCGCCCGGGACGGGAACGTGCGCCTCGTGATGAAGGACTGGCCGATCTTCGGCGCGCCATCGGTACGCGCCAGTCAGCTCACGCTTGGTGCCGTGAGTGTCGGAGCCTATGAGGCAGCCAATACGGCCCTGATGGCAACGAAAGGCCGCCTGTCCGATGCCGGTATCAACGAAGCATTGCAAAAGGCGGGGCTTGATGTTGCCAGGCTGGACGCGGCATACCGGGCCAATCGCGCCACGTGGGACGGGCTGATGACGCGGAACAGCTTTCAGGCGGAGCAGCTGGGGTTGCAGGGAACGCCTGCCTTCATCATCGGAACCACGATCTTCCCCGGCGCAATGGATCGCAAGGCTCTGCTGGAGGCAATCACCACAAGCAGAGGCTGAAAAGGCCTTCAGGTTCGCTTAAGCCACCCCTGCTTCATTCTCCTCAATGATAAGAGCAGAAAGGAAGAGGCATGAGTACCCTCATGAGCCGCCGAGGCGCGTTGATATCGGGCCTGGCGATGGCTGGGAGCCTGGCAGTGCCCGCCATAGCGCGGGCCAATGATGATGCCCGGCGCAATGCGTCCAGTTTCACGACCCAGCGCTGGCAGGACCATTTCGACACTCTTGGCGTCGCAACGATCGTTTCGGACACGGCGTCACGGGCGCTGCATTTCTGGAGCGGCGACGGGTCGGACTACCGTGTGTATCCTACATCGGTCCCTGTCAGCGAGGAATTGACCAAGCGCGGCTATACCGAGATCATCCGAAAGAAAGTCGGCCCGGACTGGACGCCGACCGCCTCGATGATGGAACGCTTCCCCGAATATCATTACATGCCGCCCGGACCAGACAATCCGCTTGGCACCCACGCCATGTATCTGGGTTGGCCAGCTTACCTCATCCACGGCACACACGATACCCGCAAGATCGGCCGGCAATCCTCCGACGGATGCATAGGGCTGTATAACGAGAAGATCGCCGAGCTTTTCCAGTTATGTCCGGTTGGCACGCAGGTCCGTCTTATCTGATCGAAAAATAATGAGTACCGGACGCGATTGCCAGGTGCAGACGCGTTCGCACCCCCGCCATTAAGGCCTCTTCCGCTGCACGTATGCCAACAGCCTGACGCCGGCAAGCATCACTTGCCGTTTAATTTGGCTATACCTGCTGCAGGTTAGGACGATCGTGCCCCCAAACCAAACTTACCAGAGAGCTCCGCGTAAAAAGCAAGGCCGCGGGGCGGCGCAATTGAATCACCGGACGGCTGGCTCCGGCCCCTTCCGAACAGCGGCTCCGATCAGACTTGCCAGTCAGGAAAGTAATGACATGCTTCACGAAGGTGAGAAAAGGAAGCGGGTGAGTGTTGTTTCGCGGTACAATTTTCCGAGGGGGTTTGACATCTGGGCTGACTGGCCGGGTATATCGGGCCAAGGCTCTCTACCATACAACGCCCCAAGCGAGAATCCCGCATATCTACTGCCGTAAGCTTTATGTTCATTTTGTGCATCAAGCCAATCTGCGCGAGCGCTCAATATGCGCCGGACGCAAGCGTTGATCTTGGCATTGGTTTTGGGCAGATGGCTCTGGGTCAGTCCGCCATCAGCGGCACGCGCGCCATTGGCGTTACAGGCGAACGCGCGTTCCACACCACTGAAGAAGATCCGACTTCGGAACCGGTAACGGGATCCCTGAATTTCACATCCACGCCCGCCGTCACCGAAATGGTCAATCGCCGCATCGCTTTATGGCAAAGCGAAGATCATCCGGCGATGCGGACCGATATCGAGGAAGATATCCAATCGGGTAGGCTGCAACGTTATTTCGCTGATATCCTGCATCAATACCACTACGACAGCTCCAATCTGGCCGACATCTCAACGGCCTTTTGCATATCGCTATGGAAAATTATTCATGGGCGCGACATGACACCGCGACAGATTTTGAGTGTTCGCGATCAGATGCGGGCGTTCATGGTTGAAGATGCGGAATTAATGCAACTTTCCGACTCCGAAAAGCAAGGAATCGGCGAAACATTCATGCTTCATTCGGCACTGGCCCTTCAAGGTTATGAACATCGGTTACAGGTTAGGGATACAAAAGCCTTGGCGCTTTTTCGCAAGGGACTGCAAATAAACCTTGCCCCCCAAGGACCGGATATTTCCACTCTGGAAGTGTCGAACGAAGGTTTTCTGATGCGCCAATAAGACTAGGCAGCGGACTCATACCCGGTCCACAGGCGCACGGCTGCCAGTTTGATCATTGCCAGAAAGTTGCGTGCCGTTTTTTCTTAGCGTGTTGCGATGCGCCTGAACGAAGCTTTCAGGCGCCCAAAGAACCGTTCGATTCTGGTCCGATGCCTAGGGTCAGGACTC
>JAUNVT010000335.1 GCA_030540655.1 Rhodobacterales bacterium
TCAGAATTTGCGACGCTCGACATGCTTCCCTCGGTTCAGTCGATGCATGATTTGCACCACAACGTAAATGCGGCTATCATAAGGAATTCGCCACCTTCAGGCAGTGGAAGCCGAGTTGGCCGCTCTGCTTGCCTCTTATGCCGATGACAAGACCGAAGATGGTCGGTCCCGCCTCGTGCGCCATGGCTATCTGCCGGAGCGTGAGGTCATGACCGGGATTGGTCCGGTGCCGGTGAAGATGCCTCACGTGCAGGATCGTGGTGCCGGGGCAGAGAAGGTCCGGTTCACCTCCGCCATCCTGCCGCCCTATCTGCGCAAGGCGAAGTCGATTGAGGAACTGCTGCCCTGGCTCTACCTCAAGGGCATTTCCAGCGGCGATTTCCAAGAGGCGCTGGCCGCGCTCCTTGGGCCGAACGCGGCGGGCCTGTCGCCGACCACCATCTCGCGGCTCAAGACCGTGTGGTGGGATGAATATGAGCACTGGCAGCGCCGTGATCTTGGCGCCCGGCGGATCGTCTACATCTGGGCTGATGGCGTCTACTTCCAGCCACGCATGGCCGAGGAGAAGCAATGCGTTCTGGTCGTGATCGGAGCCGACGAATGGGGCCGCAAGGAGGTTCTGGGCCTCACCGACGGGTATCGCGAGAGCACGCAGAGCTGGCGCGAGCTGCTGCTCGATCTGAAGCGCCGTGGCTTCACCCGCGCCTCGGAACTGGCCATCGGCGACGGCGTCCTCGGGTTCTGGGCGGCGCTGCGCGAGGTGTCCGGCAACACCCGCAGCTCATCTGCGTGGGTGAAGTCGGACTGGGCCATGGATCCCGGCTCCGGCGTCTGACGGAAGATGATGTCGCGCTCGGGCCGTTCGGCGCCCGCCACTGCCGCACCCGCCGCTCTAGCGTGCGCCGGATACGATTATTGGGGAACGCCAGTGGATGCTCGCTCTGAAGATGCGTAACAGGGTGACGGCCTGCAACGTGCTGTCCTTCTCCAGCAGGGGAAGAAGGTCGTTGTCCCAATAGCTTTCAAGGGGATCGGCCACCGTGCGCCCGTGAATGATCTTGCGCTTTGAAGGCGGTGTTGGGTCGCCGCCGCGGTCATTCTCGACACCCTCGGGACAGCCGCAGAGCGCCACAGGGTTGCCCTGAAGGGGCTTGCATGGGTGGCCCTGGTCAATGGCCGACCTTGTCGCCCTGCCCCCCCCCTGAGAGGCGCTCTCAGCCACATACAGGCGCCCTTCCAGACCTGGATGGGCGCAGGCTGGCCAGTTCCACGCGCGCTCTGGGAAAGCCTCAGGGGGCTGACGCGCTATTCCGACCCTCACCAGCAAGCCATGACGATCTCATTCGCGCTCGGCGTCTTTGGTCTGGCGGCGATTTTCAACTCATGCATGGGCCGCAACCGCAAATCCCGCACCGGGCCCTGGCAAGCGGGATGGATGAACCCGTGCGACATTGCCTAATTAAAGCGTGTCGCGTTCAATCGGTTCTGTATCCAGCGGCCTTGAAGAAGTTGTAGCATTCCTCTTCGCTGAACAGGTCGCAAACGTGTCCAACGGCCTTCCAGAGGTGATCGTATGTCCGGGCGGCAGCTTTTCTGATCAGTGCCTTGAGCTTGGAGAACGCCATTTCGATGGGGTTGAGGTCGGGGCTGTAGGGCGGCGGAAACAGGAACCATGCGCCGATGTCCCGCAGGGCCCGGGCCGCGCAGGGGCTTTT
>JAUNVT010000336.1 GCA_030540655.1 Rhodobacterales bacterium
ACCATCCGGACCGCACGCGCGCGAACCTCTGGTGAGTAGCGATTTGCCATTTTGCTTTTCGTCATAACCGTCCGGTTGATGCGCGGTCAATCGCTCCTTCGTCTACGACATCCTGCGCGGCCGTTCTGCGCGCCCCGGCATCGACAAGCTGGCAGAGGTTGCCCGCGTGCTGAAAGTCGAGCGAGAATGGCTGATCCACGGCATCGGCGAGGTCGAGGGCGAGCCGCCCTTCATCGAGAACCCCGAGGAGACATTCGTGGCGATCGCCCATGCCAGCCCGCGCCCCTCGATGGGCGGCGGCGCTGTTGTGACCGAGGATCATGACACGCCCGGCCGCGCCTATCACTTCCGCCGGTCCTGGATAAAGGGCAGCCTCAAGGCCAGCCCGTCGCAGCTGCGCATCATGCATGTCGAGGGCGACAGCATGGCGCCGACCCTTCTGGACGGCGACACCGTGCTTGTGGACATGACCCGCCGCGCACCCAACCCGCCCGGGATCTTCGTGCTGGACGATGGCATGGGGTTGGTGGCCAAGCGGCTCGAGCACGTCCCGAACAGCGATCCGCCTGCCGTTCGCGTGATCTCGGACAACGGCTTCTACAGCCCCTATGAGCGCAGCGCCGAGGAAATCCACATCATCGGCCGCATCCGCTGGTTCGCGCGGGATATCTGAGCTACTTGTTTAGAAAAGTTAACAAAAAAAAGAGTATTGGAGCCCCTTTGAGTGAACAGGAAGATATCTATCGCGTCGCGGGTGAAGCACTCGAGCTTTCGCAAATGTTGGAGCAGGCTCTGACAATTCCAATCATGATGCTCTTCATGATTGAGTCTGGATGGCAAAAGGACATTGCTCCTGAGGAATTGGAGGCGTTGATAAGGGAGGCCACAGCCGCGTCTAAGGTGGTAAAATCCAAACCTGTGAACAAGCGATTTCGCCAAAATGTTCGCATCCAAATCGGGCAAGTCAAACTTTTGGTGCAGAACGGAACGATGGGCGAATTGAAAAGAGCCCTTGAGTCACGCCTTCACGTCACGCCTGGCGGTCCATCTGCATTTTTGCACGTCCTGCAGGAAGCACTTGATGCGCGAAATTACCTTTGCCACGCTTTCTTCAAGGATACCGTAGAGAGTTCGGCCCGCAAGCATGCAGATTTCGATGCTATCGTAAAACTAAGGGAAATAGAGGATAGTCTTCAAAATGCTATTTCTTTTGCCAATGGGTTAGCCGGAACATTGCGCCAGCAGTTTCCTCAAACATTTTCCAGAGATAGCCGCACTGTGCATTAATTTTGCGAAGCAATTCATCAATAGAAAACCTTATCGCGGAGATCATATTTTGATAGTAGCCCTTTCGGAACTTGTTGAGGCGCTGAACCGAACAACTAAAATGAAGCGGGCTCCGGCAGGAGCGCGTAGCACAGGGCTTAAAGAGGGCGCGTTTGTGCCCGAGCTGACCGGTTTTCGAGTGGAGATGCCTGGCGGATCATCATTGGTTAATATTAAGAGTGGCAAGCTGGAAACAGATGTTGTCTTCGAGGTGAGAAGAATGGCTCCAATCGCCAAGGTTCTTTCTACTCACCTGCCCAAAGAAGAAGAAGTCACGATCCTCGTGTCTGAAACTGAATTAGCCTTCAAGTGTGGATCATCCCGCCTGGGGAGTGTCATGAAGTCTGTGTATCTGGCCCAGCCCATGCCGGTTTCAGATA
>JAUNVT010000337.1 GCA_030540655.1 Rhodobacterales bacterium
TCGACCGACCGATCGAGGGCGACTGGCCCTATCTGTGGATCGACGCCACCTACCTTAAGGTCCGGCGCGGCAGACGGGTTGTGTCGGCCTTCATCGCCACCGCCTTCGCCCAGGATACCGCAGAGGCGGCGAGCACCCAGTGGCGCGCCGTCGCCGACCAGATCAGACCAAAGGTGCCGAAGCTGGCGAATATCATGGATGACGCAGAGCACGACGTCCTGGCCTACATGACCTTCCCCAAAGAACACCGTGCCAAGCTGCATTCCACGAATCCGATCGAGCGTCTGAACGGCGAGATCAAACGCCGCACCGATGTCGTCGGGATCTTTCCCAACGACGACGCAATCATCCGTCTGGTCGGTGCGCTGCTCCTCGAACAAAACGATGAATGGGCGGTTCAGCGCGCGCCATACATGACACTGGAATGCGGCGCAGGCCGGCCATCTCCTTGCGCTTCTGCTCAGGCGATTGCAGGTCTTTTTTTGTGTGACAACCCAAGCCTGAGCAGCAAACGACCGACGGACGGGCGATATACCTTCACCCCGTGCTCCGCGACTTGATTGAAACGCACAGCCGCCGTGCCGCCTCGGTATGTGTGTTGCCTTGTTCGACAAGTGCAACGGCGCGGACGCGCAACTCGAAAGGATGCGGTTTACCCATTTTTGACCCCATATCTGCCTCGGCAGAAGGGAATCACAGAAAGAAAGCCTTGGGAATCCCGAATCCGATCAGGGCCGATACGCTCTAGTCGCTTGAAACTCGAAAAAGAACTTGCGCTATCGGTACAAAATCACATCGCCTTGGGCCTCGGGCTGGCCGTCTGCCAGAAGGGGCCGTCGGTTGGCTTCACCACGGCTGCCGCCGTTCGTCAGCGAACTTATGGAATCCCGCGACAAACGGCGGCTGTTGCGTCTCCAGAAACAGATGACGAACTACAAGCTGCTGATCATCGACGAGCTGGCTTTGTGCCGCTGAGCAAGACTGGCGCTGAGCTGTTGTTCTAATTGATCTCGCAGCGCTACGAGCGCGGTGCCACGCTGATCATCAGCAACCTGCCGTTCGACGAATGGACCGAGACCTTGGGGGAGATTACGGTAGGGGGCAGGATCGTATTACAAGGAATTCTGTCGTCGCCGCTTCATAATATCGAGTACGGTATTTTTGCTGATCCCAAGATCGCGGGCGATCCATTGGTATGATCGACCGTCTTCCACGGCTTGAACGACCTTTGGCGCGAGCTTGTCGGATTTCGGGCGTTGACCTAACTAGCGACCAAGTTTTTTTCCTCGCGCCCTTGCAGCGGCGAGCCCGAATTTCACCCTGCTCGCTGAGCAGATCGCGTTCAAACTGGGTGATCCCGGCCAGCATGGTGGCCATCATCTGGCGACTTTGTTGCGCAAAGAGGTTGAAGTCGAGACTTCCCTTTTCCCCAGACGGACTTATCCCACGGGCTCGGTGACAGGTATGCCGAGCGCGGTGTAGCGGTTCAGAACGGCGGCGCGGATCTGGTGTTCAGTAACTTGGCGATCAAAGGCGCGTGCCATGAGGCTCTGCCCCAGCAGCTTCACGCAGTGCATCTTCGTCTCGGCGCGGCTTCGGTGATGGTATCCGCTCCAGTTTCGCCAGATCGCTCGGCCAAGATATTTCGATGTGCGCAGGGCCTCGTTGTGCGCGATGGCACCCGCCGTGGCTGGCT
>JAUNVT010000338.1 GCA_030540655.1 Rhodobacterales bacterium
CCGACTGACAGCAACTCCTGACCGCAGAATGCCGGGCCGCGTCGCGCCCACATTAAACGGGCGGCCAGTGACTTCCCCTGTGGACGCACTCAGCCTGCCTGATTGCCTCTCAGGAAAGCCGTACTCATTCACCGTGTTGGGATGATGGTGGACGGTTTTGGACTCATGTTAGCCTTTGCTTGCGATAGTCGCGTAAATTTATCGACTGCGAAAAAGCCATTGTACGAGGGTCCGTGGACCATCATCGTGATGCAATCAGTGCGGCGACGAGGTTCCAGTTGGCGGCATAGCTTTAATCTGTCTTGTCATAGCGTGTTGCTCCACCTCTGCTTGGGCCTTCCGCGAAGTAGGTCTCGACCAGATGCCGCCACTCATAACCCTCGGCATCACAGTCGCGCTGCTGCCTTCGGTTGGATTTCGGCGGGATCACGGCACTTGCGCCGCGCGTGACCAGCGTCTTCAAGAGCCAATTCGCGTCGAAGGCCGTCCGCGAGGAGCGCGCCGAATGGGACATCACGGAGCAACGGAGCAACGCCCTTCATGTCAAGCGCCCGTCGAGGCAGCAGGAAGCGAACAAGGTGACCAGGCACGTCCATTAGCGCAACGCCCCTTGGTCGTAAGGCCGCCGCGCGAGCGCCCGATGGCTTGATGCTGAGTCCTTCTTTTGCGCCGCGTGCCTTTTGGTGAACCTGAACGATTGTGCCATTGATGAGAGCGTGTTCGAGGTCGGGGCCGCTACTCATGGCTTTGAAGGGTTCTCGAAAACGCCCGTCCTTGCCCAGCGGCGAAATCGACGGAACTGAATGCTCCAGTTCCCGAAGCCGGGCGGCAGATCCGGCCACGGCGAGCCGGTACGCACGCGCCAGAACACCGCGTCGGGAAAAGACAGTCATTCTTCGCCGTCGCCCCGGCATCGCCGGCTTTTCCCGGAAGATGCGGCTCAAGACGCCGCCATAGCTGATCCGAAACTACGAAACATTGCTCGTTCATTCAAACCTCCATTTTGAAAGCTTGAATCAGAAATCAGAACCAATGGGAAACCTCAGTGTCCACAGACGCTAGTCGGCGAAGGATCTGACCCGGGGTTATGCATCGGCTCTCGTCGCAGAAACCTTGCTTGGTCGTCAGCGACGTGTGCTGAGGATATTGGCGGCCCGCCAATGTTCAAGGTCTTCAATGAGGCGCGTCATGACGCGAGCCGCTCGGAACATGCGGTAGCAAAAGTGGCTGGATACGTTGCTTGGGATCACAACGAGATCCATTCTGAAGTAATCGCCGAGGAATTTTCGGAACTGCAGATGCGGAAAACGCGAGGGGCATCTTGATGGGCTATGAGAAAGCGAAACGTCATTATGAGATACCCTTGATGACATCGCCCATGAACACTGAAGCATGCGGCTTCAATGTTCAATTTGGGTCTGGTTCAGGATAATGAACAGCTCACGAAATCCTTCGCAAACTGGTATCTGGTATAACGAGGAGCACTTGCACAGCGCCATCCGCTTCGTCACGCCAGATGCACGCCACGCGGGGCATCACCGCGCCACGCTGGAAAACGGTGCCAGCCTCTATGCCAATGCACGTGCGCCTTCACCACCCATATCCATGAGGCAAAGCAGTCCCTTCCGGCCGTCCGTGACCCGGCAGGCGATTGCGACGCACTCTGCCGACAGGGCCGGCGCACGCCAATGGC
>JAUNVT010000102.1 GCA_030540655.1 Rhodobacterales bacterium
AAGGCCAGCCGCTCGAAGTCGTCCATCACCGCCTGCTGCTGGGCCTCGCTCGGCGCATCCTCGATGGCAAAGCTGATGACCCCGGTCGTGTAGGTCCATTTGCGGTCGATGCTGTCGATCAGCTCCCGCGTCTGCACAATGTCGCCCCGCACCACCTCCGGAACCGCTTCCTCGCGGCCGGCGCGGCCCGCATCGACCAGATAGGCAGCAATCGCGCCGCCGCCGCCGCGCCCGCCCATGAACTTGATCAGCATGGCGGATCGGCCTGCGCCTGTGCAGGCGCCCGCTCATGCGCCTTGCGGATCTGCGCCAGCTCCCGGTCCAGCTCGATCAGCCGCGCCACCACCGCCACCGCATCGGCCCCGCGCTTCTCGCGGTTGGCCCAGCGGGCAAGCTGGTTGAGGTTATTCCCGATCCGGGCCAGCTCCCGCAGCAACTCCGGATCGACGGGGCGCGGCTGGTGCCGCCGCCGCACGGCGCGCACACCGTCCAGGCTGCGCCGCACCAGCTCCGACAGCGAAACGCCCCGCGCCTCGGCCACCCTGTGCCAGCGCATGCGCTGCTCTTCCGTCACTCTGATCTTCACCCACATCGGCCGCTCGCTCCGTCTGCTCTGTCTGCCCGGTCCCCCCGGACTGCCGCCACTCATGCGGCTGGGCGGTCCGGGGGGACCGCCGCTCGACAGGGCGGCCCCTCTGGGCACGCCTGCGGCGGCCCGGTGGGGTTCGAAGGGGAGGCGCAGCCTTCCCTCGCCTGCTCTCGTGGGGCCGCGCGCAGCGTGGCCACATGAGCATGCTGGCTTAGAGGGGTGTGGCAAGCAGTAGGGAAAATTTTTAAGAAAATTGTCTGTACTATGATCGTTCTTGGTTAATCAGATCTTAGGCTTCGTGACCGATTGATCTTTGGGAACACCGGCAG
Organism: Rhodobacterales bacterium; assembly: GCA_030540655.1. Classification (GTDB taxonomy): domain Bacteria; phylum Pseudomonadota; class Alphaproteobacteria; order Rhodobacterales; family Rhodobacteraceae; genus Roseovarius. The sequence goes on from JAUNVT010000102.1 coordinate 919, forward strand.
ATGCCGGGAGAGATCAGATCGGAATGATGAAGATGAAATTGAAAACCAGCCTGATTGTGGGTTCGCTTGTTCTGGCCGTGGCGGCCTGCGCTCAGAAGCCCGAAGCTATTCAGCCGGCCTATGTATCGCCAACCACATTTTCCGGGTTCAGCTGTGCTCAGCTTCAGGCTGAGGCAATCCGTGTCGACAACGCGCTTGCACAGGCGAGTGCGCAACAGACCCAGGCACGAAGCAACGATACGGTCGGTGTGATCTTCCTTGGCCTTCCGGTTTCGTCACTGTCCGGGTCAAATGTCGCTCCGCAGATCGCTGACCTGAAAGGCCGCAAGAACGTCATCGAACAAATGCAGATCCACAAAAACTGCTCTCGGACCTGATTTCTTTCCACCAGATGGCAGATGGTGGCGACCGATTGATCTATTGCACGTAACTGGCGGGGCCTGACCGAACCTCAGCTCTGCCAGTCCTCAATCCGAAGACCCTGCACGCGCTGAAACTCGCTGGTGTTGTGCGTGATCAGGGTCAGGCCGCGCGCTCTGGCCTGACCGGCAATTAGCACGTCATAGGCGCCTATCGGTGTTCCCGCCGCTGCAAGATGCGCCCGGATCTCCCCCGCCGCACGCGCCGCGTCACTATCAAAGCTCAGGATCTCGAACCTAAGCGCATCGACCCGGGCGAGGTTCTTAGCCCTGCGCTGGCTCTTGTAAGCCCTGTAGAGCATCTTATGAGCCGCGATGGCCGATAGGACCAAAATCTGGCTCATGCCCTCTCAGGCGCCCATGAAGCCCTGTAGCCTCTCGCAGCACCTCCTAGCTGCTTCTCAGCATTTTTGGGGCTTGTCGGTGTAGCGGTGTGAATGTGGATATCCTTCCCCTCCCTGCCTGACCCACCCCATCCGGTCAGCGCTGCGCTTGTGGAAGTCACGAGCCTCACCAGCAACGATACGAAATATGCACGGACGGATAAGCAGGCTCCTGCGTCGCCTGCGTCGATCAAAAAATCCACGCCCGCCCGACCGTTCGCCAGCTTTCTGGCGAGCGCTCACGCTCGAACAGGCGTGGATTTTTTGCCCTCTGTTAGATCATTAGAAGGCGCAAAATTTGAAGCAAATGTTTTCAATGGGTTAAAGGGGGGGTGCGTCATCTGTGACCAATAACGGGTCACGAATGACATGGGGCAGCGTCAAATGCAGCAACTTCCGGAAAGCCGCCCGACAGGGGGAAACTGGGTTCAAACGGAACGTGCGGCGCATGAGGCGTGGGGGGCTCTAATTCCCAAAGCCCCGAAGGCTGCGCAGCTTATGCACGTCCTCGTTGCGAGGGTGGGGCCACACAACGCGGTGGTCGTTAGTCAAAACACTTTGATGAAGCTGACACGAGCCTCCCGCAGGACTGTCCAACGCGCACTCGCGGTTCTGGTGGAAGATCGCTGGATCGAGGTTCGGCAGGTTGGGCAGAACGGGACCGTCAACGCATACATCATCAACGACCGTGTAGCTTGGACAGGAAAACGCGACGGCATCCGATATAGCCTGTTCAGTGCATCCGTAGTGGTTTCCGACGAAGAGCAGCCGGACCGTGATCAGATTGGACACCAGAAACCTCTGCGCCGTGTTCCTTCGATTGGGCGGGGGGAACAGCAACTCCCCACTGGTCCCGGCCTTCCTCCACCGTCTGAACCCCCCTTTCCAGGTATGGAAGCAGATCTTCCTGCTACCACTTTTGATAATGAAGAGGGAAACGGGTGAACGGTTAAACGCCGAACACCCGAACGATAAGACACCCCATGGTATACACCCTCGGAGAAGCCGAAAAGGCTACTGGAAAGTCAAAGTCGACAATCTCTAAAGCGATAAAATCACGAACCGACATTGCCATTAATGTCATGAGCCACGAATCCATCAAGGCGATAGGGTGTTTATAAAGTACTTGGCAGGATATATGCAAAGGTAGTACCTTTGCTGTAGTAGAGAACCGAAAGAAAGCCCCAGACGCGCGCCAACTGGCCCTGCTGCCCCCCACCACCCGGCGGACCCCCAGCCTCATCCCTCAGGACACGCCCCAGATGCCCTCCGACGCCGCGCCTTCCAGCCCTGCCGCCACCTGGCGCAGCCGCAAGATGCGGGGCGGCAGCTGGACCGCCGGGGCAGACGACGAGGGGGCGGCTCCGGCGCGGGTCGACCGGGTGGTGACGGTGAAGATGACCGAGGCCGAGCTTGCGGAACTGGACGCCGCGATCGCGCCGCTGGGGCTGAAGCGGAACCGGGCGCTCAGGATTGCGGCACGGCGGATCGGTGGGTTCGTGGAAGCGGTCCCTGAGGAAGTGGGGCTTCTGCGCGACGCGGTGCGCCAGCTGGGCGGCATCGCGCGCAATGTAAACCAGATTGCGAAAGCGGCAAACCGGACCGGGGATCCCGATTACCGGGGCTTCATGGAGGAGCGCGCCGCGCTGGGGCGCGAGATCGCCCGGCTCGACGCGCGGCTGCAGGCGGTGCTCGATCTCGCGGCGCGGCGGCGGGACGGGCTCGCGCGGCTGGAGGCCGCGGGGGGCGGTGGGACTGCAGACGGCCCTGACGAGAGGAAGGGTGCGCCAGGGCGCGGGAATGCAGGTTCCGGTGCCCGGAAGGGCAGCGGGTTGTGAGCGGGGCTGCGGCACCCGGTGGCGGCCTCTGGGGGCGGCTGCGCGGGATCATCGGGCGCGGCGGGATTGATCCGCGCGGGGCAGTGCCAAGCTTTGCCGTGACGGATCTGCTGGCGCAGGGGCGAGCGGCGGCGCCCACGGTATCGGCGCTCGATGCGGTGATGGGCAAGGACTGGGCGATCGTCGAGGCTGGCCGGGCAGGACGGCCCCCCGTCCTGCGGGCGGGGATCGCTGCGGCGCACCGGCGGGATGTGGCGCGCCATCCGGGCGGCGGCATGGCCGGGGGCAGGCCGCAGGCGGTCGTGAAGATGATCCGGCAGGGGGGTGCTTCCGATCTGCGGGGGATGCGCGCCCAGATGGCCTATCTGTCGCGGCAGGGCACAGAGCCGCTGCAGCGGAGCGAGCGCTACATGGGGCTGGAAATCGATGCCGAGCAGGCGGCGCTGCTGGAGGCCGCGTGGCGGATGCCGGCAGAGGGCCGCGAGGGCGAAGCGGACCGCACGACGCATTTCATTGTCAGCTTTCCCGAAGGGACCGACACCGGCGCGGCGGAGCGGGCGGGTCGGGCCTGGGCGGAGGAGCTCTTTGGCTCCGGCCAGTATTGTGGCGACAGCTTCGATTATTACACGGCGTTCCATACCGACCGGGCGCATCCGCACATGCATGTGGTGGTGCACCGGCGGGGGCTGGAGAACGGAGCGTGGCTGAAGGTGTCGCTGCGCAGCGACATCCACTATGACCGGATGCGCACGGTGCTGGTGGAGGTGGCGGGCCGCGAGGGGATCGCGCTCGAGGCGACGCCGCGGCTGGCGCGGGGGGTGCACGAACGGGCCATTCCCAATGCGGAGTACCGGAGGGCGGGAACCGAGCGCCGCGCCCCGATCAGGCCGGAGCACACGCCGGAGACGGCACTCCAGGCAGCGGCGGGGCTGATCCATCATGCGCGGGCCGCAGAGGTCGCCGCGCGGGCACTGGCACCCACCGATCCGGCGCAGGCCGAGCGGCTGCGGGCGGCGGGGCTGGAGCTCGGGGAGGGACGGGAACTGACGCCCACGGTCTGGGGACTGCCGGAGCCTGCGCCGCGCACGGGCCTTCCGGCGCGGATCACCGAGGCCCACAACGAGATCCTGGCGAACATCAAGGGGGCGGAGCGGGATGTGCTCGGGGACGTGGATCCCGTCGCGCGCGTGCGGCTGATGCGCGATGTGGCAGAGCTCAAGGCAGAGACCTGCCCGGTCATGGGCGCGCAGGGGCGGTTCCTCCAACCCTATACCGTTGCCGATGACAGCGGCCGCTACGACGGGCTGGCGGGGACGGGGCGCGACAGGGGGCTTTGGGCACAGATGACAAACAAGCGGATGGCGGTGATCGCGAAACGTTACGGTGTCGACGGCGCGGCCACGGCCGAGCGGTTCTCGGGCGGCGTGCCCTCGCAGGGGCTGGCGCAGGACTTCCGGACCTCGGAGCTTCTGGAGCGAAAGGCGTCCCGGGCAGAGCAGGGTGCGCCGCCCGAGACGGGTGCGCAGGCCGCTGCGGCGCTGGACCGGATGCATGCCGAGATCGGCGCAGTGCACGCGCTGGTTCGCGCCGGACGCTCTCCCTACGCCGACATCAACGACCGTTGGCACGAAAAGCAACGGGCGGCGCATGAGCAGCGCCAGGCGGAAGCGGTGCGGGAGACGGAGCAGCGCGAGGCGCGGCGGGCGGCGGAGCGGGCGCAGGCGCAAGCCGTGGAGCAGGCCCGCAAAGACCGGGAGCGGACCGAGCGCGCCCGGCAAGAGGAAGAGGCCCGGGCTCTGCAGCGGGAGAGCGACCCCATCTGGCGCGCGGTCCAAGCCGAACTGGCTGCCGAACGCGCAGAGGAGGCCCGACGCAAGGAAGCGGAGCGCAGGCAGGCCCGTGAGGACGCCGAACGGGCTCGCCGGGAGCGCGGCGGTGGTGGACGGGGGCTCTAGGGCCACCGTTACTGAAAGGGTGCGGTCAGATCAGGAAAGGCCGCTCGCAGGATAGGACAGTGGTGCAAGGCGGCCAGTCGATCCGGGCCCGCTCCAGTGTATAGCACTGCAGCATCCACTGCACTTCCGTGGCAAGCTCCTGCACCTGCGTCCAAGCGTGGTACATCTCCCAGGCTTGGGCAAAGCCCGGTGCCTCCGGTGCCCTGTCGCAGTCCCGCTCGTCGAGCGGGGTCACGAGGCGGTCCAGACGACCTTCCATCAGCATGCAGGCCAAAAGGTCAGATCGGGGCAGAACGGTGTGCAGCATTGGGGCACCGTAGAGTTCCGCTACAAGCCGGCGCTGGACCGCAGTGCCCCCGACGCCCGCATCCACACCGAAGATCGGCGCCCGGTCGCCCGCGCCCTCCAGATTTGCGGCAACGGTCTCGGCTTCCTTACGCCCGATGAAGGGCATGAGGATGAGGTCCGCCGTCTCGGTAGCGACAGCATGATGCGGGGTAAGACACGCCTGCGTATCGATCAAAGCGACCTCGGTCCCACGGTGCTGGGCCCAGACCAGCGGAATATCAGAATAGGCAGTCCCTGCCGGGGCCGGCCCCGGTAGGGACGCATGGTTCCAGTGCCAAATGAATTTCCAGACTTAAAGTTGCACCACCTCCCTTAAGACCGATCTTGCCATGAAAAGAACAGACCACCGAGGGCTTATGTGATCATCCGGGATGAAACACCTAACAACTTGTCGTTATCAAAAGAAAACTTTCAACAACTCTATAACGGATCCCAAACTGACGATCCAGAACAAGTTGGAGACCACTGTGGATCCCAGGAAGATGTTCCAGTCCCTGAAGGACATTCCGTTATATTGGTAGCTTCCCTTCCTCAAATAGAGGGTGACTACGATCGGGTCTTCAATCCAAGATAGAAAAAAGAAGGCAGCGATATCATTGTTTCGGGCAAATTTGCGCAAGGATAAGAACCGCATGCCTTCCTTATCCTGATGGATCGTACTTTTCAAAATCTCGATCATCAACAGATCTTGCTTCGCCCAATCATATGCCTTGATTATCAGGATGTTCATTACGACTGACAACAGCGTCATGACCACGCCCCCCCAAACGTAGCCCAAGGAAAGGATAACTACCGGATAGAGGACATAGTCAAAGGCATAGTCGGAAGATCTCTTGAGGGTGAAGCCAACTCCGAATCTTCCGGCATGTCCGAATATCTTAGATGCAGTTTGCTGCATGATACCCGCCTTGTGCTGCCGCCATCGTACTGTCCGAAACAGATGGTGGATAATAATTCCAAAAAGGAGACGCCGATCTACCTCCAAAGGTCAGTCTGGCAATTTGCGGGCGACCGGACATTTTCATCAGGCTGCCTTCGTAGGCCGGCAATACGACTCTCGTGAAGAAGTCGGCAGTTTGAGGATCCACGACAAAATCTTCAAACAACACCACATTGCCATGGAGGAGATTGAGAAGATCGTGATAGTAGCCCTGCGCGCCGAAAGCCACAGAGGGAACGATCTCCTTGAGATCCACAAGGCGGGGTGCCCGGGCGCCAAACGCGCCATAGAGCTTCCGGTGGTGATAGCTGACAAGACTTTCGCCCGAAGCCAATTTGATCGACTTCAGCTTGCACCCCTCGAGGCTATCGAGCTTGGCCAGTTTCTGCCGACGCCAGACAATCTCATTATAGCAGTTTTTTCCCAGCGCAATCGGCATCACCGCCAAGGAACGCTTGTAGGAGTTATGCACCGAAAAGCTGTCGTTCACATGTTCGAGAATGACAGGCTCCAGCCCAAAGCGCCTGGCTTTCCTGACGAACGACCAAACCTCAAAGCTCGGGGTGGCGATCTGACGGAAAAGCAGGGCAATAGGGCGATCAGTGCGAAGATATCGGGAAAGGGGGGTAGAACAGTCCTTCCATGCATTCTGATCCCGCCGACGAATAAGATCTTCATTGGAAATGTAGATATCTCTATCCATTGTCTGAACCTCAGTAATTGCTTATTATGCAATAATCACTGAGGGATAATTTTCTATTATCAGGCAGCGTTGTATTTGTTTGAAAGTAGCCATTTATTTGATAACAATTTTATCGGAATTGGCTTTTCCATAAGATAGCCCTGCACATAGTCGCAGTGAATTTCCTGCAGAAGATAGAGATCTTTTGTTGTCTCAACTCCTTCACAAACGACGGCAAGGTTCAACCTATGTGCCATTTGTATAACAGATTCTATGAGAGCACGTCGTTTTTCAGAGGAATGAATCTGTGATAAAAACGATCTATCCAACTTTAGTGTATCGAATTTCAATCTGTCTAAATAGGAAATGGATGAATATCCTGTCCCGAAATCATCCAGTGCAATCATGAATCCCATATCAGATATATCGCTAAGAATATCTCTGACGCGATCTGTATCGGAAACAAGAATGGACTCGGTTAATTCCAGCTGAATGCGATCCGCAGTGACCTCATATTCAGCAAGGTCAAACCGAAGATTATCCTGAAAATCAGGATCCAGAAGTTGAATGGTGGATATGTTCACATTCACCAGTAGGGTCGGATGCGTGGCAAGGTCCTTGCAAACTTGGCGGAACAGCAATCTTCCCAGATCCACTATGAAGCCAGACTGCTCTGCAACGGGAATGAACTTGTCCGGCGAAACCGGACCCAAATGCGCGGGCGCCCATCTTGCCAATGCCTCCGCTCTCTCGAACTGTCCATCCACTCTCACGATGGGCTGATAGACAACAGACAGATCTTCGGGGTTCTCCAAAGTGTCCCTCAGCGCCTGCTCGATAACGAATTTGTTCTGTGAACGATGTTCGATCTCTACAGAAAATGCGATGGGTCTGGCCTGTTTTGACGCTTTTGCTGCGTACATGGCAAGATCAGCCTGCCGCATGAGTTCGGACCCGGAGATCTCCTCCGTCGATTGCACGGCGTATCCGATCGCGGCCTGCAGATGAAATTGGCGGCCCATAGCGACAAACGGTGTGGTGAATATGTCGCGAACATCCCATATGAGTTTGATCATCTGATGTTCTGCATCGGGAGAGGTGATCAGAAAAACAAATTCATCGCCAGAAATATGGGCGAGAAAGCGCTTGGAATCCACTAGGGACGCAAGGCGATTGGCAAGAGAAACGATGATCTGATCACCAACTGCGTGCCCCGCGCTGTCATTGATGCTCTTGAACCCATTAAGGTCAAGAAACATGACAGCGCGGCCACCTACTGCGGCGGTTCCTGCAATTGCCAGATTGAATGCCGCCCGATTGGGCAAACCAGTCAGAAAGTCAGTCTGCGCTGCCTTTGAAGCTAGGCGCTCCGACTGGATGAGCTGCCGAGCGCTCCTTTGCGCCAATCTGACCCCGAACGCCATGAGGATAACCGAAATTACCAACGCGAGCGCCAGAATTGGCGTCATTTGCTTTAGCATATCCAGACTGGGATGTGGCTCATCCCAAGTGACGAAGGCCACAGGCTTTCCGTCAATTCCGGGCAAGGGTATGAAGGGATCGGTGATCGGCTCCTGTGCAACAATTTGCACGCCGTTCAGAAAATAACTATTCCCAATCTTGCCCATGACTTTCTCGGTCAGGCGAACCCCCATAACGAGATGGCCGTCATTGATCTGTCCGGGTTGCGCTGGAGCAGCGCCGTAAACAGGTGCAAATGAAGCAGCAGCGAAGGCAAATACATCTTCATTGCTCCACCCGAAAAATTCTACTCCGTTCAAGACAGAGGTCCCGGAGGCCGACAGGTGCTCTTCTACAAGGTGGCGCAGTTCGGGCGTAAGAGCATCCACGCGTGGTTCTCGTTGATCACCGGTGATCCACCCGACCGGTGACGGCATGGCCCCACCCCACATGTCCGTCAGTTGGATAGCCTGTCCGATGAGGGCTGCGGATCCGACATTGTCATAAAGCCATAATTCGTCTGCAGTACGCATGGCAGAGACGGCCGCATCCCAGTTTGTATAGTCCAGCGTGACCAGCCTAGCCTTGGACAACAAGTTGGAACGAGCGGTTCGCATCTGTACGAAAGAGTTATGAAGAGCTTGCCGATCAAGCTCCCCGGTCATCCAGATAACGGAAGCTGCAAAAACCACAAAAGCAAACAGAACGGTTCCTATGACCGTCATGGCGATGAGACGAGGAAGCTTTCGAAGATCTTTTCCGTCCATGATAGAAGATGATCTTGCCCAGCGATCGGTACGCGCAGCATTTTGAGATAGGTTCGAGGGGCTGATGTTCATGCAAATCATCCAGCAAGATCATGACGGATCTCAAAAAAGCCCGTGTATGATACGATCAATCCCCAAGGATTAGGTGACTGAACTTTCTTGCTATTGAAGAGATATACTGATTAATAAATTGATAATTTTCAGATATTTTATTATAATATTTCGCATGATTAAGTTTTGCTCCCTTATCGGGACTGCTCTTTTCTCCGCGAAGCTGTGGTTCTTACCCTAGTTGGATTTTTGACAATCGGCTCTGCGAGCCAAGCTCACAGCTAGGCGCGGATCCTGGCCGGTCAGGTGACATTTGAGCGTAGCAAAGGTCAGGCAGACTCTACATCATGTGAGGGATTTCGCGGAGAGCAGGCCAGTCTGACCCCTTTAGGTCATTTTCTCACGGCCAAACTCTTGGTTAATCTTTCACCTATATAATAATCTCTTGAATCGTGATTCACTCACAATAGAGGTTAAAATGTATAAAACCGCTAAAGATATTATAAAGGAATCCTCGATAATACCATTCACAAATAATGAATTAATTTTTATGATGGAGTTTAATAAGAATATAACTGACAAAGAATTTCAATTCGAATTCATTGGCAGTCCTCAGGAGATCATAGCCGCTGCTCAGGAAGGATTCATTTTCATGAGAATTGGCCATAGTTTATTTTACGGAATTTTGTTTGCGAAGCTTAGCGTTGGACGATCTATATTCAGAAATAAAAAAGTAGTTTATGCTAGTTATGTTGAAAACGTTTTAGGAGATGATAAATGGGTGACGGGTCCAACTTTCGGATCCTGGAGCGACGCAATTAATTTAGTGGGAAGTATACATAGCTGTCACATTCAGAAATGTAATATGGCTGCTTTTTGAACAGGTCCGGTTTGAGTTGTTCCAGCCCTTCATCGCCTGCAACGGCGCTTTTGCTGCCCAAGGCTGGTTGCGGGAGTTGCTGGTTGTAGTGCCGAACATAGCGACGGAGCGTCGTCTTCAATGCTTTGCCTGATCGGAAATGGTGGCTTTGGAGCACTTCTTCGATGCGACGGTTGAAACGTTCGACTATTGGTTTGAGGCGATTTCGGCGGGGTCAGGCGATAATCGATCTTGAGAACGGCGCAGATTCTGGCGAACTCATGTTCACCTGTTGTGGTACGCTTGCGCAAGCAGGTCATCAAGCGACACCAGCAGCGTTGTGCGCAGGGCATTCACCGGTAATGCGCTAATTGTGTAGAATTGAGAGAAAAATGATCTAAGTCGGGAGGCCAATCTCGTCTTTTGCAACGTTATAGACTTCGTCAATTTTTGTTTTAAGAGCATGCAGTTTATTAAGTTCAGAATAATCTCTTAAATCAGCTAAGATCCTTAAAACCCAAATATGGTTCTGCATTCCGATACCTTTCCTGAGTTGTGACATACTTGATAGAACACTTTAAGGTTAATATAATATTAAGGCTCCATATAGGCTCTGTTGAACGGATCCTGTGAGAGATTCATGTCGTGAACCCACTGTAGTGGAGCAATATGAGCAGACGCACACTCCGAACCACAAGACCAGGGAACTAGCCGACCTACAATGAAGCGCTCAAGCGTCGTGGCTCGCTGATGATCTGGGGTGACTTCGTGATGACTTGGGCGGCCGCGCTATCAGGCAAACGCGGCCGTCGGCAGGACACCTCACAGGCCCGTAGAGGCAACGGTGGCACCGAAGACGCTTCAAGAGCTATGAGGCGAATTTGGAAACCCTAATCTTTTCGCCCTGCCTCCCAGCAAGCGCACTTCGAAGTGGTCGCTGAGCGGGCCTTTGATCAGACAAAAACCGTGTTGCCCGCCGGGTAGCCCGCGGCGTTTACATGAAGAACGCCCCAGCCTTCAGGCGCTCAAGCTGATGCACCTGATGATCGCCACAGCGGGCGGACGCATGGCCGATGAGCTCCATCAGGCCGCAACGCGGCTGCTGGGGGTCATGGAAGCCCATCGGGAGGGCAGGTGGCG
>JAUNVT010000103.1 GCA_030540655.1 Rhodobacterales bacterium
GCAGACCCGCCTTGCCGGGCGCGCCGGACAAAAAATCGTTCTCCGGCGCCAGCTCTCCGATCTTGGCATGCAGCGTCTTCACGTCGATCACCGGTTCAGGCACCGCTTTCGCCGCCTCGCCAAAGACCCTTGTCGCCCCCTCAAGAAGCTGATCACGCCACTGCTTGATCTGGTTGGGATGAGGATCGAAATCCTGCGCCGGCTCGATCAGGTTTTTTCCGCCCTTGATCGTGGCCACCGCCACTTTCGCCTCGAATGCCGGGCTGTGGTTCCGGCGTGGTCGTCTTGCCATGGTCTTCTCCTCGCTCGCAGCATCATGCCGCTGTTGCGCAGAAAATCCACCTGTCCAGGCCGTTCAGATTCCCCGGAACCACCTCTAGCCAGCCTTCACCAATTTTTCTGCTCAACTAGGCGCAAACAGCTTGGCAATGCTCTCCAGCGGGATCGGAGGCTGCTCGGCGGCAAGGGGCCGGGCGAGACGATGTATAAGGCCGCCCCGGCGGCGCTGCCCTGAAGAAACTGGCGCCGGGTCGATCGTAAATCGCGTGTGGACATGGAAAAAAAGCATTTTCAGCCGGACAGACAGGGCGAAGACGGGCCTTGGCAACCAGCCTGTGCCACGGCGCTAAGGAAATCAACCTTCCCTAGCGGAAAGGAGCCAGAGTGCGCGCGGGTGCCGAACGCTCTTGTCAGGCAGATCAGGGACCGATCAGTCCACGATCTCTTCAAGGCTTTTTGTGACCATGATCGACGCCAAGGCCATCGCGGCAAAGATCAACAGCGTCACATGTGGACCGGCCAGAGAGGCCAGCGCACCGAAAAGTCCCGATCCCAGCAGTAGCAGCCCGATCACCGTATTCGATACGGCGGTGTAGGCGGCGCGGCTGTCCTTGGGCGCCATATCCACCAAGTAGATCACCCGCCCCTGCCGCACCCCGTGATAGGCGATCATCAGCACGAACAGCACCAGCGGCAGGGCCCAGATTGTGCCCGATACGCCGGCCAGATCCAGCGCCACGGCAGACACCAGCGCCACCGACCCGGCCATGGCGGAGACCATTAGCACCCGGCGACCGGATCTGTCCGCCATTCGCCCCCAGACCCATGAACTCAGCAAGGACGCAATGGAAGAGGCCAGAACCAATGCACCGAGGCGGTCGAAACCGCCTTGACCCGCCTGCGCGCCAAGCAGCACGATATAGGGCGGCGCAAGGGCTGTCGACGTCAAAAGGCCGCGCGCATAGATGAACCGGCGCAGTTGCGGGTCGCGGCGCAGGATGGACAACTGGCCGAAAGCGGGCGTTTCAGCCGCCCCGGGTGCTGCCTTTTCCCACAGCGTGGCGAATAGCAAACCCGCGCCCAGCCACAGCAGGGCCGCCAGAGCGATTGCCACCAGAACCAGCGTTGCCCGGTCCACCAGACCCGACATCAGAACAAGCGCGAAGATCACGACTGCCCCCGCGCCGAGGGATGTAGCAGTGCCGGTCGCCGCACCGCGCCGCGACTGGCCGACCGTCTTGCCCAGTATGTCGCTGTAGCTGACCGAACAGATAGAGCGTGACACCGCTAGCACCGTCAGGAGCGCGCAGATCGCGACCCCCGCGGCGGCGCCCTTCAGTGTCAGGGCAGCCAGCACAATTCCCGCGGCGGCAATCCCCTGTCCGACGCTGCCCGCGACCCAAGCCCATTTGCGTCGGTCCATCGCCTGCACATGCGAGGCTGTGAACAATTGTGGCAGTAAGGCGCCCGCTTCGCGGATTGGCACCAACAGGCCGACGAAAAAGGCCGAGGCACCCAGATGGTCCAGCAGCCAGGACAGCACCAGTTTAGGGTCGATCAGCCCGTCCGCGATCTTGCTCATCGACAACGAACCGGCATGGCGCAGGAAATTGCCGGGCTCGCGCTCAGCCTGTGCGTCAGACAGTCCGCCTGCGCCGTCGCTGCTGTACACCAAAGCCTCGAACAATGTTTCTTCGAAATCCGGTGTGGTCATGACTCGTCCAATCAGGCTTTTTCTTCATCCGGTGCGGGCTGCTGTCTTCTGTCCCTGAGGTCTTTCAGTGCGACAAGCAGCGCCAGCGCGACCACAAAGGAAATCAGCCCCAACCCGACAATCATCGCCGTCCCCCAGGACGAGAGCGCCAGCGTGGCAAACACCGCCGCCGTGATCACCGCGATGCCGACCGCCGTGCCGATCCTCTGCCCGGTCTGCATGATCGCCCCCGAGCTTCCCGCGTAATCCAGCGGCACGTCCGCCAGCGTCAGCGTCTGGTTCGGGCTGATGACCGTGCCCTGCGCCACCCCGACGAAGGACAGCGACGCCATCAGCCACCAGATGCTCAGATGACCGGTCTCGAACAGGATGACGACGAGAATGCTCAGCCCGAGGCCGAACAGCGCCAGAAGCAGACCGCCGATCACCAACCTGCGCCCCAGACGTGCGACCCGGCGCCCGGCCCAATGGGCGGCATAGGCTGATAGCAAGGCAGCCGGAATTCCGAATGTAGCCGATTGCAGCGCCGTTTTTCCGTCACCCTCCTGAACGTAAAGCGCGACCAGCACCCAGACGCTCGTGATTCCCATGAAATACAGCGCCATGATGGTGATGCCGTTTGTATAGCTGCGGGTCGAGAAAATCTTGAGATCGACCATCGGGCTAAGCCCCAGACGGACATAGCGCCGTTCCCACAGAACCCAGAGCCAGGCCAACAACAGGCTCGCAGGCAACAGCAACCAGAGCGCGGCGCCGCCTCTGCCTTCCATGAATGGAAAGAGAAAGGCGAGAACCGCAAGGCCTAGCAGGACCGCGCCCACCGGATCGAGCGAGCGCAGCCCGCTGCCCGTTCGCGGCAAGCGCACGACCAACGGTCGCGGGAACCACAAGAGCCCCAGAACGATCGCAAGCACGCCGATCGGCACGTTGACGAGAAATGTCAGCCGCCAGCCTATATCCGTCCCACCCAGCTCAATCAGGAGGCCGCCCAGAACCGGGCCAACGGCGACCGACAGACCGACCGTCGTGCCGAAATAGCCAAAGGCCCGCCCGCGCGCATCGCCGCGAAAATAATGTTGGATCATTCCCAGCCCCTGCGGGTTCAGAAGGCCCGAACCGATTCCCTGTACGAAGCGGGCGCCGTTAAGCCATTCCGCGTTCGGCGCCATTCCCGCCGCGACCGATGCAATGGTGAAGATGGCCACCCCGATCAGGAACAGCCCACCACGCCCCATGATGTCACCGGCACGCCCCGCCGCCACCAGGATCACTCCGAAGGTCAGCGCATAACCCGACAGGACCCATTGCAGGTCCGCTTCCGACGCATCGAGGCCGACCCGGATCGACGGCAGCGCAACGTTCACGATGCTCACGCTGACGAGCGTCATGAAGATTGTGACCAGCAGCACGGAAAGGATGCGCCATCTCACCGGATCCGCTGTCGGATCGGCGTCAATATGTGCGGATGCGCTCACATCTTTTTTCGGTGACGCCAAAACCACGGCCTTTCGTTCGTGCAACTGAGCGACCGCTGTAGCCTCTGTGCCGATTTATTGCTACCCGGTCGAGATAACTTGGCTCCATCGGGGCACCTCATGAATCATCTCGTTGGCGCGGCAGCAGCGCTGATCGGTTTTTCCATTGGCGTTGCGTGTCTTGGCCTATCGGCAAAACCCGACAATGTTTCGTTTAGCCTCGATCCATCTGAGGCGCTATCAACCTGCTTCTTTTCATTTGCGTGGGTTGGAGGAGATTCGGGTCTGGTATTCGGTGCAGCGTTGCTCCTGGCCTATCTGGCGGCGTGGTATTGTCTTGGCGTCAAGTTTTATAGGCGTTTCGTGAATTCGAAACGTTGACAAATGCTATCTTCATGTCAATTCTCGGCACCCTGTGCCATCCGGCATTCCGAGAAGATCCAGGACAACTTTGGCTCAGATCAAATTTGCCCGCAATTTGCCGGAGCGGATTCGCCGCCGCGCACGACAGCGAACTGGCCCCGAGGATGTTCAGCTGCCGACGATCACCCAGAGACCGCCAAGCGTGGTGGCCCATCCCAGGCCCTGGAGAATCCTGAAACCAGCAATTGCGCGGCCCGCCGCCAATGCGAGGCTAATACCGGCCGCATGAAGAAGCGCCGTAGAAACCGCGAAACCTGCACCGAAGGCAAGTGCTCCCGCGGCTCCAAGTTCACCGCCATGCGCATGACCGTGGAACAGCGCAAACATCCCGACAATGCCAGCGGCGGCGGAAACCGGCAGACTCAGCGAAAGCGCCACCGCCAGACCGAGCCCAGACCGAGCGCGAGAACCGAGACAAGGATCATGGGTTCGACAAACGGAAGTCCTACACCGGCGACGGCCGCCACAAACCCTACCATCATCACGCCAACGAAGGACAAGGGGAGAGCTCAGATCGCACGCCCGCCAAGAGCCGCGGCCCACAGACCGACTGCAACCATTGCAAGGATATGATCAAGGCCAAAAACCGGATGCGACAGACCGGCGGCGAATGACCCGTGCTCAGCGGGGTTCAGATGCGCGAGCGCGGGGGTCGCTGCGATGGTCAGTGCTGCGGCGGCAAAGATACCTTTTATGATCACTCCTCATCATCTGCCTGCGGAGGCGTATTCGAGTGGCTCTACCGCGTTCAAATCACCTGCTGATGAAAATGGCCAAATCATGTGTGTGGCGCAACTGGAATAAGAGGACGGTCACCCCGGCACCGCCCGGAACTGCAGGATGACCGTTATTTTCGCTAGAAACGGTAGATCGCGGCGATGCCGGTCTCGGAGGGCATCCGCTCTGGCGGAACGATGACGACCTCGCCGCCGATCCTGAGCGTATGCTCGCCCAGGTCGTCGAGCAGGTCGTCGACATCCGGGTCTTCAAGACGGGCGAATGTGATGTGACCGGTTTCAGGATCGAAACGGCCCGGCACGACGCGGTCGGCGTCGATCAGCAAGGTGGCGATGCGGCCGGCGGATGCCGCCTTGCCGATCTCGGTCAAATCCGCGCTGCCACGGTCATTTGCCTGGGACGTTCCGAACTGCTCGGTCAACGTGTCCAGACGCTCAAGGTAGCGGGGAAGCACGATATCCCACGCGCGCGCGCGCAAGTCCCCCGCGGTTACCGACGCGGGGTCCACGTCCACGGCCTGCGCCATCAGGGCCGGATTGTCACTGACGTCACGGAACATGTGGTGATGCTCGGGCAATGCGGCCAGCACCAGCGGCATGCCGGATGGCTTGGAATAGGTTCTGGCAACGGCCTCGTCCACGGCACGGAAAAACTGCCGCGTTTCGTTCTCGGTCAACTCGCGGCGCACATTCATGCCGTGGCGGGTTGTCTGCCCTGATCCGGTGGGCCCGTGGGCGCGCTTCGTGCGCTCGGGGTCGTCGCGGTCGGCGAGGATCACGTCCTCCAGATCCACAGGGAAATCGGCGCTAAGCGTCACCTCGTCCAGCGCATAGCGATTGCCCTCGAAAAGGGTTGCCGAATGGCGGCTGATACCCAAGACGTTGAAGCGATCCGCCGATTGCAGGATGCGCATCAGCGGCTTGGTGTGGAAACTGCCGGCGACGATGGCCCTTTCCTTGACCGTGCGTTGCAGGTTGTAGACTTTGAACAACTCGGGGGTCGCGAAAACGGCGATCCCGTCAAGCGTGTGGTTCCAGAATTGCGCGTCGTCTTCCAGTGCCCGGAAGGGGCGAAGCAGCGCGTCGATATCGCGGTCGCCGTATTGACGCCCCAACGACGCCCTTACCTCTTTCAGCAGATTGCCAAAGCGGATCGGGTCCTGCTTGCGATCAGGAAAAGTGCGGTGCGTCGGTTGGTAAAGCGAGATACAGGGGCCATCATGATCGGCCAGCAATACAGTCTTATAGTCATGTTCAAGTTCATTCATGTCATGTCTCCCAGCGTCATCCAGCATTAAGAGAACCTGACCAGATGGTCAGGCTCTCCGGATTCACAAATTCCGTTCAGAAGGCGTCAGGCTGGCGCCTTGAACAGGATCTTGACCTGGCTTTTTTCGGCGGTCAGCGCATCAAAGCCTTCGGCGACGGTATCGTCAATCTCGATCCGCTTGGTTACAAGGTTTTCGGCTTGGAAATACCCGTGCGTCATCAACTCCATCACTGCCGGATAGACGTTGCGATAGCCGATTGTGCCCTTGATCGTGCGTTGGCACAGCACGACGGTATCGGGTTGGAACGGTGCTTCGTTTTCCCAGATCGACACGACCAGCGCTTGGCCTTCGTGGCGGGTGCAATCGATCACCTGCGCCAGAACCTGCGGCACACTGGTCACCCCGAAGGCGACGTGAACGCCGCTACCGGTAACATCGCGGATTTCCGCGACGACATCGGTGTCGGTCGGGTCCATCGCACGGGTCGCACCCAGTTCCATCGCCTTGGCGCGGCGTTCCCCTGACGGCTCGACTACGTAAACCTGTGCGGCGCCCGCCGCGCGCAGCGCCTCGACCACCAGCAGGCCGATGGGACCGGCGCCGAACACGGCGGCCGTATCGCCGGCCTTGATATTGCTTACCCGCACCGCGTGCAGGGCAACCGCCGCAGCCTCGACCAGCGCGCCCTGTTCCATCGACAGCCCCTCGGGCATCTTGTGAACCATATGCGCGGGGACCACGGAATAGGCGGCAAACCCGCCCGCGCCGCCGGATAGACCGACAAAACCCAGATCTTTGCAAAGGTTATACTTGCCCTCACGGCAGGCATCGCGTTTTCCGCAACTGAAGATCGGTTCGACCGCCACGCGGTCGCCGATTTCGAAGCCTTCGACACCCTCGCCAAGTTCGGTTATCTCACCGGCATATTCATGCCCCATCGTGATCGGAGCCTTGTCATGGCTGAGCGGATGGTTTTCGCCAACGGGAACAAAGATCAAACCGGCCAGATATTCATGCAGGTCGCTGCCGCAGATACCGGTCCAAGCGACCTTGATCTTCTCCCGGCGTAACCTGAGGTTCGTCGATCTCTTCAACGCGGATATCCTTGGCGGCGTGCCAACGTGCGGCTTTCATGATCATGCTCTTCTGTTGTGCGGACAGAAGCGCCTGCAATTGGAACGGTTGGGTCGGGACGGTCGCAAGCGACAGGACCTTTCCTCTATTTACACGTAGTATGTCTGATCATTTTTATAAAGCCTTGACCCACCAGATCAACGTAGTGAGTGCGGCAAAGGGTCATCTTGGGCAGGAAGACGAAAATCGGATGCACCCGAAGGATGCCGGCCAGGCGGCCTGGAAGCCGGGCGCGTCCTGGAAAACGTTTGGCGATGACGGCGTCGCCCGGGCAGGAGGTAAATCGATTGACCAGAACTGATGTTGCAGGCGCAAAGCAGACCTTTTCGTGGTTCGTGCTTGGCCTGATGTCCAGCGTCACCTTTGTCGGCATCCTGTCGGAACTGGTGCCATCGGGTATCCTGCCGCAGATGGCGACGGACCTTGGCATCGACGAGGGCGATGTGGGGTTTCTGGTCGGCATCTATGCGCTGGCCTCGGCCGTTTTCGCGATACCGCTGATCACTGTCACGCTGGCGATGAACCGCAAGTTGCTGCTTCTGCTTCTGCTGGCCGGGTTTGCGGTTTCGAACTTCGTCGTCGCGGTGACGTCGACCTATCAGGTCATGGTCGCCTTCCGCATCCTCGGCGGTCTCTGCGCCGGTGTGATGTGGCCGATGATCGCCGCCTATGGCACGCGGTTTGTGCCCGAACACATGCATGGGCGGGCGATCACCGTCATCATGTCGGGCAACACGCTGGGCATCAGCATCGGATTGCCCGTGATGACGATGATCGGCGTCACCTTCGACTGGCGCGCCGCCTTCGCGGTGCTTGGCCTGCTCGTCGTGGCCATCGCGGTTCTCGCCTATCTCTACATTCCGTCCGTGAAGGGCGAGCGGATGAGCAAGACCAACTCGCCATGGGCGATTATAAGGATGCCCGCCATCCTGATCGTTCTGCTTCTGACCTTCCTGTCGGTCGTGGCGCATTACGGGATCTATACCTACATCACGCTGCTGGTGCAGATGCTCGACATGGTCGGCGGCATTGGGTTCGCCCTGCTGATCTTCGGCATCGGCTCGGTCATTTCGGTGATCCTGTCGGTGCGGTTCATAGACGCCTACCTGCACCCCCTGATCATCACGGCGCTGACCACGGGGGGCATCGCGATGGCGCTGTTCCTCCTGTTCCCCAGCAGCCCGATCGTATCGACCATCGGCTTCTTCCTCTGGGGTCTGGCCTTCGGGCCGCTGGTCACGATGTATCAAACCGCTGTCAGCCGCAATATAGACGAGGCCAAGGATGTGGCGACATCGGTGCAATCGAGCGTGTTCAACTTCTCGATCATGATCGCGACCTTCATCGGCGGCATGTTGCTCGAAGGGTTCCTTGGTTCTTTCGACGTCAGTGGCGTCATCTACCTGTCGCTTGGCTGCTTCATCCTCGCCACCACCGTGGCGAGCCTGTCCAAACGCACCTTGGGCTCGGCCTGAGCACGGTTTGAAACCGACAAGGAGAAAATTCATGAAAAAGTTCACCAATGCCCGCATCTACAAAGGCCAGAACGGCACCAGCGAGATTCTGGTCGAGAAGGGCAAGATCAGGCAGATCGGTGCCGATCTGCCTGAAACAGATGAGGTGACCGACCTCAAGGGCCGGCTGGTCGCTCCGCCCTATGTCGATGCGCACCTGCACCTGGATTACGTCTTTACCGGCAGCGGTGACGAGGCGACAAACACCAGCGGCACCCTGTTCGAAGGCATTGCCCGTTGGCACGATGTGAAAAAGTCCCAGACCAAGGAAGACGCCCGCGAACGCGCGCTGAAAGGCATCCGCGAAGAAGTCTCCAAGGGCGTACAGTTCATCCGCACCATGTGGATGTTGACGATCCGAAGCTGACCGGCCTCAAGGCGATGCTGGAATTGCGCGAGGAGCTGGCCGAGAACGTCACCATCCAGATCGTCGCCTTCCCGCAGGAGGGCATGTATGCCTATGAGGGCAGCGACGAGATGGTCGCGGAAGCGCTCAAGATGGGTGCCGATTGCGTCGGCTCGATCCCGCATTTCGAGTGGGCGCGCGAGATCGGCGAGAAATCCATCCACCGCACGGTTGAGCTGGCCACCAAATACGACAAGCTGATCGACGTGCACTGCGACGAGACCGACGACGTGATGAGCCGTTTCGTTGAAATCCTGAACGCCCTGGTTATGAGCGAAGGGATAGGTACCCGCACCGCCGCCAGCCATACCTGTTCGTTCGGGTCTGCCGACAACGCCTACGCCTTCCGCATGATGGGCCTGTTTGAAAAGTCAGGGATGAACTTCATCTCCCTGCCGACCGAAAACGCCTATCTTCAGGGGCGTCAGGACAGCTATCCCAAGCGGCGCGGCCTGACCCGGGTGAAAGAGTTTTTCGACAGCGGCATCAACGTCTGCTTTGGGCAGGATTCGATCAACGATCCGTGGTATCCGGTCGGCAACGGCAACCTGATGAACATTCTCGACAATGGCATCCACCTTGCGCAGACCATGTCGTTCGAGGATCTCGATCGGGCGCTGGACCTGATCACCCATAACGGCGCCAGGACTTTGAACATTGAAGACCAATACGGGATCGAAGAAGGCAAGCCGGCCAACTTCCTTGTTATGGATGCCGATAGCCCGTTCGAGGCGGTGCGCCAGCGTGCCGATGTGCTGGCATCGATCCGCAGCGGTGAATACCTGTTCAAACGGCCCGAGCCCAGCTTTGATGTCGAACTCGACTTGTTCAGAAAGACGCGCTGACCGCGTGGCTATGCTGAATGGCCTGATCCGGGGATCGGGGGTTGAATGTGGCAACGCAGGCGATACCCCCGATTCGGTGTCGCCTGCGTTTTTCCTGCTTGACCTGCGGGTGCGTTTTCACAAGACAGACGCATGCGCTTTCTGCACCGGACCGGTTTATACATCCTGCCCCTCTGTCTCGCGTTTCTGGCTCTCGCGGCATCGCTGACCCCGTCGCTGATCCCGCGCGACTGGCTCGTTCAGGGCGTTCTTGGCGGGATTGTCATGGGGCTGGGTTATCTGATCGGGCGCTTTTTTGTTGCCTGCTGGCGTTTGTTGGAATTGCCGGAACCGAAGGGGCGGACAGCTGTGGTGGCGCGGCTGATCGCCGGCGTTCCGGCCAGTATCGTCCTTGTCTGGTGCCTGTTTTCCGCGCGCGACTGGCAGAATGGCATCCGCGAGCGGATGGGCATGGACCTGCTGGAAAGCTCGAACACGTTTCGGATGCTGGCGCTGACACTCGTCGTCTTTGGCGCGCTGGTTCTGCTGGGGTATGCGCTGCAATGGCTGTTCGACCGGGTGCGCTTCCGACTTTATCGCTACATGCCGAAGCGCACGGCGAACCTGGCCGGTTTCATCCTGACGGCGCTTGCACTGATTTTCCTGGCGCGCGACGGTGTGATGAACCGCGTGATCATCGCACTGGACGATTCCGTGACGCTGGCGCAGCGCCTTTTTGCCGACGCTCCGCCGCCGCCCGAGGCACGCAATTTGACCGGCGGTGCTGCATCCCTGGTCGATTGGGGGGCGCTCGGCCAGCCGGGGCGGGATTATGTACTGAGCGGGCCGGATGCCGAAGACATCGCCGCCTTTACCGGACATGATCCGATGACGCCCATTCGCGTCTACGTCGGACGTGCGCAAGCTGACACCGCGCAGGAACGCGCCGATATTGCCTTGGCCGAACTGATCCGGCAGGGCGGGTTCGAGCGCAAGGTGCTGATCCTCGCCATGCCCACCGGCACCGGATGGATGGACCCCGGTGCGATGGATCCGGTCGAGTACATGCATGGCGGGGATATCGCCACCGTTGCCGTTCAGTATTCCTATCTGCAATCGCCGCTGGCGCTGATTCTGGAAACGCGCTCCGGCCTTGATCAGGCCGAAATGCTGATCAGCACCGTTCACCGCTACTGGCGCGACCTGCCCAAGGATGCGCGACCCCGGCTTTACATCCATGGTCTCAGTCTCGGCGCGTGGTCTTCGATGCACGGCACGGATCTCTTCGTGTTGCTCGATGATCCGATCGACGGCGCGCTTTGGGCCGGGCCGCCGTTCCCGTCCGTCAGATGGCAAAACGTCGTCGCATCGCGGAACCCCTACAGCCCTTATGTCGCGCCGGTGCTGGGCGACGGTCGGCTGGTGCGGTTCGCATCGCATTACGAGGACGCGGGCGGCCCGGACGGATGGGGGAACATGCGCATCGTTTACCTGCAATACGCGAGCGATCCCATCGTGTTCTTCACCACCAGCGCAGCCTTTCGCGCGCCGCAATGGATGAACGAGCCGCGTGCACCCGATGTCTCGCCCCAGATGCGATTCATCCCCTTGGTCACGCAGTTGCAGCTTGTGGTTGACATGCTGCTGGCAAACACCGCGCCAGAGGGGCACGGGCATGCCTATTACGGCCCGGATTATATCAGCCCTTGGGTTGCAGTGACAGCGCCCGAGGGCTGGACTGCGCAGGACACTGCACGTTTGATCGCGATTTGCGATTCCGGCTTTAAGGAAGGCTGCGATAATGCGGCCATCGAAAGGCCCTGACATGCTGCACGAAACCGGCCCCGACCCGCGCGACCCGTCCACCGCCGGTGCCTCCCTCCGGACAGCACGTCCGGTCGATGTCGCTATTTGGCTAAGCCGCCTTGGCTGTGTCCCAACGCTTGGTGTAACAGGCCGCGCGCGGAGCCCTCGGCGTAGCG
>JAUNVT010000104.1:0-6407 GCA_030540655.1 Rhodobacterales bacterium
CTTACTTGAGTTGACGGTCTCCGACAGACCCGGGGCGATTCAGATCCGCACATCCCGGAGGCAAACCGGGCCCCAGAAGTGGTCGGCTTAGCCGGCCGTCGCGGAGTAAGCTTCCGCCATTCTGACACCCAAGGCGGAAGCTGAGGGTGGGGAGATGCATTCGGAGCTGAATCATACGGGTGCGCAGGGCGTGCCATGTCGGAAGTAAGAGTGAGCGCGAGGCGACGCGCCTGCCCGGGACCGACCGCAAGACGGGGCGAAGATCCTGAACCATCCGGTTCCGCCGGGATATCAACGTAAGGCGCCCCCGCATGGTCCGAAGCGCGCTCCTTTTTTACCAGTGATCGACCAGATCCTTGAAGAGGATAAGAGCAACCTTCGGTGACCGTCTGATACGGGATCTGGATGCCCTGATGGCGCTGCCCCCATGTCATATGATGGCTTGTGACAAGGTCCGCACGCGGGCGCCACCGCTCTTCGTGTCCGCTACCGTAACAATGACTGTTCGGTTCCGGCCTCTTATGCCCATCAAGAGGTTCAGGTTCATGGCTGTGCCCATGAAGGTGTGGTGGCTTGCGGGACCGGTCAAGCCTTGCTGATCATCGATCACCCCGGCTTCATGCCGCTGAGCACGACCGGAGGAATTGCTGTGCGAAACCATCTTGTAACTCTACACGCGCGGCTCGGTCATCATCCCATCCAATCTGCCATTCGATGAGGTCACGGATGTCTTCGGCTCCAAACGCCTCACCCGGGCCATCTCGGACCGACTGACGAACCAAGTGCATATTCTGGAAAGAAACGCAGAAAGCTATCGGCTCCGCCAAAGCCGCCAAAGCCAGGACTGGAATACAGAAATCGGCAACACTGCCGGCCTTGGACCAGCGCGCTCTGGCGCGCGCCAGAGCGCCGACCCCATTTTAACCGCTGAACCCGTTTCGCGCCGGTAAACGGTCCCTTCTGTCGCCGCGATTGACACTGCCGCGCATGGGGCGTAAGCGGAAGCGCTCGGAGAACCGCCGAGGTGCCGGAAATCGTCGAAGGCGATGCCGCCGGGACGCTGTCCGGCCGGCGGTATCGGGATCAGGATGATTGCGGATATCAGGAATGGCTGCGCCAACTGGAAAGTGACCCAAGGCAGGCGCGCTCAACTGGGATATCCGAACTCATGGATCACCCTCCAGAAGCGCTGATTCAGGAGGCCCAGCTCAGCGATCGCGGTTTCCATCTCGGCCAGCGCACCGGCGTCGATATCGGTGGATTGGCCCATCCTGATGTCGCTCTTCCGATCAGCAATCCGCATCAGGATGGTCCGCGCAATACCGCTTTCAGGATCGAAGGCGTAGATCGAATGATTGTAGTGATTGCGCAGGCGCGACAGTTTAAGGATGTCCCTGGTGAGTTCCA
The DNA here is from genome assembly GCA_030540655.1 of Rhodobacterales bacterium. Classification (GTDB taxonomy): domain Bacteria; phylum Pseudomonadota; class Alphaproteobacteria; order Rhodobacterales; family Rhodobacteraceae; genus Roseovarius. Next base: position 1,408 of record JAUNVT010000104.1, read on the forward strand.
GCACACTGGCCCGCTCTGGGGCAGAGATGCGATCAAGCTTGGCCAGCCGTTCGACGAGATCCACCCGCGCGCGCATCGTATTGAGCGTCAGGAAGATGACGACGGCAGTTTCCTTGTCGGTACGGGACAGTCCCGCGATCAGATGGATCAGCAGGCTTTCCGTGTTGGTCCAGGAATAGTTCAGCTTGCCGATCAGCAGCAGGAGCGCGTCAAACAGGGGCGGGGTATCAGCCATTGCCGGGCCGCAAGCTGCTATCTCCGGGCGCGGATTGGGAATGGTACCAAGCCGAGGCTGCCGTTCGATTATTGACGCCAAGCTTGCGGATGACGTGATGGATGTGCAGCTTGACCGTGTGCTCTGACACGCCCAGATCATCTGCGATGATCTTGTTCTGCTTGCCCATCGCCACCATCGACAAAACCTCGGTTTCCCGATCGGTCAGCGGTTTCGCCCCTTCTCCGGTCATCACGGGCATGCTTATGTTTGCCTCCAGAATTTGACGATCCGCGTCTGCCGGTTCGGGCGCCGCAACATCGATCATGTGGAAGAGCTCTGGTGGCAGATAGTTTTCGCCGCTGAGCAAAAGAGCAACGATGGCGAGCCACATGTCGAGGTTGCGCTGCATGGGCAGGAATCCGACGAACGGCAATTCAGGCGCAGCCTTGCGCGCCCGCATGACCCGCAAGGGGATATGCGGATCGCTGTAGGCCAACACGATCCGCGGCACCCCCCCGACCAGCCCGAGGGTTTCGCAATCGGCGGTCAGGATATTCCAGAAGGATTGACCAAAGATCACCATTGCCACGTCATCATGGGTTTTCATGAAAAGATGCAGATCCGCCAGTGTGGGGACGCGTACCGTACGAAATGAGGGGAATGCATCCGCGAAAGCGCTGATTGACGGCTCTGAAAATTTGAGCGCGCTCCCGACGAATACGGCGGAGTGCTCGATTGTCGATGTCGTTCTGGTTCTGAAGTCGGGATTGAGATAATCAGCCATAAAATTGGCACCTCTTTATCTTATAAAACAAAATATAATTTATACGGCTAAATTCCGCCAACTGGGCGGCTTCCTGCCTGTTTCGACCATAACCGAAAAACATGTACGCGAAGTGACTTAAATGTTTCCATATCCGATTGTATTGAGGCAGCAGCCGCTTTTAGCAAAAAGATTAGCAATCATACTGTTAAGTCCATAGATCGTTCGATCAGGTGTGCGCTCGGAAGGGTTGAGCCCTCAGATCTATACAACCATGGGGCCGCCAAGGCTGTCACTTCGAGCAGTCAGGCAGCTGATTCGCACGACGCACGCACAGTCCGATTCGGCATAGCGTTAAGATAACGTTAAATTTTCCTTCGCCTTGACCGCATACACCCATTTACCGGCTGTCGTCGCATCATCTCACCTGCGAACTTGAATGAGCGGACCGACATTATCTGGTCCGGTCGGCGGCCTTTTTGTTCGGTCGCCATGTGTAACGAGTGAATTCCAGCGGGCCTCACGGGAGTCCCGGGCTGCGAGATCCTGATGTGTCAATTGGCCATCGGCCAGCGCAGGTCCGACTCCCGATTGGCCAGTGAAAGGAGGTGCCGACATAAGAAAATCATGACCTGGCGGAGTGGCCTGCGGCGAGTGTAATTTCGGCGAGGCCACATGACAGACACTCAATTTCAACACGTACAGCGCCACGCATAGATGCCCGCTTTATAGATGAGCAGCGGGATATGAATGGCGCCCTTAAAACGGGAAATATCATGTCACAACGCAATAATAGCGGAATCATCAATAACGGGATGGTCACATTCGGAGATAACGACACCTCCGAAGCCTATTCCGAGTCCTATTCCGACGCCCAAGGCTATGCCGACGCGATGGCAGAGGCCAATAGCGACAATAGCAACGAAAACGACAACAACAACGAGAATTACAGCGACAATTCGAACGATAGCGACAACGCGAACGACAACGAAAACTATAGCGGCAACGGCAACGACAACGCGAACGACAACAACAGTGACAACGCGAATGCCAATGCGAATGCGAACGACAGCGCAAACCGCAGCGACAATCAGAACGCGAATGACAACGCCAGCCGCAGCGACAACGAAAACAGCAACGACAATTATAACGAGAGCTATAACGCGTCCGAGACCGATGTTGCTGTGGATAGCGATACCAATGTCAATGTCGACGTTCAGGTCGATGCGGGCCTGGGCCTGAATCTGGACGGCTACGAGCCGACCGATGATGACCTTGCCGATTTCAACCTCGACAACGCCACCACCGGCGACATTTTCACGGCCGGCGGCAATATCGACTTCAACCCGGGCAATGACTTCAATCTGGGCGATATCCTGGGCAATTCGCTCAATGGCGAAGGCAACGACTCCGGGATCGCAAACATTCAGACCAACGATCTGAATGATGCGGATACTCTGGAAAACGCGCAGGTCACCAATGAAGGCAGCTTCTCGCAAAACGGGACTGCGAACGGCGGTACGGCCAGCGCAGCCGACGGGATCAGCACCAGCTCGGACGGTGCGGCAGGTGGCAACGACGCCATTGCCGATGGCGGCGCTGCACTGGGCGGCATGGCAACCGGCGGCAACTCGCAGGCTTCTGGCGGAACCAGCGGTACTGCGGGCAATGTCGATGCGCGCGGTGGCGACAGCGCAGATACCGGAGACGGGGCTGCCAGCGGTCATTCGACCAATGCGTCGAGCAACAGCAATGCTGACTCCAATGCAGGCAGTGCCGGCAACACATCGGCAACTTCCACTGCCAACGGCAGTGCCGATGCAGATAACGATGCCGACAGCACAGGCGGTGCCGGTGGCGATGCCGATGGCTTGAACGTTTCTGCCGGTCTGGGCCTTGCCGGTGCGCAATCCGCCGATAACGGTGGCGCTTCAGGCAATGCCAACAGCGATGCCAACCAGGACAGCACTTCCGACGCGGATGCCGATACCAACGCCGATGGCGGAAACAGCGGTGACAACGGGGCGCTGGGTCTTGGTCTGGGCGCTGCTTCGACCGACAGTGACAGCGCGGGTGACGGCGGTGCCACCGGTGATGCCAGCAGCGGAGCCTTGGGTCTGGGTGCGTCCCTCGCGGGTGCGGAAGCCGGCGGTGACGGTGGCAATTCCGGCGATGTCGATCAGGACTCAGACGCAGATTCTGATGGCGATGCAGGTTCCGACAGCAAGGCTGCAGGCGGCGATGCCGGCGACATTCATACCGGTGCCTTGGGCGCTGGTCTGGGAGCCGGAAAATCCACCACCGATGCCGATGGCGGAAATTCCGGTGACGCTGGTGACGCGGGTTCCGGCGGCAATGCAGGCGGTGCTGGCAGCAGCGGTGACACTGGTGACGGTGGCAACGGTGGTGACAGCGGCAACTCCGGCAATGGCGGTCTGGGCGGCGACGGCGGCACAACCGGCGCGGGCGGATCCGGCACGAACTCAGGCAATACCGGCACTGCCGATGCCTTGGGTGACGGTGGAGACGCAGGTGACGGTGGCGCTGCTGGCGATGCCGGGGCGGCTGACGCCATGGGCGGCAATGCTGACGGCACCGGCACTGGCAACGGTACCAACAACAGCACGACCGGATCCGGCGCACCCGGCAACTCCACGTCGGGCATGATCGACAGCGACGTGGCCAGCGATGCTTCGAATACCGGGGCAACGGGGGCTGGCGGTGCCGGCAACGCGGATGCAAACGGCACGGCCAATGCTGATGTTGCCGGAACTGCGGACGCGGTCTCGGGTAACGGCGGCGCCGGCGATGCGATGTCCGATGGCGATGCCGACGGCATGGGAGCCGGCGACGCGGCAGCAAGCAGCGGTGCGGGCGGTATGGCCGATGCTTTGGCCGATGCAGCTTCGAGCGCTGACGGAGCCGCCAGTTCTTCGGCGAACAGCGGTACTGGTGGCGGCACAGCCTCCGATACCGACGCCGACGGCAATGGTGAAGCCACCGGCTACACTGACAGCGACAGCGGGTATGGCGGCTTGTCCGATATCGCGGCCGAGGCGCTCGCCGAAGGCAACGGTACGGCACATAGCGACGTCGGCGGCGGCGCAGGCGGCAACGCCACACCGCATCTGGTGGCCGAGCTGGATACCTCGTCCAACGGCAACGTCAGTGCAAACGGCGGTGACAGCGGTGCCGGCGGCATGGTCGATGCCACAGGCGGCGCAAGCGGCGATGCGATGGGTGGCATGTCCACCGGTGGCTATGCGGCTGGCGGTGCCGGAGTGGGCGGCGCCGGTGGCAACGCCTCGAACGGCGACGGCGGCATGGGCGGCAACGGCGGCAGCTGGGGCTCGGGCAATGGCGATGACGGATACGTCACCGGCGAATCCTATGCTTCGGCTGCGGCTCAGGTCTCTGAGACGGCGTTCAACCAGTCGATCGTAATGGGTGCCAACGTGCTGGGGAACACTGTCGACATGACTGTTGTCGGCGGATCGTTCAGCTCCAGCTACATCGGTGACGATAGCAGCGACGGTTAAGTCGCACGACAAGAAGCGTCAGGGCCGGCAGATGCCGGCCCTGACTTACTGATTATCGGGCGACATAAGCCCGACCTGATTTTTTCGGAAGATTTGAAAATAAATTTTCTATTTTGAATAAACATGACGGTGCCAAATGTCGTTTGACGCAACAACTGAAACAATCGCCCACTTCATCGGGCATTTTCAGATCTCTCTGGAAGAGATGCGTCTGCGCGACCATTATCTTCAAATCCAAGCCGATCTCAAAGCTCAGGAAGCTCTGAACCCGCTGGAACTAGGCCCCTTTAGCGCGACGTCCCAGTACGGCCTGAAAGACTACGTTCCGAAGCTGGACTATCGCGCGCCGGCCGACACGCCCGCCACTACCCTGCCGGTTCACGGCACCCTATCCCCGACAGCGCCCCTGGAAGCGGTCAATATCCCGTTCCATGATGTGCCGCCCACGCCGGAAAACACACCCGCAGCCGTCGGCAGCAGC
>JAUNVT010000104.1:6507-11719 GCA_030540655.1 Rhodobacterales bacterium
GTTCCATGATGTGCCGCCCACGCCGGAAAACACACCCGCAGCCGTCGGCAGCAGCAGCGTCAGCATTTCCTTCATCCTGCCATATCCCGCTTCGGTCGTCTCTGTCACTCTCCAGTATAACCACCTCAATGATAATGACCTCGTCGGGGTCGGTCTCGGCGACATGTTCACGGCGCCGCATCTCTTTGATGCGCCGTTGGCGGCGCTGACCATGACAGCCCATAGTCTTGCAGGTTTCAAAACACCCGATCTGCCGACGAGCGAGGATGGCTGGCAGGATTTCGTGGCCGAGGCGGTAGCCGCCATCAAGGCCGTGGAAGCGGATGCTTCGTCTTTGCCCCCCGGCGCAACTGTCGACATCATGACCGGGGCAGCCGCTCAGGGCCTTTTCATCAACGGAGTCAGCGCCGATGAAATCCCCGACCTGAAAGATCTTCTGCCTGCCTTCCTGCGCCCCGACGGGGATGTGGAAGCCAGGGAGGCCAATCAGGGTGAAACCGAGGGCAAGGCGGTCACCGGGCGAGATCTCGATGACAAGCTCGCACCGCAACCGCAGGATGCGCAGCCGGAACAGGCATCCGAGGTGCCTGATCATGACTTCGACAAGGATTTCGAAAACAAGATCAACAATCCTTGGAAGGTAGATGCAGGTCATCAGGTTGTCGCCGGAGCCAACAAACAGCTGAATGAATTCCACGTCGCCAGTCGTTGGCTCGATGCCGATGTGATCGCGGTAAAGGGCGACACCGTTTATCTGGATGCAATCAGCCAGGTCAATGTGATGGGTATCGGTGATATCGTCTCGGGCCAGGTGGCAACGCTGCCGTCGCAGGCGATGAATGTCGCCGAAATCGTTACCAAATCGTCCCATTCGGGCGAGGCTGCGACGGGTCCGGCGGGCCTGCCTTCCAATTCGGCCACGGTGCGGCTGGAAGCGAGCGTGACGCAGATAAACTGGGCCCATCAGTATAACTTCACCACCGATAATGATGTGGCAGCGATCACCATCTCCGGCTCCAATACCTATTTCGGACTGGGAGGGAATACCGAATTCAACGAGGCCTTCCTGACCCAGATCGGGTTCAATTACGACCTCATCATGGTGGGCGGAAATCTCTTCGACGTTACCATGCTGACCCAGACGAATGTCCTGCTCGACGTCAACTGGATCGACGGTGCCGAAACGGCGGATGTGGGTGACAACCTGCAATACAACCTCGCCCGTATCGAGACCACCGGGGTCGATACCCATGTCGGGATGGGCGCGCATTTCAACGAAGCGCTTGACAAGTTTGGCTCGGGCGCGAAAGAAATCACCGATGCGGTTGCCCATGACGCGCTTTTCGCAGGAACCGACCTGCTGCGCGTTCTCTACATCGATGGCGATTTCACGACTGTAAATGTGGTCCAGCAGACTAACATCCTGGGCGATGTGGACCAGGTGCGTATCATGCAATCGGCGGTGGAGGGGGCGGCGGCGGCCGCTGCGAATACCAACGCGGCCGTGTCGGTCGTCGCCGGTTCCAACGCTCAGGTCAATATCGCGACGGTTCGGGATCTTGGCCTTGATTCCATCGTGATGACGGGCGGCAACAGCTATAGCGATGCGCTGATATATCAAGCCGGTCTGATCGACATGGATGCAATGCCGGACGGGGTCGAAATGGCCACGGGCATTACCGCCCTCGCCAACGAAGCAGTGGCCTTCCTTTCAGACGACATGCTGTCCACACATGTAACCGCCGCCACCCACGATGCGATCAGTGCCACCGAGACCTACACCGACACGGCAGGGCAGTCCGATATCATGCAGACCGTACTGGCATAGCGCCGGTGCGCTGCAGAAACATAAAGACAGGCGCAGATGAAAGATCTTGATGATCACGAACCGATAACGGATTTTCGTTCGGCACGGAATGCGCCCGATCCGTTGCTGTTGACACCGGAGCAACGGGTGCGCGCCGATGCGCGGGGCAAATCCCTTGACGAGATCGGCAAGGGCCCGATCATCGAGGCCGATACCGGGCCGATCAAGGCCCGCGTCCCCGAGCGCGAGTCTGGGGGCGGAGGTGGAGGGACCGGTTTCCACAAGCGTCTTGGCCCGGAGGATTTCGGCAAGAGCCTGAAACAGGGTGTTGCGGCCGTCCGTCGCAATCTGATCATTGTGATGTTCCTGACCTGCGCCACGAACCTGCTGATCCTGGCGATCCCGATCTACCTGTTTCAGATATCGGACCGGGTGCTGACCAGCCGATCGGTCGATACGCTGATCATGCTGACCATCGTGATTGTCGGTGCGGTGGTGATGCAGGCGGTATTCGATGCCATCCGCCGCTTCATCCTGATGCGCTCGGCGGTGGAAGTGGCGGTGCGGCTGGGCGGGCCAATCCTGAGTGCGGCGGCGCATGCCTCGCTGCATGGTACGGGGCGCGAGTATCAGACCTTGGGCGACCTTCAGCAACTGCGCGGCTTTTTGACCAGCGGCACCCTGATCTCGTTTCTGGATGTCCCCTTCGCACCAGTGTTCTTTGTCGCGATTTTCCTTGTGCATCCGCATCTGGGGATGATCGTCACCGGAGCGTCCCTGCTCTTGCTGGTGGTTGCCATTGTCAACCAGAAGCTGACTGCCCAGCCTTTCGCCAAGGCCAATCTGGCGCAGTCAAAGGCAAACATGCATCTCGATTCGATGGCGCGCAACAGCCAGATCATCAACGCGCTGGCCATGATTCCCGAGGCGGTGATGATCTGGGGCCGGGACACGGCCACATCGCTGACCGCGCAGGTTCAGGCGCAGGATCGTAACATCCTGTCGGCCGCAGTGTCACGAATGGTGCGTCTGCTCACCCAGATCGGCATGCTTGGCTGGGGCGCCTGGCTGGCGCTGGACGGGGAAATCACCGGTGGCATGGTCATCGCCGCGTCGATCATCGCCGGAAGGGCACTGGCCCCGGTCGAGGGCGCAATCGAGGGCTGGAACGGGTTCCTTCTGTCACGCGCTGCCTATGGGCGCATCGTGATGCTGCTCCGCGGATCAAAAGTCCAGTTCGAACGGCTGTACCTGCCTCGCCCCGAAGGGCGGCTGGATGTCGAGCGGCTGCTCTTTGTCCCGGGCGGGACCAAGCAGGTGGTGCTTAACGGTATCAGCTTTTCGCTCAACCCCGGTGAAACTCTGGGCGTGATCGGCAATTCAGGCGCAGGCAAGACGACGCTGGGGCGGATGCTGGTGGGGTCGATCCTGCCAACCTCCGGCAACGTGCGGCTGGATCTGATGGATCTGCGCAACTGGGATCCCCGTCAGTTCGGAGAAAATATCGGGTATGTTCCGCAGGACGTTCAGCTTTTTCCCGGGACCATCAAGCAGAATATCGGCCGGATGCGCCCCGATGCGACGGACGAGCAGATTCACGCAGCGGCAACGCTGGCTGATGTCCATCAGATGATCGCCTCGCTGCCTCAGGGTTATGAGACAATGGTTGCCGCCGATGGATCTCCCCTGTCGGGCGGGCAAAAGCAACGCATCGCGCTTGCGCGGGCATTTTTCGGCAACCCGCGTTTTGTCGTACTGGATGAGCCGAATTCCAACCTTGACACCAATGGTGACAAGGCGCTCGCCAGGGCGATCCAGCACGCCAGGGAAAACAGGATCACTGTGGTTGTCATAACCCAAAAGCCTTCGCTTCTGAGTGTCGTGGACAAGATCATGCTGATCGCCGATGGCTCGATCGCCATGTTCGGCGAGCGCACCGAGGTTCTGACGCGGCTGGCAGGCAAGAAGACCCAGCCGGGGCAAAATCAGGTCACGCAGAACGGATCAACCAATGGCTGATGATATCAACATCTCTGCAACAGATTCCGTATGGTACGCCGATGTGCCCCGCTCGGTTTCCAAATTCGCAATATTGGGATTTGTACTGATGCTGGTAACGTTCGGCGGCTTTGGCGCGTGGGCCTTCCGCGCCCCTTTGGCGGCAGCGATCATTGCGCAGGGCAGTTTCGTGGCAACCGGCCGCAACAAGATCGTGCAGCATCTTGAAGGCGGCATCATCAAGGAAATCGTGGTGCGCGAGGGGGATTTCGTCAAGAAGGACCAGCTTTTATTGCGGCTCGACAGAACCGCCGCCTCGGCGAACCAGCGGGAACTGGAAATGCGCAAGGCGCGGCTGGAAGCGACCGAGCAACGCATCCTGGCAGAATATGCAGGCAAACCCGAGCTGATATTTTCCGAAGAGTTGATGGCACTGCGCGACGATCCCGAGATCGCATCGATCCTTGACGGGCAGGCACTGGCCTTCCGGGTGTCGCAATCGACGCTGAAAAACGACCTTGCGATCCTGGAGAGCAATATCGAGGCTCTCGGAATCCGCCAGATTGGATATGCGACACAACTTGAAGCGTATGAAAGGCAGCTTGTCCTGCTGGGGCAGGAATACGAGGCAAAGCGCGAACTCTATGAGGCCGGTCTGGTGCGCAAACCCGAAGTGTCTGCACTGGAACGCGCCAGCATCGAAGCGGAAGGTCAGATCGGCCGGCTTCGGGCGGAGGTCAACGAGATCGAGCAGATCAAGCTCAAATACACGACGCAGGTCAACAAGGTCGAGGGTGACTACGCCGAGGCCGCGCTCACCGATCTGCAAACGGTTCAGTCCGAACTCGAATCCATCCGGGAAAAAACGCGCAAGGCGCAAAATGTCAGCCTGCGATCCGATGTGGTGGCACCGGTTTCGGGAACTGTCGTGCGGCTGCATTACCACACAGCCGGTGGCGTGATCGAGAGCGGCAAGGCCATCGCCGAAATCCTGCCCTCGGACCAGCCGCTCATCGTCGAGGTGCAGATTTCGCGCATGGATATTGACAGCGTCCGGCAGGGCCAACATGCCACGGTCGGGCTGACGGCGCTGAACCAGCGCACCACACCGAAACTGGATGGAGAAGTAATCTATGTTTCGGCCGATGCGGTGGCTGACCGTTCCGATGGTTCTGCTCGCGAGGTTTATGTGACACGCGTATCCATCTCACCCGAGCAATTCAGCCGCATCAGGGATTTCACGCCGACACCCGGAATGCCGGCCCAGATCATGATTCAGACCAATACCCGCACCTTCGCCCAATATCTCGCCAAGCCTGTGACGGACAGCATGTCCCGCGCGTTCCGCGAGCGCTAGAGCGTGTCGCGTTTAATCGGTTCTGTATCCAGCGGCCTTGAAGAAGTTGT
>JAUNVT010000339.1 GCA_030540655.1 Rhodobacterales bacterium
GCTCGGCTACGCCAAAACGGATGCGCTACAGCTTTCCCAAACCGAACCGCTTGCGGGATTTAGCCTATCCAGCGGTGCAATGGGGTGTCCAAATTCTGAACCGGCGGCGCTGGCGCAATATCCCTGCGGGCATGGTTAAAGAAGTCGATCTGAACGGGCAGATCCTGGTGTCGCTGGGACGGCCCAAGATCATGGCAGACTATCTGATTGCAATGGATCAGGCCGGGGTTAACCTGAGATTTTATCCGCTCTTGCACGACATGTTTCCACTTCATGGGTCTGCACATCCAAGACAGAGAATGTTTTCCACAAACTTTGTTCATGACAATTCGATCGTGATTAACCATGCCGAACGCATTCTGTCCAACTCTGCGTTCACCAAGGCCGAGATCGAACGATTTTCTGCGTCAGATCGTCTTCCTCTTGCCCCGCAGGTAGTTGCGGTGCCGCTTTGCCATGAGATTCGCCCGACAGATGAAGCTGTAGTCCAGATAGGTCCGACAGAGCCTTATCTTCTGTCCGTCGGTACGATGACCGGTCGCAAGAACCTGGAATGCATACTGGATGCGATGATGCATTTGCATGAAATACATTCGCCCGTGCCTTTACTGGTTTTAGCAGGAGCACTTCGCAAGCGGACCGAAAAATATGTAAAGCAATCACGCTTTGATCCTATCCGATCTCGTATTCATTTGATACTCAGCCCCAACCAGGCCGAGTTACGTGCGCTTTATAAAAATGCGCTGGCCCTTGTCATTCCCAGCCGCATGGAAGGTTGGGGGCTGCCGCTGGGCGAAGCTCTTTGGATGGGCACTCCAGCCCTATCCTCCACGGCACCCGCATTGAAAGAGGTAGGTCGTGATCTGGCTGAATACTTTGATCCTGACGATCCGCAGGCACTGGCAGAACTGATAGACAGACTGCAATCTGACCCTGAAGCCTATAGTGCACTCAAATTGCGGCTCGCGGCAGCCAAGCCTGAGCTACGCAGCTGGAAACACGTAGCGCAAGATATTCTTACCGTAACTGGAGCAGTTTAACCCGGCGAACGCGTCCTACGCCCGATCGGCATAGGGCGGAGGAATTAGGCCCTCATCGCGTGCCGTTGCCGACGGCCAGATCAGGGGCAATCCTGATCCAGCCCCCGCTTCACCGTGTCCGTTCCTCGCCCGGCTGGTCGAGCTGGAATTGATCGACCGGGAAGGCCGGATGATTGAGCGCAGGATCAATGCTGCGAAGTTCCCGACGGCCAAAAGTTTGGATAAAGCGATCATCACCGAGCGTTATATCGTGTCTGAGCGCAGCCGGGCGGGACGGTGTGCAAACCGATCACATCTAGTACTACAGTTGCACATGAAAATGATTTTTGATTCAATTCTCCAAAGGAGTGGAGGGGGTAGATCATGGCGGTATCCGATTGGGCCGGTGTTCAGTTTGACTGGCGCGATGCGCTCGAGGGATTGAAGCAGTTTATCGGGCCAGCATTCAAGCGATCCGAGCAACGCGCGTCAGCCGGGACTTTTATTGACGGCCTGCTTTCGGGGGTAGAGCGTAAGACAGGTTGATCGTGTCCCGGGGCATGGTGTAGCTTCTGGCTTAGGTGATCACCGGCGATAATCCGGTAGGGTCTGGTTGTTAACACCAACCTGAACCGGAGAA
>JAUNVT010000105.1 GCA_030540655.1 Rhodobacterales bacterium
CTTGAACCGCTGCCGCTTTGGCTGGTCACCCTCGCCATCCGGCAGGCGCGCGATGCCCTGCCGCTGCAGGCCCCGATGCAGCGCCGACCGGATCAGATGCAGAACCGATGGCTGAAGAGCAACGAGGCACTCCTCCGGCGGCAGCAGCATGTGCCGCCGGAGGAGTGCCGGTCATTGCCACCTCTGCTCGCGTGAGAACGGTTGAACGCGGCTCTTTCGGCCCGGTCTTCAAATCCTCAGCCGTAAATCCTCCGCCGTCGCACGCTTGCGCCATTCCGCGCCTGTCTCGGGAGTGCGGCCAGGCTCCCTGCTCACCTGCAAGAGGAAGCGTCCCTCTCGGGATATTGCCCTGAAATGCCCTGCCGTGGATCGCTCCATGGCAACTCCGACACCATGCGCACTCGTGGCGCTGCCATGGCGCACTTGTGCCGGAATGCATCCTTCCCTTCCTGAGAGAGGAGCGCACCATCAAACCGTGGGGATGGACTGCGAGGCTGGACTGTTTGCGGAACGACAGCGAAGAGGCCGCATGCCATAGGCGCTGCGGCAGGATTGTGCGCGAATTGTCGGAAGCTCCTCCGCGCCCTCATTCAAAGGGCAATTTTTCAGCGGCGACCCCTAAGGGAGGAGAAAAGGGTCGCCGCCAACTCGGATATCTACAGGGAGGAGAAAAGATATCCGAAACCGATATGCCCGCCGCAATTGGCGGGTGAAATTTTTCAGACGCGACGGTTCGCGCCGTAGACGGCCTGCCACGCGTCGCTGTGAACGGAATGACGGTTCATTCCCAGATCAGCCAGTTCGTGGTCCGACAGATGCGACAAAGCGCGGATCGTCTGGCGATAGGACCGACGCTGTGAAATGTGCGACTTGATGCCGCCCAACTTGGACAGAACTGTCTGGAAAAGGGTAGAATGGCTGGTGTCTTGTGTGGATACGTAGCTCATGATCGTCTTCCTCTGGCTTGCATCGGCCCGCCACCTTCCTGCATATTCGAGGCGGGGCTTGACCGGTTTGTGTCTCTGACATCTACATACGCCTTTGCTGCGATTGCACAATGGGCGCGGCAGCAATGCTGCCATGCAGCATTTGCATAAGTGTTGCTGACCCAACGTCACTGGAAGACCTATGTTTTTTCGCGTTTTCGCTGAACGGCCTTGCCCTTCACTGCAAAACCGCCACGTATGAGCAAGGCACTTCAGAAAGGAACGACATGACTGTCACGCGCGCGGAAATTGAGGCTGAACTGGCCCGTATTCAACTCCCCGACGGGGGCGATCTGATGTCGCGCGACTGGGTGCGCGCGCTCAGCGTTGAGGGCGGTGAGGTGCGCTTCGTGATCGAAGCGCCCAGTCCGGAAATCGCTCGTCAGTGTGAGCCTGTGCGCGCGGCCGCCGAACAGGCAGTTGCGGCAATGGAGGGCGTGACGCTGGCGCGCGCGGCGCTGACGGCGCATGGTCCCTCGGCCAAGGCGCCGGCGGCCAAGCCTGCCGCCGCCGCCCCGCCCAACCTGAAGATCGGAGGCCATCCGACACCGCAGCAGGGGTCGATGAAGCCGGCCAGCGTCAAGCGCATCATCGCGGTCGGGTCGGGCAAGGGCGGTGTCGGCAAATCAACGGTCTCCTCCAACCTGGCCGTGGCTCTTGCACGCGCCGGGAAGCGCGTTGGCCTTCTGGATGCTGATATCTACGGCCCCAGCCAGCCCCGCATGATGGGCACGACCAAACGCCCGGCCAGCCCCGACGGCAAGATGATCGAGCCGCTGCATGTCCATGGCGTCACGCTGATGTCGATCGGCCTGATGCTGGACCCTGCCAAGGCGGTGATCTGGCGTGGTCCGATGCTGATGGGGGCGCTGCAACAGCTGATCTCTCAGGTAAGCTGGGGCGAGTTGGATGTTCTGATCGTCGATCTGCCGCCCGGCACCGGCGACGTTCAGCTTACCTTGTGTCAGAAGGCGGAACCATCAGGCGCGATCATCGTATCGACCCCGCAAGACGTGGCGCTTCTGGATGCGCGCAAGGCGATGGACATGTTCAACACGCTGAAGACGCCGATTCTGGGCATGATCGAGAACATGTCTACCTATGTCTGTCCCGAATGTGGTCACGAAGCACAGATCTTTGGTCACGGCGGCGTCAAGACCGAGGCCGAGAAGCTGGGCGTGCCGTTTCTGGGCAGCCTGCCGATAGATCTGGAAACGCGCCTTGCCGGGGATGCGGGTACCCCCGTTGCCACCGGGGATGGTCCCGCCGCGTCTGCCTATGCCGCGATGGCAAAGCGCCTGATCGAAGGCGGCATCGTCTGATGATGCCTTGATCATCCTCTCTCACCCCGGCAGGAGCTGGCCATGACTCTGATTGTCCTCTACGTCGTAACCCTCATCGTCTTTCTGGGGGCAGATTTTGTCGGCCTCAGTTACCTTATCAAACCCACGTTTCAGCAGCAGATTGGCGGTATCATGGCAGAGAGCCCGCGCATGGGGCCGGCGGTGATCTTCTACGCATTCTATGTCGGTGTGCTGTTGTGGTTTGTCAGCTGGCCGGCGCTGGAGACGGGCAGATCACTGCTGTGGGTGTTCGGCTCGGGGGTCTTGATCGGAGCGATGGCCTATGGCACCTATGAATTCACCAACCTTGCGACGCTCAGAGACTGGACGTGGCGGATGGTAGCGACCGATTTCATCTGGGGCAGTGTACTGACTGGCGTCTCTGCCACTGTTGGTGTCGCGGTCTCACGCGTCATCAAGTGATACTTGGGTGATATCGCCGCGTTCAGGTGTTCCGGACGCCTTTTAGGCACTAAACGCGCGGGACGATCCAAAGATGTGCGCGGGTGTATTGTCGCAATGACAGGGCGCCCCCGAACTTGGCGGGCCGCCCTTGATTGTCATCATCAGGATAGCAGGCAATAAAATCATCGCGGTTGATCCACCGAGGGCATAGAGCCCGAGCGCAAGCCAGAAGGACGCGCCTGACAGCAAGGCGATTACAGAAGACAGCAATCCAGTGATTGCGCCAACCAGCATGTATCCGATAATCATCTATACGCCTCCGTCACATTGACCCCTTAGCCGGAGGATCCGGCACCGGATTGTCCTCCGCGATCCCGGCAGGCACCTATCGCCGCTGAAACCGCTCTGCCACTGTGGCGGTTCGAGTTGCGATGATCCACCTTTTGATGCGTAAAATACTTCTTAAACTCGCGCGATACGTGTGTGAATTGATGTCTCGTGGTAATTAAGATGGCAACCGGCGCGACGAACCTCCGGCCCGAATTATCCTGGATCTACTCACAAAATTCGCGCGAAAACACTGAGGCGTGCAGGCATATTCTAAGGATCGGGTGGGAATCACGAATATATTGCGCCCAAGTCGAAAATGCTCGCATATTACTTCATTCGCATGGCGCCCAGCCTCGAAATCGCGTTATTAATTCGTATCCTTATGGTATTTGGGTGGGAATTGAACAAACGTGCGTCGGCAGGAGAATGAGTTATGAAAATCGTTGTGCTCGGCGGCGGGGTGATCGGCGTCACATCGGCATGGTATCTGGCCAAGGATGGCCACGAGGTGACGGTGATCGACCGCAATGCGGCGGTGGGCGAGGACACGACCTTTGCCAATGCCGGGCAGATCTCGCCGGGCTATTCCGCGCCATGGGCTGCGCCGGGTATTCCGCTGAAGGCCATGAAATGGCTGTTCCAGCGCCACGCGCCGTTGATCATCCAGCCGCAGATCGATTGGCGCAAGCTGAACTGGATGGCGCGGATGCTGCGCAACTGCACTGAGGCGCGCTATGAGGTGAACAAGGGTCGCATGGTGCGGCTGGCCGAATACAGCCGCGACAGCCTGACCCAGATCCGCACCGAGACGGGCATCGAATTCGACAACCGGCAGCAGGGCACGCTTCAGCTCTTCCGCACGCAAAAACAGGTCGATGGCGCGGCCAAGGATATCCGGGTGCTGGAGCAGGGCGGCGTGCCCTACGAGGTGCTGGACGCAGATGGCTGCATCCGGGCCGAGCCGGGGCTGGCGGGCGCACGGCATCTGATTGCGGGGGGGCTGCGCCTTCCGGGGGATGAAACCGGCGATTGCCACATGTTCACCACCAAACTGGCGCAGATGATGGCCGGCGATCTAGGCGTTACCTTCCTGCCGGGCGTCGAGATCCGCGGGCTGATCCAGGGCAAGCACGGCATCGAGGCAGTCGAGACGTCGCAGGGCCGCATCATGGGCGACGCGTTTGTCGTGGCGATGGGAAACCATTCCCCGGATCTGGTCCGGCCGCTCGGCTTGCGGCTGCCGATCTATCCGGTAAAGGGATATTCCATCACGGCGCCCATCGTTGCGCCCGACCTTGCGCCGCAATCGACCGTCATGGACGAAACATACAAGATCGCGATTACCCGTCTGGGAAATCGTATCCGGGTGGGGGGCATGGCGGAACTGGCCGGGATGGATCGCAGCCTGAACGTGAAGCGGCAGGAGACGCTGACCATGTCGGTGGAATCGCTTTTCAAAGGCGCTGCCGATCAGGCCCGGGCCGTGCTGTGGACAGGTTTGCGTCCGATGACGCCGGATGGCACACCCATCATCGGACAATCCGGCGCACCGAATTTGTATCTGAACACGGGCCATGGCACGCTGGGCTGGACCATGGCCGCAGGCTCGGCGCGGGTGCTGAGCGATCTGGTGGCAGGCCGTGCAACCGATATCGAAACCGCAGATCTGAATTACAACCGCTATCTCGCCTCGCAATAAAAGTTCTGCCGCGGGCCGTGACGATGGACCTTGGCAACAGGCCGTGCATCTGGCGTAATGTGGCGCTGAACCCGCCTTGGGCGCCAGTGCCCGGCCAAAGGAGCCCGCCTGAATGTCGCATTTTCAGATCCTGTTGCAGTGCCCATGATTGGTCATCCGCAACAATTGGCGCTGCCCGTCAATGCAGCGCTGCTGGTGGTGCTGGCGGGGTTTCTGCTGCTCATTGGCAAGCCGGTTCTGCTGCCGATTCTTGCTGCCGTGATTGCCGTTTATGTTCTGATCAACGCCTCCGAGGCGCTGCGCGCGCTCCCGTTGCTGGGCCGCCTGTCGGCACCGGTGCGGCGGCTTCTGGTGCTGCTGGCATTTACTTTTGTGGTGGTGGTCCTGCTTCTGGTGGTGGTGGATACGTTCGGCCGCATCCTTCGTGAGGCGCCATCCTATCAGGCCAATATCGAAAGGCTGGTCGCGCAGGGTGCGGACATGCTGGGTATTGACGAGCGGCCGGACTGGCGCACCATTCGCGATGCCACATTGGGGCGGCTGTCGCTGCCCAGCCTGATCAATACCGCGCTGTTCAACATCACCGGCGTCGGCGCGTCGGTTTTTCTGGTCATCGTGTATTCCGCCTTCCTGCTGGCGGAAAGGGACGGTTTTGCAGTCAAGCTGGCGGCGGCGATGCGCGATGCCGAAGGGGCCGCCCGCACCGAAGCGATGATCCGCGACATCAACCACCGTATCGGGGATTATCTGGCGATCAAGACGCTGATCAACGTGATCCTCGGGCTGGTATCCTTTGTCATTCTCTGGGCGCTTGACGTTGATTTCGCCATTTTCTGGGCTCTCGTGATCGCCCTCCTGAATTACATTCCTTATTTCGGATCCCTGGTGGGCGTGGCCTTTCCTGTAGCGCTGTCGATCGTGCAGTTTGGCGATCTGTCATGGACCCTGCTGCTGGGTTTCCTTCTGAGCGCCGCGCAGATGATCGTAGGCAGCATCGTGGAGCCGCGGCTGATCGGACGGCGGGTCAATCTCAGCCCATTCGTCGTGCTTGTGTCGCTCGCTGTCTGGAGCGCACTTTGGGGGCTTGCCGGCGCTCTTCTCGCTGTTCCTCTCACCTCCATGCTGTCGATAGTGTTTTCCTCATTCCAGCCAACCCGGCCTCTGGCGCTCCTCATGGCGGACCGGATCGATCAGACCCGTCTCTAGGTGTTTAGTCCCGGCATTTGGTGGATCGGATTTAGGATGAATCGATCTGGCTCGGAAGTCCAGATCTTGCAGATGTATTCGTAGGGCGTGAGACTGTTGAGGGTCTTTAGCTTGCGTGCGAAGTTGTATGCGTCCATGAAGTCGGCGAGGTGCGTGCGCAGCTGATCATGGTTGTCGTAATGGTATGGTTTCACCGTCGCGTCCTTGATCGTGCGGTTCATTCGCTCGACCTGGCCATTGGTCCACGGATGGTTTGGCTTGGTCAGTCGGTGCCCGATCCTGCTCGCCATTGTCCGCAGGCCGATGGCGGACAATGGCTCGCCCTCGCAGATCATGTCGAAAGGCATCTGGCGCGAATATGCTGTGTTCCTGTTCCGGGGGTTGCCCGGCGACCGGGATGCCGTTGTCGGTCAGGATCGTGTGGATGCGATGGGGACGGCCTTGAGCAGATGTTTGAGGACCTCCCAAGCGATCTTGCGCTCGGCTTTGTCGAGGAGTTAGCTGACGGCAGATTTGCTGGTCCGGTCAATGCCGGCAAAGAGAGGGAGCTTGCCCTCCACCGTCTGAACCTCGACGATGTCGATGTGGAAGAAACCGATGAAATAGCGTTTGAATTTCTGCCGCTTTGGCTTGTCACCCTCGACATCCGGCAAGCGCGAGATGCCATGCCGCTGAAGACACCGATGCAGGGCCGACCGTGTCAGGTGCGGTACAGACGGCTCAAGAGCATGGAGGCAATCATCCGGCGGCAGTGGCGTGTGCCGCCGGAATGCGACGATCATTGCCTCCTCCGCTTCCGTGAGAACGGTTGAACGCGGCTCCTTCGGCCCGGTCTTCAGATCCTCCACCGTCGCACGCTTGCGCCACTTTGCAACGGTCTTGGGATTGATGCCCAACTCCTTGCTCAACTGCGCGAGCGAAGCCTGCGATCGCTGTAGTGCCGCTCTGACGGCGTGCGTGGTCGTGGCGCTCCCGTGACAAACTTGTCCCATGATGATTCCTTCCAAGCCCGAGAAAGGATCGCACCATCAAACCGTGGGATCAAACATCTAGACATAAGGAGACCAATTCAGCGATGCCGCTCACAGGCCCGGCGGAGTTTCGCCCGTCACAAGATGTTGCACGGATGTAGTCTTGCACCACTTGATGTTTCCTTGTTGCGCCCTTCCGAAGTAAGATCAATTATAGCGGGAAATGACTGGCACAGAGCACTGCAAGTTCTCAAGCTGATCATGGGTTGGGGTGCTGTCTGCTGGTCATCACCCGGGCCTGTCCACACTGAAGCCATGGGTGCGCGCGCAGCAATCATCCATGTATCGAAACGCATCTGAGGGGGGCCTGAATGGTCTATGTAAAATGGGTCTTCTGGGTCGTGTTCTGGGCGATCGTTCTTGCCTTCCTGCATTATACATTGCCGCAGCACGATATCGTCCGCATCACTGATACCTATGGCAAGCGTGTAGATTTCGGGGGCAACTCCATTTTCTGGGCGAATTCGAAAAGCAAGAATGCTGCGGCGCCCACCAGCCGGGATGTATTCTTCATTCAGGCGTTCAGACCCAACGGCAAGCCGATCATCTATCGTAACGAGGATACCGGATGGGGCTGGCCGCCTTACTTCAAATTCGATACCTCGAATTTGCAGGCCGAAGCCTCGGATCTGATTTCCAAGAAAAGCGCCGCCGCGCCTGAATGGGTCTCGGTCCGGCATTACGGCTGGCGCAGTGAATTCCTGTCCATTTATCCCAATGCCCTTTCTGTCAAGCCTGTGGCGGGGCCCGATGTGCGTATCATCCCATGGTTCAATATAGTCATCCTGACGGTGCTGGCAGCCCTTGTATGGGGTATCTGGGCGCGATGGAGGAAATTCCGGACCCGCCGCCAGAAAAGCAGATTTGATGAATATACCGATGGCTGGGGCTAGCGTCTGCGCTCGAGCCGCCGGAATACCAGCGACAGCCCGAAGCAGAGCAGGAAGTAGAGCGCGGCGGTGGTGATCCATGCCTCGAATATCAGGCGCGTTGAGGAGACAAGCTCCACCGTTTTGTAAGTCAGATCCTGCACCGAGATCAGCGAGATGATCGAGCTGTCCTTGATCAGGCTGATGAACTGGTTCGCCATCGGCGGCGTCACTTTGCGCAGCGCCTGCGGCAGAACGACATAGCGCATCTCCTGAACCTGTCCCATGCCTATGGCCTTGGCGGCCTCGCGTTGGCCGGTGGGGGTGGACTGGATCCCGGCGCGGACAATTTCGCCGACAAATGCACTCTCGAACAGAGCCAGAACAATGACTCCTGAAATCAGCGATGGAAAGCGGCGCATGTCCCCAAAGAAAAATTCCCAGACCGCCGCGTGATCGCCGCGGGCAATACCGCGGGACCATGCGTTCAGGCTAAGGGCATCAATCAGTTGCTGAGACAGGAAGAAAAAGAAGATGAAGATGATCACCACGGGCGGGATATTGCGCAGCAATTCCATATAGGTGCGCGCGAGCAGGCTGACCGTCAGGTTCCGCGCACAGCGGGCGATACCAAGCACGACGCCCAGTATCAGCGCCAGAACACCGGCATAGATGCTGATGCGGAGCGTGGTGATCAGACCCTGCAGCAGCAGATTCGTGACCCACTCGCCACGCTCTTCGCTCCAACGCAGGATGTAGTCGGGGATCAGACCCCAGCGCCACTCGTAGCTCAGCGCGCTTTCCATGGTCAGAACGACATATCCGATTCCTGCCGCGATAACGGCAAGGATCAACAGATCGGGCCAGCGCAGGCGGCGCAGGATAGAAGGCAGGGGCATGACCTTTATTCAGCGACCTTGGATTCCCATTCGACGCCCTTGAACCAGTAATCGTTGCGCTCCTTGAACCAGCCTGTGGCGGTGCGACCCGCGATCCAGTTGTTGAAGAAATTCAGCGCATCGGGATCGCCCTTGCGCAGTGCAAATCCTTCGCCCGTGGCAAGAAAGGGTTTGTCGAAGGGCACATGCAGCTTGTCCGGATATCGCCGCGCCTCGATCGAGGGAGCAGGTTCGGAATACATCGTCGCATGGGCATTGCCGTTCAGCACTTCCTGAACCGAGGCGGCCTCTTCGTCGAAAAGCAGCAGTTGCGCCTTGGGGAAAAGTTGCGCGATCGCAACGGGGGCGGTTCCACCGCGCCGTGCCGCGAAGATGACGTCGGGGCTGTTGTAGTCCTCCTCCGAGAAACCCTCGGTCATCGCCTTGTTCGCCAGAATGGTCAGGCCGGAATAGGCGTAGGGATTGGTAAAGTTGACGGTCAGGTTGCGTTCTGGTGTGATCGACATGCCCGAGATGATGACATCGAAGTTACCCGACACCAGTTGCGGAATGATGCCGTCCCACGAGGTCGGAATGAATTCGACATCGACGCCCATATCCTCAGCGAGGGCGCGACCCACATCCAACTCGAACCCGATCAGCTCGCCGTTCTTGTCGCGCATCGACCAGGGAGTGAAAACCGAAAGCCCGACGCGCAGCACGCCGTCCTGCTTGATCGTCTCGATCACGGATTCCTGCGCCAGCGCCTGCGTTGCGGACTGGGCGCTGGCCGGTTGCGTGATCGTGCTGGTCGTTGCGGCGAAGGCGAGGCCCAGCAGGAGGGCCTTTCTGCGGGTGGTCGACATGGGGAAATCTCCTGAAACCGGTATCAGTGGGGGTTGAGCCGCCGCTCCAGCAACGAGACGCCGAAGGACAGGATGAGGGTCAGCGCAAGGTATACGGCCGCGATGGTAAACCAGATCTCAAAGCTCATATAGGTGTCCGAGATGATGTTGCGGCCCACCGTCGTCAGTTCGGCCACCGCAATGACGCTGACGATGGCGGATGATTTTATCAGATGCACCGCCTCTCCGGTCAAGGGGGGCAGCATGAAACGTACCGATTGGGGGATGATGATGAAGGCAAAGGCCTGCGCGCGGCTCATTCCGATGGCGGCTGCCGCCTCCCATTGGCCTTGGGCCACGGAATTGACGCCCGCGCGAAAAATCTCCGATATCAGCGCCGAATGGAAGACTGCCAGCGTCAGTATCGCAGCGCTCCACCTTGTCAGGCCAAAGATCGGGCCGAGGACGTAATAGAAGAGGTAGAGCAGCACCAGCAGCGGGATATTGCGAATCAGTTCCAGATAAATGACAGAAACGCCGCGGCCGACGACCAGACCCGACAGCCGTAATGCCGCAACCAGCCCGCCCAGCAGCGTCGCCAGTACAAAGGCCGCCGCGGACAGCCGGACGGACGCCCATAGCCCGATCAGGATCACGCCAGGTTCAAAACCGTTGTCGGTCAGTGTGTAGATGTACTTGGGCACCCGATACCATTGCCAGTTATAGCCCATGCCGCGCGCTCCGGTATAAGACGCCCAGACTATCCCGGCCATGACCGCAAGATAGATCGCGACGGCAACCACCGGCACGTTCAGGATGCGGCGCAGCCGTCTCAATGGCCCAGGATCTGGTTCAGGAACAGCTTCGCCCGGTCGGTCTGCGGATCGGTGAAGAACTTCTCGGGCGGCGAGATTTCAACGATGCGGCCCGCCTCCATGAACACCATGCGGTCGGCCACCTTGCGGGCAAAGCCCATCTCGTGCGTGACGACGACCATGGTCATGCCGCTTTCGGCCAGATCCACCATCACGTCCAGCACTTCGCCTATCATTTCAGGGTCGAGCGCGGATGTCGGCTCGTCGAACAGCATCACGCGGGGCTCCATGCAAAGCGCCCTTGCGATGGCGACGCGCTGCTGCTGCCCGCCCGAAAGCTGGTCCGGGCGCTTCTCCGCCTGTTCGGGAATGCGTACCCGCTCCAGATATTTGCGGGCCAGTGCCTCGGCCCTGGTGCGGGACATGCCGCGCACCTTGCGCGGGCCGATCGTCAGGTTTTCCAGAACGCTCAGGTGGGGGAACAGGTTGAATTGCTGAAACACCATCCCGACATGCTGGCGCAACTGGCGGATATGGGGAGCGCCCGCGGACATTTCGTGCCCCTCGACCGTCAGGCTGCCGTCATCATGCGATTCCAGCCCGTTGAAGCACCGGATCAGCGTCGATTTACCAGACCCGGACGGGCCGCACACCACCACGCGTTCACCTTGGTGGACAGTCAGGCTGACATCATCCAGCGCGCGAAAGCCGTCGAACTCCTTGGTGATGTTCCGGGCCACGATGACGGGCTGCTGCAGGATGATGGGCTGCTGTATCATGAGATCAGTGTCCGTGGCTTTGGTCTCGGAATGATAGAGCGTTCTGCACAAATGCAACAGCCACACCGCAAAGATATATGGATCAATGCCATCGCACCGAGGGTGCGCGCAAAGTTACTGAACAGGTTGCTGAACCGGGCAATCACCAAAATACGACGATGCTCACCAACAAGAAGACGAGATCGGCGCGGTCACGGGGAAGGGTATACCCATAGCGCAGCGCGTTGAAGAACTTGACAGGCAGCGCTCAATCGTGAAGCCGACGGTCATGAGCGCGATGATATGTTCACTCAGGCCGAGCACGAACCGAAACGCGAACCTCACCGTCGCTAACAGGCTGCTGAAGACGTCGGCCCTCGGCGCGGTTTCGAGAACATGCTTCACC
>JAUNVT010000106.1 GCA_030540655.1 Rhodobacterales bacterium
CAGACCCACCCTGGCACAATGATGCCGTCGGGGGGGCGGTCACATCATCAGAGCCATCTGTAAGTCCTCACTTGGCTTTTCTTAGGTGTCATGATTCATGGCTCTTCCTTTTACTCAGAAGGCATTTCCAAAAACCGCCGGTATCCACCCTTTGTTGAACGGATCTTGGAACCGGTCATTGTGCGACCTTCGTCGCCAAGCATCGTCTCCTGCGGCATCGGCGGACGACCGCCCCGCAGTCCCGCCTTCGGATAATGCGGCGCGATCAGCACCGGCAGGCGGCCCCAAGGACCACGGTGTCTATCTCCGCCAGAAACAGTTCCCGCCGGGCCTGCTTCTTCATTGCATTGCGAAGACCGGGAAAGGCAGGCTGCTTCGACATCGGAACGGCTCCTGAGCGGGTTGCCCAAAATCTACCAGATCACGCCAGAAGCAACAGGTTTTCAGACGTTCCTCATCTCAACCTTTCCTACGAAAGGGATGAAGCGGAATCGTCGACAGTCAGGGTATAACCAAAGCCCCGGACTGTTTTAATGGCACCCGCAGGACCAGCGCGATCGAGCTTTTTGCGCAAATAAGCGATATATACCTCGACAATGTTAGTATGGGGGTCGAAATCGTAGTCCCAGACTGCGCGCAAGATCTCCTCGCGGCTGACTACCCGGTTGGCATTTTTCATGAAGTAGCCGAGAAGTGCAAATTCGGTCGCTGTGAGATTAAGTTCGCGGCCGCCGCGCTGAGCGGTCTTCAACACAGTGTCCACACGCAGGTCAGCCACGACCATTTCCTCCCGCACCGTAGGACCGTTCCCCCCGCGGCGCAGGAGCACCTCAATCCGTGCCAGAAGTTCCTCGAAGGCAAAAGGCTTGGTCATGTAATCATCAGCCCCCGCCCGAAACCCGGAAAGTTTGTCGTCCAGTGCGTCCTTGGCCGTCAGCATCAGGACCATGATATCCTCGCCTTCTGCACGTAGCTGACGGCACAGTTCGGCGCCTTCGGCGTCCGGCAGCATCCGATCGAGGATCACGACCGCGAAAACGCCTTCCCGCACATGGGCAAGCAAATTGCTCCCATCGGAGCGAACAGTGACCCCGTAGCCCTCTGCCGTAAGACCCGCAGCAAGAAACTCGGCGATTTCAGCATCGTCTTCGACGATCAGCAGGCGAGGTGCAGTCATGACGTCTCCAGTGAAAAAGGCAGATCGAAGATGATAGTGGCACCGATACCTGCGATGCTTTCGATACGGACCTCGCCAGCGTGACGTTCGATAATCCATTTGACGATGGCGAGGCCCAGTCCGGCGCCGCGTCCGGTGCGCTCGTGCTTGCCTCGATAAAACCGCTCAAATGCGCGGTCGCTGTCTTCGGTCGAAAAACCTGGCCCCTGATCGCTCACTTTGATGAGGGCGCGTCCGCCGCCGCCATCCAGTGTGATCGCAACCGCGCTGCCCTCGGGGGCGAATTTGATCGCGTTGTCAATTGCGATTACCACCGCCTGGCGCAATCGGTCTGCGTCACCGCGCACGGTGACCGGGTCGATGGGTTGCTGCGGTGCGAGAACGATCCCCTTGCTGCGTGCCAATGCACGAGTGTCCAGAAGGGCATCCGCGACCACCTCCTGCAATATCACAGTCTGTATCTCGACCGTGACGGAATCGTGTTCCGAGCGCGAGAGGAACAGCATATCCTCGACCAATCGCCCCATCTGTCCGGCCTTGCGGACAATTGCCTCAAGCGTCTCACGCAGCGCTTCGGGGCCTGCATCACGGCGGCGCAGCGCGACCTCTGCCTGACCGCGCAGGATAGTAAGCGGGGTGCGCAACTCGTGGCTGATGTCAGCGAAGAATTCTGCCCGGTTGGCATCGATTTCGCGCAGGCGTGCATTGACCGCCTCCACTTCCTGCGAGCGGGCGAGGAGTTCGGCCGTTCGCTCGGTTACTTGCGCTTCCAGACGTTCATTGGTGCGGTGCAGCGTGTCACGCTGTTCACGTATCTGGCTCGTCATGCGGTTGAACCTCTGCGCAAGGTTGCCCAACTCGTCGGCACTGCCCGTGGATACAATGTGGGAAAGATCGCCGCGTCCGACGGCATCGGCGGCCTCGGCCAATGCCGTCACCGGACGCAAGACGGTCCAGTTCAGCATCATCACATTGCCCGCACCAAGTGCGGTGACGATCAGGATCACACCGATCGCCAGCCACACCGATTGCCGTGACAGGCGCGCGGATTCGGCAAGGATGTGCTCCACTTCATGCAACTCGCGCTCAAGCGCCTGTGTGATAAGCCTGCCCAGCTCGTCATCAAGGCGGTTCTCGACCTCGTCACGGTAAAGCGCGTCGGCCTGATCGCGTCGTCCCGCCGCAAGTTCGGTCGCCAGTTGCGCATAGACCTGATCCAGTTCGGTCAATACGGTTTCGATCCGGTCGATCAATGTCAGCTCCACGGTTTCGCCAGCCCGATCCTCCTGGTCCTCCAGCCAGTCAAGTTCACTGGACACCAGCGTGCGCTGCAGCGACAGATGTTTTCGCAACATCTCGCGGGCATGATAGATGTCCGCATCCTGCGGGCCGATGATGATAAGCTCGGCAATCTGCTCGATAAAATGGTTGGCCTCGGTCGCGATCAGGTCAATATTACGCAATTGCTCATATGAGGCGCTGAGCTGTCGACGATTCACATCGGAGACCTGCAACGTGAAAATGATCACCACACAGATGAGTGCCACTGCTGTTGCAAGTACCGCATGGCTCGACAGGATTTTCGTACGTATGCGCATCGGGGGCGGTATCCGGCAAGAATTTCAGTGGGTGCCGGGATATTCCCGGTGCGTGGTCACGTTAGACTTCGCAGTTGTGCGCGAAAACTCTGAAACGCCTCTCTAATGATATTCTAATTTGCAAATGCGCGCCCGGACGCGCATTTTTCCGGTGACGGCGCAAAATGCGGTCGCGCCTCCCATACCGAAAGAGCTGCTCTTTTCGCGCGATCATCCCCGACCGGAAACTGAACCTCCCAAGGAGGCATTATGATTTTATCGGCTGACAGCAGGCGGCGGATGACGCTTGGGCAAAATGTGTCGCGGATCGTGCTATATTCACACGATACTCTGGGCTTCGGACATTTGCGACGTAACCTTCTGATAGCCGGAGCCTTGCGCCGCCTCGATCCTGCGCCGGAAATCCTGATGATTGCCGGCATGCGTGAGGCGGGGGCGTTCGAATTGCCGCCGGGCGTCGATTGCCTGACGTTGCCAGCTTACGAGAAGGGGTCCGACGGAAGCTACAAACCGCGCGATCTGGGGAGTAACCTTGCGTCGCTGGTACGTGTTCGCGGGCAGGCAATCAAGGCGTCCGTTCTGGCTTTCGACCCCGATCTGATGATCGTCGACAACGTGCCCCGCGGCGCGCAGGGCGAGCTTGATCCTTTGCTGGATGCGCTTCATCGTGAGGGCAGAACCCGCCTTGTTCTGGGTCTGCGTGATGTGATTGACCGGCCCGATGTGGTGCGCACAGAGTGGCAGAAGCAGCGCAATTTTGAAGCGATCCACAGGTATTACGAGGATATCTGGGTTTATGGCGATCCGGCCTTCTATGATCTCCTGAAGGATTGTGGATTGAAAGAACAGCTGGGCGGAAAGGGGCGGTTTGTCGGTTATCTGGATCACCGCACACGGTTGTCCTCGCCTCTGGCCATTCCGATGCGCAATGCAATTCTGGGCGACGACCCGCGCCCCTATGTGCTCTGCGCGGTCGGCGGTGGGCGCGACGGCGGCACACTTTGTGAGGCATTCGTGCGTACCACATTGCCCAAAAATCATCGCGGCATTCTCGTGACCGGCAGCCAGATGCCGGACGTCCTGCGCGACGATCTGCGCGCCTGCGCAAAGACGCGCGATGACCTGACTGTGGTTGATTTCATGGCCGAACCGATCGCCCTTATGGCGGGAGCCGCGCGGATCGTGGCGATGGGCGGCTACAACACCATTTGTGAAGTGCTGTCGCTGGGCGTTCCGTCGTTGATCGTGCCGCGCGTCGCACCGCGCGCCGAGCAGGTATTGCGCGCCGAGCGGCTAAAGGCACGCGGGCTGATCGCGATGCTGCGCCCCGAGAACCTGACCGCAGACGTCTTGAGCGCATGGCTGCGGGAGGCTCCGCCGAAAGCCACAGCGCGTGGGCCGCTCAACATGGATGCGCAGCGCAATGTCT
Source organism: Rhodobacterales bacterium (assembly GCA_030540655.1). Classification (GTDB taxonomy): domain Bacteria; phylum Pseudomonadota; class Alphaproteobacteria; order Rhodobacterales; family Rhodobacteraceae; genus Roseovarius. The sequence continues at coordinate 4,205 of JAUNVT010000106.1, forward strand.
GCGCCTTGGCAGAACAGATTCTATCCGTGCCGCATGCGTCCGATGCGCCGCGCTTTGCCAGCTGACAGGAGAATTGCGATGCCGGGCCTGAGCGGACACAAGATCGGATATGTGCTTAAGCGCTATCCGCGATTTTCCGAAACGTTCATCGTCACCGAAATCCTTGCCCACGAGGCGGCCGGGCTGGAAATTGAGATATTTGCTCTTCGCTCGGTCGAGGAGACGCATTTCCAGGACATGCTGGGACGTGTCCGCGCGCCGGTCACACGGGTGCCTGATATTTTTCGCGGTGCCGACACGATCTGGTCCCTGATCTGCAATGCGCGCGACATGCTGCCCGGCGGCTGGGCGGCGCTTGGCGGCATCAAGGAGGCCGGGGGGCGCAACGTCGCGCAGGCAATCATTGTCGCGCTGGCATGCCAGGCGCGCGGCATCACCCATCTGCACGCGCATTTCGGCACCGTTTCAACCACTGTGGCGCGGCTGGCGGCGGGGCTGGCGGGGATAACCTATAGCTTCACTGCCCATGCCAAGGACATTTATCACGATTACGAAGAACCGGTGGAACTGGACATCAAACTGCGCGATGCGGCGGCGGCGGTGACGGTCTCGGATTTCAACCTCGCCTATCTGCGCGATCGTTTCGGCATGGATGCGAAAAAAGTGGTGCGGGTTTATAATGGTCTCGACCTCGACCGCTTCACATATGCTTTGCCCAGATCTGGCGGCGAAATCCTCGCTGTCGGAAGGTTGGTCGAAAAGAAAGGCTTTGACGTTCTGGTAGCGGCGATGGATCTGCTGCGTGCGCAGGGGAGAGATGCGACCTGCCGGATCATCGGCGCGGGCGAGATTGCCGGGGCCCTGCAAGCACAGATCGACGCTGCAGGTCTGAACAATCAGGTCCGGCTAAGCGGGCCGCGTCCGCAGGCCGAGGTTATGACGGCACTCCGCGATGCTGCAATGCTGGTCTGCCCCTGCGTTGTGGGCGGGGATGGCAATCGCGACGGGCTGCCCACTGTATTGCTGGAGGCGATGGCGCTTGGCACCCCCTGCATCGCCACCGACGTGACCGGTATCCCCGAACTGGTCCGCAACGGCGAAACCGGCATCTGCGTGCGCGAGCGCGACGTCCAGGCGCTGGCGGCGGCGATGGCACAACTGCTCGATGCGCCCGCCCTTGGCCAGCGCTATTCCAAGGCGGGCCGCGCCCTCATCGAGCGCGAATTTGACATCGCACGCAACACGGCCCGTCTGCGCCGCGTCTTTGCAGGTGCGGTAGCGGGCGCAGTTTCTGAACAGGCGGCAGTGCGATGCGGATAGCATATGTGTGTACCGATCCCGGTATTCCGGTCTTTGGCAACAAAGGAGCGTCGATCCACGTGCAGGAGATACTGCGCGCCTTTCTTGCCCTTGGAGCCGATGTGTCGCTGATTTCTCCGCGTCTGCACGATCCCGCACCGGGTGATCTCGCTCCAGTGCGCCGGGTGGGCCTGCCCGCGCTTCCTAAGGAAGCTCCCGCGCGGCGGGAGCGCCGTCTGCTGGATTTGAACGACAGTATCACGGTGGCGCTGGACGATCTGGGTCCGTTGGATCTGGTCTATGAGCGCCATGCGTTGTTCGCGCATGCCGCGATGGAGTGGGCGGCGCGGAACGGTGCTCCGGGGGTGCTGGAGGTCAATGCGCCCCTGATCGCCGAGCAAAAGCGTCATCGCGCGCTGGCTTTGCCAGCTATCGCCGAGGCAAGCGCGCGCCGTTCGATACGGGCGGCCGCGGTGGTGTCGGCAGTCTCGCCCGAGGTCGCGCGCTACGCGGCCGACTTTGGCGCCAGTAATGTTCATGTCCTCCCCAATGCGGTGAACCCGGCGCGTTTTCCGCTCCGGCCCGCGCCCGATGGGCCGTTCACCATCGGGTTTCTCGGCACGCTGAAACCCTGGCATGATATGGCGACGCTGATTGACGCTTTTGCGCGGCTGCGGGCAGGGTCGTTTCCGGATGCCCGCCTGCTGATCGTTGGTGACGGACCGGAGCGTCCGGCCTGGGAGGCGCAGCTGCAAGCGCGCGGGCTGGCCCAAGCGGCGCATTTCACTGGTGCCGTTGCCGCCGCCGACGTGCCGACACATCTGGCGCGCATGCACGCAGCTGTCGCGCCTTATGCCAGCAGGCAGGAATTTTATTTCTCGCCGCTCAAGGTCTACGAATACATGGCTGCGGGCCTGCCCGTGGTGGCATCGCATGTCGGGCATCTGGCGCAGGTGGTCTCGGAGGGGCGCACGGGATTGCTTTGCCCGCCCGATGACCCCGCGGCACTGGCCGCAGCGCTGATGCACCTTGCCGCCGATCCCGATCTGTGCGCCCGGCTGGGCGGTGCGGCACGGGCCGAGGTTCTGGCCAATTGCACATGGGAAGGCGTGGCCCGGCATGTCCTGATACATGCAGGACTTGCCCCAAGAGATGCAGCATGAGCGGACGCAAGGATAGCCTGACCGAAGTCATGCCTGGCCTGCGCCGGATCATGACCCGGCTTGCGCCCTACCTGCGCGGGCATCGCGGCGTTTTGGGCGGATCCGTCATGGCGCTGCTGGCAGCCACGGCGATGAAGCTGCTGGAACCCTGGCCGCTGAAATTCGTGATCGACCGCGTGGTGCCTTCCGCTGCGGGCGAAGAATCCGGAGCAGCGGGGCTGCCTCCTACTGCGCTGCTGGCATTCTGCGCATTTGGGCTCGTCGCAATCATCGCGATGAAGGCGCTTTTTCAATACTTGTCCAGTGTCGGATTCGCCTTGGTCGGCAGCCGGGTTCTGACCGCGGTGCGTACCGACCTTTTTCGCCATCTTCAGACGCTGTCGCTGAGTTTTCACGCCCGCGCCCGCACCGGTGATCTGACGATGCGGCTGGTCAGCGATGTCGGCATGCTCAAGGAAACGGCCGTCACCGCTGCCCTGCCGCTGGCCGCTAACCTGCTGGTACTGACAGGCATGTTGACGGTGATGCTGGTTCTGGACTGGCGACTGGCGCTGCTGGCGCTGTCGCCCTTGCCGGTGCTTTGGCTGGTATCGCTCAGGCTGACACGCCGCATCCGCGAGGTTAGCCGAACCCAGCGCAAGCGCGAGGGCGATTTGGCAGCCACCGGGGCCGAGACGATGGCTGGCATACGCACGGTGCAGGCGCTGGGGCTGGAAGAGAGGGCCGCCGGGGATTTCGGCGCCGCGAGCGCCAAGGACCTGCACGCCGGGGTCAAGGGCAAACGGTTGTCGGCAGGGCTGGAGCGCTCGGTGGATCTACTGACGGGGATCGGGCTGGCAATCGTGCTGTGGTTCGGCACGTTGCAGGTGATTGCAGGCCGGATCAGCCCCGGTGATCTGCTTGTCTTTATCACCTATCTCAAAAACACTTTCCGCCCTGTGCGCGAATACGCAAAATACACCGGCCGTCTGGCCAAAGCTGCCGCCGCCGGTGAGCGCGTGGTCGCGCTGCTCGACGAAACGCCCGAGGTAGAGGACGCACCGGACGCCATTGCCGCGCCGCCGCTTGCGGGGCGCGTCGCGTTCGAGGATGTAAGCTTTGGCTATGGCCGCGAAGTGCCGACGCTGGCAGGTCTGTCGGTTGATGTGGCGCCGGGGGAGATGGTGGCGATCACCGGACCATCGGGTGCTGGGAAATCCACCTTCGCCAGTCTGATCCTGCGGCTCTACGACCCTGCAAAGGGGCGGGTAACGATCGACGGGCATGATTTGCGGTCACTGACGCTGAACAGCCTGCGTGCCAATATTGCCCTTGTCCCACAAGAAACGCTGATCTTTCGAGGCACGCTGGCCGAAAATATTGCGCTGGGGGCGGGGCGTGAGGTGACACAGGACGAGATCGAGGCTGCGGCCCGGCTTGCCAACGCCCATGGCTTCATCACTGTGCAGCCCGATGGCTACGAAACCCGGATTGCCGAACGCGGAGCCACGCTGTCGGCGGGTCAACGCCAGCGTATTGCCGTTGCGCGCGCCGCCCTGCGCCGATCGCCAGTTCTGGTACTGGACGAGCCGACTGTCGGCTTGGATCGAACCAGTGAAGCGGCGGTAATCGAGGCGATCTGGAGGCTTGCAAAGGGCCGTACGACGTTCCTTATCACCCACGATCTGAGAATGGCCGCGCGGGCCGAACGCATCCTGCATCTGAATGGCGGACAGGTGGCCGAAAATGGCAGCCACTCGGCTCTTTTGGCTCTAAAGGGGCATTATGCGGCCATGTGGACCGGCGGAAGAGGCGTGCAAAATGCTGCCGCAAGCTGACGTCGAAATTGTCGCGCGCGACGTCGCGCTGCCGGGGCTACGGTTTGTACTGGATGCCGGAGCGCTTACGAAGGAGCTTCGGATGGCGCCGATGATCCCGCTCTATCTGCGCTACAAGCCGGGAACAAGTTGCGTCGCCGCGCTCGCCGCGCCGGACGGATCGCGAGTGGTGGCGGTTATGGCTTATACGCGGGCGCACTACATGGAGGTGCGCAATCGGCGCGAATGGCGAGAAGGGCCGGACCCGGCGGTATTCCACGATGACGCCTGCCTGGTGGTGGTGCCGCTGGCGCGTGATCGCAAGCTCAAGGGTGCCCGCCTGATTACCAATGCCGAAGACAGTGGGGATTTTCTAAAAAATCTGGTCGGTGATGAGACCGGCGCATCCCGGCTTTTGCGCTACAAGGCGGGGCGGCGCCTGGTGGTGCAAATTGGCGACGTCAGACCGCGTGCTCTGGTCAAGGCCTATAGCAAAAGCAACTTCCCAGCAGCACTGGAAGGCGCGCGCATTGCACAGATGCTTGGTGGAGCGCCTGTCCTTGGCCTGTCGACACGGCGTCATTGTCTTGCCTGGCCGTGGCTGGCGGGAACGCCGCTTTGTCCCGAGGAGGGCGGCAGGTCAGGCCCCGCCGAATGGCGGGCCGCAGGGCAAGCGCTGGCGCTGATACATCAAGCATCACCGCGGCCGCAGGCCACGATCACCCGCGCCGACGAATTGGCCGCGCTTGCCGCGCTTGCCACCGACCTGCCGCAGCTATCGGCAGACCTTACCCACAGGGCCACACCCTTGATCGAAGCGGTCGCGGCAGGACTGGTACGTACGCCGTTTCAACCATGTCTGATCCATGGTGACTTCAGTGCCGATCAGGTTCTGGTTCACGAGGGTCGCGCCACGATCATCGATTGGGACCGGGCAGCGACGGGAGATCCGGCGCGCGATATCGGCAGTTTGCTGGCGCGGCTCGATGTGCAGGCGCTGGACGGGGCGGAGCTTGCCGGATTGGCGGAAATCTTCCGCGATTGCTATGCCGGGGCGGGTGGCCCCGCAACGGAAGGCCTTGAGTTTCAGCATGCGCGGGCGCTGCTGGCGCTGACGAACGAGGGTTTCCGCCAGCGCCGTCCCGACTGGTCAGACCGCGCCGCACGGCTGCTCGCGCGCGTTGCAGACATACTGGGCATGGAAAAAATCACCCCCGGAAAGCCCATGCTCCCCGAAAAGCCCATGCTCAATGACGCGCGGGATCCGGCCATGATGGCGCCGCTCCTGAAAGAAATTCTGCCGAGCGACATTCTCGCGCTAGAGGTCGATCTTCTGCGTCACAAGCCGGGCCGGCGGGCGCTTCTTCGCTACCGGATCAATACCGCCGATGGATTTCTGCGGGTTTTGGGGAAATTGCGTGCCAAGGGGGCCGATAAGCGGACCCCCACGCTGCATGCGGCGCTTCGGGCGCGGGGGCTAGATGGGTCTGCGCCCTTCTGCGTCGGGATACCGGCCGTGCGCGGAAGCATCGCCGCCCCCGCACTCTGGCTTCAGGACGAGGTGGCAGGGCAGCCACTGACGGACCTGCTTCGCCCCGGTGCCGACATTGTGCCTGCCGCACGGACCGGAGCGGCGCTGGCTCGTCTGCATAAGGCCAATGTGCCCGCCGGACGCAGCTGGACCATGGCGGATGAACTGGACGTTCTGACCCGCGCGCTGACTGCGGCCCGCGCCGCGCTGCCGGAACAAGGCGCGCGGATCGACACCATTGCCCGCGCCGCCACGGAGATCGTCCAGAGGAGCGGACCGATCAGGCCGACGGGGATTCACCGCGATTTCTATCCCGATCAGGTATTGATTGACGCCGAAAGGGTCTGGCTATTGGATTTTGATCTTTATGCCAATGGCGATCCGACAATTGACGTGGCAAATTTTCTCGCCCATCTCGATGAAGACGGTCTGCGCAATCATGGCGACGCAACTGCCCTCAGCGCTCATGGAGCTGCTTTCCTCGAGGGCTATGAAGACGTGAATCCCGGGACCGACCGCTCGCGAATTACGGCGCTGCGCTTCGTCTCGCTTGCGCGCCATATAAACCTCAGCCGTGTCATTGCCGGTCGTGGCCACGTGACACTGGCCCTGATCAACCATTGCACCACATACGCGGCCAAATGCCCGGCCAATAGGTCCGCAGTGACGCGATGGTGAAACAGCTCTTTCGAAACAGTGCTGGGGTCGTCTCTCTTGCTATGATCATTCCGCTTTCTGGCGCGGCGGAGAGCGCTTTCGAAGGGAGCTACGAAACCGGGTTCGAAGCGGAGCGCAGAAAATGCACAACCTGCGAACCTACCGAATACGAAAACGAGATCGAAGCCACAATTCTCGATCTGGTGCTGAAACCCAAAGCCCATGAGGATCTCAGTTTCGGGATACAGCTGGAATTGGATACGAAAAGCGATGGTGCAATCCTGGGGTCCGGTCGCCTTGACGCAGTGAACAACAACGGCGTGGGCGTGTGGTTCAGAAAAAAGTTCGACAACGGGATCTGGGCGAGGATTCAGGGCGCTGCCGAGTCCGATGAACGGCTGTTCGATCTTGGCGGGCGCATCGGATATAAGACCAGGTTAACCGATCATCTGGAGTTTTCGGGTTATGTCAATCTGGATCGCCGTTTCCGGCTGGGAAGCGGATCAGATGCGGATCAAGGCACCTATCTGGAAGTCAACACCGAATTGGAATGGGATGATGATGATTACGGGGCCTGGATCGAGTTCGAAGCGTCAAAATGGTTTTTTGATTCCGCGTCGGCTCCTGACAAGCTGGAATGGATGGTTCAGCCAGGTATCTGGTTCGATCTTGGTGATACGGACCACCGGGGGCTTTTCTGGGTAGAGGCGGAAGGTGCCAGCAAAAACAGCCCGGGACCGAAGAAGGAATACAAAATCGAACTGGGCGTCGGCGTCGAGTTCGAACTGCCAAAACGGTCCGAGATTCTTGTTGCTGTGACCTTTGGGAAAGAGCGCGAAGAGCGACCGGGGCGACCCCAGGAGCAGGCAGATGTCTATGGTCTGGAAGTATCGTTCCAGCGGCAGTTTTAG
>JAUNVT010000107.1 GCA_030540655.1 Rhodobacterales bacterium
GCTACGCCGAGGGCTCCGCGCGCGGCCTGTTACACCAAGCGTTCGGACACAGCCATTCGCGGTCTTGTCGAACGAGTGCGTCCGTCATCTAGATCAGCTTTCGCATGAGGACCGTCAGAGCGGCTTTGGCAGGCTTTCCCTCTTGTATCATGAACTTGTGTTTCTGTCGCAGCTCCGGGTTTTGGCGGGCGGCGGCGAGCGCCGGCATACAGAGCGCATCACGCAGGAACTTGCGCGCGCCGTGGATGAACGCCTTGCCACGCCACTGACCTGAGTGTCGTGTCAGCGGTGCGAGGCCCGCGCGACTGGCGATTTCCTGGCGATCCATGGGGCCGGCTTACGGACACCGCTCAGGATCGCGACGGCAGCGACCCGTCCCAACCCGGGGATCAGGCACAGAATATCAAAGGCACGCGCCTATTTCGGACCCTGGCGCGTGAGGTCGCGCAGCGCCTCTTCCAGCTCAGCGAGGTGGCGCTTGAATTGCCCAAGGCATGCTTTGGATCAGCGCGTCAAAATAGCCGGCGTTTGCGTTTGGGACCGATCCAGCAATCGCGTGCGTTCCTTGATCAACGCCATGCGGGCGATCTGCACCTCCTTTAGGGTGCCCGGGTTTTTGCCTGCCGGCACATCTGGCCCGAGATAGGGCAACGCTCCGTCCTGGCCGGAATGCGTGCATCAACGGCATCGATCCTGACCCTCGTGCCGCAGATCTTGGGCATAGCGTCGTGCCTGTAGCGGGTTCACCTTCACAAGCGGCAGGATCCAGGCAACCTGCGCGCGAGAACGGCGTGCCAGGCACCGGTCGCCTGAAAGACCATCAGGTCCGGCATTCCGGCCCCGATCCAGCCACGCAGCGCAGGCCGGCCGGGGAATTGAGAAAGCACACCACCTCGCCCGTGCGCGGGCGACAGGCATCAAGCCTGTCTTTCGAGATGTCGAATCCGATGATATCCTTTGTCATCTTCGCCTGTCCTGTGCTTGTCATAGAGGGCCTGTTATAGAGCGCTCATTTAGACGACCCTTTTGAAGGGCGAACATGTCGACAAGAAGGCGTAGCGTGCAGTGGCGTTTTCTTCGCACAAGAGCCGTGATCAACACAAGACAAGCGCATGGTGCACCCTGTCGAGCGGCGATATCATTCATGGGTGGGGCGCAGGCTTGCCATCAGATGATGGAATTTTTCACCCTGCACAGCGACATGTGCGCGAAGCAGATCAGCCGCTGCGGGCGCATCGCCGCGCACCAATGCGGCAACGATACTTTCGTGTTCGGCCATGGATTGCGCCATGCGTCCTCGCAGGCGCAGCTGTTGGCGCCGAAACGGGCGGAGGCGGCGATGCAGGCGCAGCGCCTCTGCTTGCAAGAAGCTGTTTCCCGATTGTGTATAGATCAGGTGATGGAAGTATTCGTTTTCAACGTAATAAGCATCTGTATCCTCCGCCGCGACAGCCTGCTGACATCTGGTATTTGCACGCTGCAGATCGCCCAGTGCCTCGTCAGTGATCCGTAACGCCGCGAGGCGCCCGGCAGCCGCCTCAAGCTCGGCCATGACTTCGAACATCTCGATCAGTTCAACCGCGCCAGGCTGGTGCACGAAAACGCCGCGGTTGGGGATCTGGGTGACAAGCCCCGACAGCGCCAGCTTTTGCAGCGCCTCGCGGATAGGAGTGCGCGACACGCTGAACCGCTCTGCCAGTGCATGCTCATCCAACCGGGCGCCGTCGGCAAGGCTGTGGTCGAAGATCATTTCCTCGATTTCATCCGCTATCCGATCTGCCAGGCGTTTTTCCATCCTCAGATCATACCGAGCAGTAAAATGTATGCAAAGACCATTTTCCTGTATACAAAATGATTGACTCGCAATTCATGCCGCGCCAACCTTTACGCTACGTTCCGGGCCAACCGGACATCTTTGGGAGGATATGAAATGAAATCAAAGCTGAAGTCAGCCGTAGCCGTTGCAACCCTGATTGCAACCGGCACCGCCGCATCCGCCGTCGAATTGCGCCTGTCGCACCAATGGTCAAACAACGATGTGCGCCACAAGGTCGCCCAGATCGTCGCGGATGAGGTCGCGGCTGCCGATGTGGATTTGCAGATCAGGATTTTCGGCGCCGAATCGCTTTTCAAGCCGCGCGAGCAATATAATCCGCTGAGCCGGGGCCAGCTTGATATGACGGTATTTCCGCTGTCATACGCGGGTGGACAGCAGCCTGCCTACAACCTGACATTGATGCCCGGATTGGTGAAGAACCACGATCATGCCGCACGGCTCAACGACAGCCCGTTCATGGAAGAGATCGAGGCCAGAATGGCCGAGGATGATGTCATGACGCTGGTGCACGGTTATCTGGCGGGCGGTTTTGTCGGCAAGGACAAATGCATAACGAAGCCGGAGGATGTAGAAGGTCTGCAAACGCGCGCTGCCGGCAAGGCGTTCGAACAGATGCTGGCAGGTGCCGGTGCGTCCATCGCGTCAATGTCCAGCGCCGATATCTACAACGCGATGCAAAGCGGCGTTCTGAATGCTGCAAACTCGTCGTCCTCATCGTTTGTCAGCTACCGGATTTATGAACAGGTCGCTTGCTATACCCCACCCGGCGAAGTCGCGCTGTGGTTCATGTATCAGCCGCTGCTGATGAACAAATCCAAATTCGAAAGCCTGAATCCTGAACAGCAGCAGGCATTGCGCGACGCATCAGTCAAGGCCGAAGCGTTTTATCTTGAGGAAGCCAAGAAGGAAGATGCGGAGTCCGTTCAGGTATTCCGCGATGCAGGGGTCGAAATTGCCACCATGACGGCAGAGGATTTCAACGCGTGGCGCGAAATAGCCAAGGCGACATCCTACAAGAATTTCGTAGACAACGTGCCGGACGGCCAGGCGCTGCTGGATAAGGCATTGGCGGTAGAATGAACCGTGGTGGGGCAGGGGCGCCCTTCGCCCTTGCCTGAGACAAGCCTGCCGCCGACGTGGTCCGTGCTCGCGGTTCCAGGTCATGCAATCCCCCCAAAAGGAAATTCAGATGTCCGGACAAGTGACGCATCGCACCGCAAGGGCAGGCGACAACATCTTTCTGCGCACTGTCGGTGCAATATCTACTTTGGCCGGGTGGATATCGGCTGCAATGATCGTGGTCGCAGTAGGGATCACGTGCCAGATGATCTTCGTGCGGGCAGTTTTGAACCAGTCGACAATCTGGCAAACCGAAATGGTGATCTACCTGATGATCGCCGCCACGCTGCTCGGGCTGCCTTATGTGCAGCGGCTGCGAGGGCATGTAAATGTCGATCTGGTCCCTATCGCGCTGCCGCCACGCGCCCGGTATGCTCTGGCCGTCTTCACGCTCGGCGTCAGCGCAGCGGTTGTGGCGGTGATGCTGTGGTATGGCTTTGATTTCTGGCATTTTGCGTGGGACCGGGGCTGGCGTTCTGAAACCGTCTGGGGGGTTCGGCTGTGGATTCCCTATATGGCGCTGCCTGCCGGCTTTGGCCTTCTGCTTTTGCAACTGATTGCGGATCTGGTCGCGCTGATTCTGCGGGTCGATGCGCCCTTCGGACTGGAGGGCTCCTGATGGATCCCCTGCTCCTCGGCGCTCTGGTTGCGCTCTGCACGATTGGAATGCTGTTTTCTGGCGTGTCGGTGGCGCTCGGGCTGCTGATCGTGGCAGGCGGGTTTCTGGCCGCTTTCGACGGGTTTCGCAGTCTCGAATTGATGCCCGAGATCTTCTTTGGCAACCTGAACAGCTTTGCGCTGCTGAGCATACCGATGTTCATCATCATGGGCGCGTCCATTGCATCCACGCGAGCCGGCGCGGATCTTTATGAGGCGCTGGAGCGGTGGCTGACGCGGATCCCGGGCGGGCTGGTGATTTCAAATCTCGGCGCCTGCGCGCTATTTGCGGCCATGTCGGGGTCCAGCCCGGCGACCTGTGCCGCCATCGGCAAGATGGGCATTCCCGAAATGCGCAAGCGGGGCTATCCCGACGGTGTCGCGGCGGGCAGTATCGCCGCAGGCGGCACGCTCGGCATTCTCATCCCGCCTTCGGTGACGATGATCGTCTATGGGATCGCGACGGAAACCTCGATCGGGCGACTGTTTCTGGCAGGGGTCATTCCGGGTCTGTTGCTGGTCGCGCTCTTCATGGCCTGGGCGCTTTATTCGACATGGAAGTCGGGCGATGCGCAGGTTCTGACCGCAGGCAATTACTCCTGGCGCCAGAAGTTCGAGATCCTTCCCCGCGTCATTCCATTCATGATCATCATTCTGGGTGTGCTTTATGCGATGTATGGCGGGATCGCCACCCCGTCGGAGACGGCGGCCGTCGGCGCGCTCCTGTGTATCGTGATTGCCATCCTGATCTACCGCTTGTGGAGCCCGGCGGGCCTCTGGACCATATTGCGCGACAGCACCCGCGAATCCGTGATGATCCTGTTCATCATCGCGGCTGCAGGCGTATTTTCCTACATGCTCAGCAGCCTTTTCATCACTCAGGCCATTGCCGAATGGATTGGCACGCTGGACGTAAACCGCTGGGTGCTGATGGGGGCAATCAACGTATTTCTTTTGGTCGCCGGGTTCTTCCTGCCGCCGGTGGCGGTAATTCTGATGGCCGCACCCATCCTGATGCCGATCATATCCGTTGCAGGGTTCGATGCGATCTGGTTCGCCGTTGTTCTGACGATAAATATGGAGATCGGCCTTATCAGCCCGCCCGTCGGGCTGAACCTTTATGTCATAAACGGGATCGCCCCGGACATTTCCCTGAAGACAATCCTGATGGGGTCGCTGCCGTTTGTGGGTTGCATGGTGCTGGCGATCCTGTTGCTGTGCTTCTTTCCGGGGCTGGCAACATGGCTGCCCGATCATGTAATGGGAATTGCAGTATGACAGTTCTGTCCGATCTTCTTGCCGCTGTTCTGGAACGGGGTCTGGGCGCGGCGCGGCTGGGTGACTGGAGCCGCCGCCCGGCTGCTGAACTGGCGGACGCGCTGATCACCACCCATGGTGAGACATCTGGAAACCTGCTCGCCGAGCAGGTTCTTGCCGCCTACAAGGCAATGGACGATCACGCAAGGCAGGAGTTTTTTCAGCATCTCGCCACAGAGATGAATGTTGCGCCGGATGTCGCCCGGGCCGCGCTCGACGCCTATGAGGCAGAGCCATCGCGCGAGACGTATCGCGCCTATCTGACTGCGAGCGAGCCGCCGCGTCAGGAGCTGATCCGGCGCCTGAATCAGATCGAGGGCGCGACAGGCGCGCTCGTGGAGATGCGGGGCGATCTGCTTCGGCTGGGACGCGGCCAGCCTGAGCTGGAGGCGCTGGACCTGGACTTTCGTCATCTTTTCAGGTCCTGGTTCAACCGCGGATTTCTGGTGCTGCGGCATATCACATGGAAAACGTCCGCTGACATTCTTGAAAAAATCATCGCCTACGAAGCTGTCCACGCGATCGACAGCTGGGACGATCTGCGCCGCCGGGTGCAACCTGACGACCGGCGCTGCTTTGCTTTCTTTCATCCGGCCATGCCCGACGAACCGCTGATTTTTGTCGAGGTCGCATTGACGCGCGGCATCCCCGGCGCAGTGCAGCCGCTTCTGGCCAAAGGGCGCGAGGAATTGAAACCGGAGCTGGCTGATACGGCGGTCTTCTATTCCATCTCCAATTGCCAAAGCGGTCTGGCCGGCATTTCCTTCGGAAATTCGTTGATCAAGCAGGTCGCAGCCGATCTGGCGAGCGAATTGCCGGGCCTCGCCCGTTTTGTCACATTGTCGCCTATTCCCGGGTTGATGGAATGGGTGCGCGAAGCTGGAATCACGGCTTGGCAAGGTGATCTTGCGCCTCTTGCGGCTCATTACCTGCTGAACGTGAAACGCCCCAATGGCACCCCCCGCGATCCGGTGGCCCGGTTCCATCTGGGAAACGGCGCGATGGTTCACGCTCTGCACGAAGACGCCGATCTGTCGCAAAAGGGACGCGCGGGGTCGGGCGGTGTGATGGTCAACTATCTGTATGATTTGCGCCGAACTTCGGAACGGCACGAGGCTTTTGCGACAAACGGCACCGTCGCCGCGTCATCGGGCGTAAAATCGCTGGCTGGCAGCGCACAAGCCACACTGAACAAATGACCCCGGCAGGAGGCTGAAATATGGCAAACCCTCTTTATGATCGTCTTTTTGGCTGCCACGCGGGTAGCGCGGCGCCGTTTCTGATCCTGCCTGACGGAAGCGAACTGAACTATGACGCGTTTCTGACGAAGGCCGCAAAAATTGCCGGGTATCTGTCTGAACTCGGGATAAGGCCGGGAGACAGGCTGGCCGCGCAGATCACGAAATCGCCTGAGGCGCTTGCGCTTTATGCGGCCTGCGTGCAGGCGGGCATCGTATTCCTGCCGCTGAACACCGCCTATACCGCCAGCGAAGTCACCTATTTCATCGAAAATTCCGGCGCGGCGCTGATCGTCTGCGACAGCAACGCGATGGGCGATCTGGTGCCCGTCGCCGCAACGCTCAATGCTCAACTGGCAACACTCGATGCCGATGGCTCGGGCAGTCTGACGGACGGGGCGGCGGGGCAGGGAGACAGCTTTGCGACCGCAGACCGCAGCATTGATGATCTGGCGGCGCTGCTCTATACTTCGGGCACGACGGGCAGGTCCAAAGGCGCGATGCTGAGCCAGGAAAATCTGCTGAGCAACGCAGAGGTACTGGTGCAGGAATGGCGCTTCACCAGCCAGGACATTCTGCTGCACGCCTTGCCTATCTTTCATACACATGGGCTGTTTGTTGCGACCAATGTGGCGCTGGCCACCGGCAGCGCGATGATTTTTCTACCCAAATTCGATGTTGACGAGGTGCTGGCCCATTTGCCGCGCGCAACCACCATGATGGGCGTGCCGACATTCTACACGCGCCTCTTGGACGATCTCCGCTTCGACGGGGCGGCATCGCGGCATATGCGCCTTTTCACGTCTGGCAGTGCGCCGCTTCTGGCCGAAACGCATGACAAATTTCGCGAACGTACCGGACACGCGATTCTGGAACGCTACGGCATGACCGAAACCAACATGAACACCTCGAACCCTTATGATGGCGACCGCCGCGCCGGGACTGTCGGCTTCCCGCTGCCGGGGGTTGAGTTGAAAATTTGCGATCCGTCCACCGGGGTCGAGTTGCCACAGGGCGAGGTGGGGCAGATCGAGGTGCGCGGACCAAATGTGTTTCTGGGCTACTGGCAGATGCCCGAAAAAACCGCCGAAGAGATGCGCAGCGACGGGTTCTTCATAACCGGCGATCTGGGGCTGATCGATGAGCGCGGATACGTCCAGATCGTAGGGCGCGGCAAGGATCTGATCATTTCGGGTGGCTATAACATCTACCCCAAGGAAATCGAGCTGGTGCTCGACGAACAGCCGGGCGTGTTGGAAAGCGCGGTGATCGGCGTGCCGCATCCCGATTTTGGTGAAACCGTCATAGGCATTTTAGTGGCCGAGCGGGGCAGGACACCCGATGAGGCAGCAATCATGAAGGCGGTGGCAAAGGGGCTGGCGCGATTCAAGCACCCGCGCAAGCTGATAGTGGTGGAGGAGTTGCCGCGCAATACGATGGGCAAGGTGCAAAAGAATATCCTGCGCCAGCAGTTTGGCGATTTGTTTGCAGTGGGAAAAGCATTGTGACCATGAACGCAGCCAGACAAGGCAAGCGCCAAACAACTTATCGAAAAAATCACTTGGGCAAATTTCGCGCCATGATCACAGCCGCAACCTTGCTTTGAACAGACGCCGCCAGCGCTGCGGCTTTCCTGCTGGGCCTGATCACCGCATCTCAACATATCGTGACGGAAGCAGCCCATGGCTTCACCGCCGAACTGGCCGAGGCGTTGGGCTGCGTCCATGGCATCACCGTATTCCTGGCGCAGCAGTTAGGCTCTGAGGTGGAGATGATGCAACAGCTTCAGGCCGGCACTCTGGGTATGGTGTTCCTGACGGTGGTCAAGGTGCTGCATCCGGCATCCGGCATCAGGAGTCTGGAACAGGCCGAAACGATTGCAGCATTAGCGCTCAATTGATATTGTTAACATAATATTGATTATTGGACTCTCCTATGTACGCACAATGTTAGAATGTCTCACATCTGCAATGTAAGTTGTCACACGTCCCTGTTGATCATGCAGGCTTGGAGTGTGGCGCTGGGGGTTGGTGGTCATGAGCGAACGCGAACTGAACCAGATCGAAGTGCTGAGCCAAGTGACACAAGGCTAGATGACGGCTATCACGGCGGCCGACGTATTACGGCTGAGCCGCAGGCAGGTTTATCTGGATCGCTTCTGCGGTGACGTTGGTCTGAGAGAAGCACAGTGATTTTAGGTCGACTTTCGCCGCTACGAAGCTGACTGAAGACCACGATTTGAACGTGGCCCCCGAGACGCTGCGCAAATGGATAAGGACGCTAGAAACGTAGCTCAGTTGTAAACAACACCGCACATTTCATCAGCCGCGGCTACGTCGGGAATGCCTTGGTGAGTTGATCCGGATCGGTGGTTCGGATCATCACTGGTTTGAAGGCCGTGGTCCGGCCTGCACCCTGTCGGTGTTCATTGACATGTCGTTGGTCATCGGTGGTCTCCGGTTCAGTTTCGCGTTAACGACCAGACCCTGCCGAAATATCGTCGTTGACCACCTCAGCCAAGCGCTATACCGCCAAGATAGAGGGTCCGTCCCAGAGCACGTTCAGCTACTTTGAGGCGCTGGATCTATCTTTGGCAACGCATCGTCGTCCGGTCGCGTTCTACTCCGACAGGCACACGGGGTTCCGTGTAGCAAATCAATATCCGGTTTGGGCGTCCATGAATGAGTTGAACATCGAGATTTTATGCCGAACGACTCTCAGGCCAAGGTCGCGTTGAACGGGCAGACCGCATATCGCAGGCTCGTTGATCAAAGAATTCAGGCTGGCCGGGTTCTCTGACATTGACGCCGCCGATGCGAGGAAAGCTACCTCGGCGAACAGTTGGCCTTCTCGTTTGAGCGGCAACGGATCATCCTGATTGAGGACGGGATCACGCGGAACCTGGTGGGCAAATACGTCGCCAGCTGCACCTTTTCGAACGGCCGCCTTGAATTTCGCTGGAACGGTGTCGCACTCCCCTACTCCGCCTTCAACAAAGACCAGCGCGTCACGCACGCCGTGAATTGGCCGTTGTTTCACCGGGCACCTGAGCGGTTTCGGTTTTGGCCTTGAAGGACTTGCGGGGCGAGCGCCATTTCAAGTCGCTGTGTGGATGGTGAGAACGCCGGTGGAATACTGCATCACGTGAGCGGCGGGATTGGCTTGTCGCAGATGGGCTGATTGGCCTGTCCTGTCAGGCTCTTCGTTTTGACGGAGGGCGGGATTGAATCACGTGGATTTGTAGGGGCGCGTCCGTCACGCTGTTCTTTTCGATGGGATGAGCCGCCGGGAAGCGGCCCGTCTTTTCAGGATCAACCGCCGCACTGTTGAGAAGATGCTGATGTTTTCGATCCCGCCAGGCTATCGGCGCGACAAAGAGATCCGTCGCCCGAAGCTGGATGACTTTATCGGGATTATCGATCAGATCCTTGAGGCAGACAGGCTGGTTCCAAGAAAGCAGCGACATACATCGAAGCGGGTTTTTGAGCGGCTTCGCAATGAGCATGATTTTACCGGCGGCCTCACGATCGTGAAGGACTACATCCTTGCGGCTCGCCAGCGCGAGCGGGAGATGTTCGTGCCCTTATCACATCCTCCGGGCCATGCTCAGGCGGACTTTGGTGAGGCGCTCGCTGTGATTGGTGGTGTCGCGCGCAAGATCCACTTTCCGGTGATGGACCTGCCGCATTCGGATGCGTGTTTTTCGAAGGCCTGTCCGGCTGAGACGACGGAAGCGTTCCGTGATGCACATGTCGCGGCGTTCGCGTTCTTTGGCGGCGTGCCTGTGTCGATACTTTACGACAACACCCGGATTGCCGTTGCCCGCATTCCGGGGGACGGCCAGCGCAACCGAACCCGGGTGTTCTCCGAACTGGTGTTCCATTATCTGTTTGAGGATCGCCTTGGCCGTCCCGGGAAAGGGAACGGTAAAGGCAAGGTTGAAGGGATGGTGGGGTACACCCGCCGGAACTTCATGGTGCCCAAGCCCCGGTTTGGCAGATTTGATGATCTCAATGCTCTTCTGGCTGAACAATGCCGCCAGCGAATGAACGATAAGCCACGTGGTCACAAGAGCACGATCGGGGAGCGGTTTGTGGCTGACGTGGACCGCTTCAACCCTTGCCAGCTGTCCCTCATGACGCCTGCGACAAACAATCGGTCCGGGTCAGCTCCTTGTCCCTCGTGCGCTATCGCGGCAACGATTATTCGGCCCCGACTGCCTGCGGCCATCAAGAGGTTTTGGTGCGGGGCTATTTGCATGAAGTGGTGATTGCCTGCGGGGCAGAGGTCATCGCCCGTCCCTCCCGGTCCTGGGCCCGGTCTCGGGCCCGGTCTTGGGAGAAAGAGGATTACGTCTTTGATCCGCTTCATTATCTGGCGCTGATCGAGCAGAAGACCAACGCGCTTGATCAGGCCGCTCCTCTGGCTGATTGGGAATTGCCTGAATCCTATATTATCCGGCGTCGCCTCATGGAGGCCCGGATGGGGAAAAGGGGCAAACGCGAGTTCGTCCAAGTTCTACGATTGCTGGAGACATTCCGGATCGCGGATGTCGAGGCAGGAATACAAAGCGCGTTGGAACGCGGCACGATTGGCTTTGACGCCGTAAAGCATTTGGTGCTGTGCCGGATTGAGCGCAGACCGCCCTGGCTGGATATGACGGTCTATCCCTACCTGCCGAAAGCCTGTGTCGCCGTCACATCGCCAAGCGATTACATGGCACTTTTGTCTGGAGGTGGGTTATGACCGACACGCCCCAGCTGTTACTGGCTCATCCCCTGAAAACCCTGCGCCTGCCGACTTTCCTGCGTGAGTATGACAAAGTTGCCAGGCAATGCCCGGCAGAAGGCATCGATCACTCCCGCTATCTTTTGCGCCTCGCCGAACTGGAGCTCATCGACCGGGAGCGGCGCATGGTGGAACGGCGGATCAAGACTGCAAGGTTCCCGACCGTCAAAAGCCTCGACAGCTCCGACTTCAAGGCCATGCCCTCGTTGAACAAGATGCTGGTGATGGAGCTGGCACGCTGTGATTACATCTTTCGTAACGAGAACATCATCGCCGTGGGAAACAGCGGCACCGGCAAGTCGCATGTAGCTCTCGGCCTTGGACTGGCGGCGTGTCAGAAGGGCCTGGCTGTCGGTTTTATCACCGCATCGGCTTTGGTCCATGAACTCCTCGAAGCCCGCGATGAGAAGCGCTTGCTGCGACTGCAGAAGCAGTGGGCCAATTACCGGCTGCTGATCATTGATGAACTGGGGTATGTGCCGCTGTCTGAATCGCCCCGGGTCTGTCGGAGACCGTCAACTCAAGTAAGGATGACGGTTA
>JAUNVT010000340.1 GCA_030540655.1 Rhodobacterales bacterium
GACAGTCAGGGGCGCCCACTCAATCTTTTCTTCACCGCCGGACAGGTCAGCGACTACATCGGCGCACGGGCTCTGCTGGGCAGCTTACCAAACGTGGAATGGCTGCTCGGGGACCGGGGCTATGACGCCGACTGGTTCAGAGACGCTTTGAAAGACAGAGAGAGACGTCCCTGCATCCCCGGCCGGAAGCAGCGCAAGACGCCCGTGAAATACGACAAGCGACGCTATAAACGGCGTAGTCGCATCGAGATCATGTTCGGCAGGCTCAAGGACTGGCGGCGTGTCGCAACTCGGTATGACAGATGCCCGAAGGTCTTCCTCTCCGCCGTCGCCCTCGCGGTGCTCGTCATTTATTGGCTATGAGTCCTGAGCCTTAGCCGAAAAGTGCGCGCTGGAAGTGACCGTAGAGCCGGAAAAGCGTGGCCGCAGGATCACGGCACTGGTGTTCAAGTTTGAGCCAATTCGGCAAATGGCGCTCCCGTTCGATGTCGAAAGCGTCAAACCTTCTACGCTGAAAAAAGTGCATTAATAGCATTTTTACCTAAGCGGCGTTAATTGCATGTGTAATTTGAAGGAAAATGTCGATGAAAATTATTACTTTTGCTGTTGCAATATTTATGGCGGTGGCTTCGGCGACTAACGCCCAGACCTATCGCACCGACTCTTTCGGAACCACGCGCGGGAGCGACGGCAGCACTTACCGGACTGACTCTTTTGGCACCACACGTGACAATAGGGGTCGAGTGCGGCTGAGTGCAGAAAACCCCTTTAAGCCATTTGAGGTCGCTTCAACCGCCATCTATATTCGCCGGTGAGGAGGATATGTGCCCAACCCAACGGCGAGATATGCGCCAAGAGTTCGGGAGAACAGTCGAGTCCAGATTTTCGCCGTTGCGCGACAGCTATCCCGATCTGTTTGGTATTCCAATAAATGATGATGGCAGTCAGCAAGTTCAGACCGGCGATGCGGAAGTGTTGACCTTCCGTGGTGCGATCGCGGATTTCGCCTTGCCGCCCGATCCGCAATGCCCCCTTCAAAGCATGGTGGGCCTCGCCTTTGTTGAGACCTATCTGGGCGCGGCGCTGCATCTCGGTATTGAGCAGCCATTCAATGATAAACAATGTCCGTTCGACCCGCCCGATTTCGCGCAGCGCAAGTGCCAGGTTGTGTTGCCGCGGTCGCGCCGCCAATTTCTTGAGGAGATGACTGGGCTGCATCCTGCCGGAGAGCATTGTTGCAACGCAGCGCAGAACATCAGGCCAATTGGTGATGATGGTGGTTTCGCGGATGCGGTCGCCCGTCAGGCTCTTCAGTTCTTTTGGGACAGCTTGCGGGTCAAAGACATGCAACTTCTTGGAGGCGAGATCACGGATGCGGGGGTGGAACAGATAGCCAAGCAATGATGTGGCCGCAAAAACCAGATCGGTGAACCCACCGGTATCGGCGTACTGTTCTTTGATCTTGCGCCCGGCTTCATTCATAAGCAGCCCGTCCAGGATGTAGGGTGCTTCGCTCACCGTGGCGGGGATGACCTGCGTGGCGAAGGGCGCATACTGATCGGACACATGGGTGTAGGCTTTCAGCCCAGGCTCTTGTCCATATTTTGCGTTGATGAGATTCATCGCTTCTCCTTGG
>JAUNVT010000341.1 GCA_030540655.1 Rhodobacterales bacterium
TGATCCCGATTCTGACCTGCCATGTCGTCGGAGCAGAGGCGATATCGACCGCGATCAAGGGTATGATCGACGATGACGGCGGTGCGCACACTGTTCGTACCTTGGGCGGTTGCATGCTGCAGGCCACGTATGACGGCGATAAGATCATGCTGGAGGATGAGCAGGGCCAGAAAATAGTTGTAACGATTGCCGATGTTAACCAATCGAACAGGGTTATCCACGTGGTGGATACGGTGATTCTGCCCGCAGCGGAATAACCCCACAAAAGCACACGATCGGGTGATGCATCGGGCCAGGCTCTTGTTGGCCGGGCCCGATGCATCACATTGAGATCAAAGAGAGGGGCGGTTAACGCGCCGCCACAGCGCAGAAGGAGCGACAGAATGGACAGGCGACATTTCATTAGCGGCGCGGCACTGGCCGCAGGCTCGGCGGCACTGGTTGCCAGAATGGGCAAGCCCGCCCGGGCCGAGGGTGATTTTGCGGTTACACGCACCGAGGACGAATGGCGCGAGATGCTGACAGACGCCGAATATTCCGTCATGCGCCAGGAGGGAACCGAGCGTGCAAGGTCCTCGCCTCTGGACAAGAACTACGCCGATGGCACCTATCTGTGCAGGGGCTGCGATCAGCCGCTCTATTCATCGGATACGAAATTTGACAGCGGCACGGGCTGGCCCAGTTTCTGGCAGGCAAAGGACGGCGCAATAGGAACCAAGGAGGACCGCTCGTTTTTCTCCTTGCGCACAGAATGCCATTGCAGCCGTTGCGGCAGCCATCTGGGCCACATATTCGACGACGGTCCGGCTCCCACAGGCAAGCGTCATTGCCTGAACGGCGTCAGCCTGAAATTCGACGCCGCCTGACACTCTACATCAAAGTGCAACCAAACAGGCCGCACGAGCGTTTCATTGTGAGTGGCCGCTATGACGGCCTTTCTGCATTTCTAGGAGGACATGATGCAACGCAAGGGATCCGCAACGTGGAAGGGTGATCTGAAAACCGGCAAAGGTCATGTGAGTACCGAAAGTGGTGCGCTAAAGGATAACGCATACGGTTTCAACACCAGGTTCGAGGGAACACCTGGAACGAATCCCGAAGAACTGGTCGGTGCCGCCCATGCCAGTTGCTATGCAATGGCAATGTCGCTGGGGCTGGGCGAGAAGGATCTGAAAGCGGATGAGATCAACGCCACAGCCGCAGTGACGCTATCGGAGGTGGACGGTGGGTTCGCCGTAACCAAAGTGCATCTGGATGTGAGCGCACGGATCCCTGGCATCAGCGAGGCCGATTTTCAGGACGTTGCTGAGGCGACAAAAAAGAACTGCCCGATATCCAAGTTGTTGACTGCTGATATTACGCTCGATGCCAAGCTGCTGTGAGATAAGTGGCTATTTGTTTCATCCCCGGCTAGGAGCCGGGAGGTTTCTATACATCGTTCACTATAGTTTCGTCGAGGAATGATGAGTTTTCATGCGGCGAGTTTGGAGAAATGGTAGCCGCTTCATTGCTCCTGCAACTAATGCGGCTTGATTGTCGGTCATGGAGGCCGGTGACGCCCCGTTTCACGGCGGATCGGGTTCTCCGGCATGAATGATCCGGAGGTCCCGATGCCGGCATTTC
>JAUNVT010000342.1 GCA_030540655.1 Rhodobacterales bacterium
CCTAAAGTTCAAACAGCCTCGTTAAGTCCCGCGATCCTTGGATTACCCGCACGATCTGCACTTCCTCGCCCACCTCGATGAAGAAAATCAGGTAGCGGCCATGCCGTGCATGACGCAGCCCTTTGTGCAGCTCGTCTCGCTTCTGGAAACTACCGGGACGTTCGCCCACTTCCACAATCTTTGCCTCGATCTCGCCCACGAAGGATGCGGCGCGAGAGCGATTGTCGAGCGCAATGAAGTCGCCAATGTCGATGAGGTCTGCCCGCGCGGCAGGCAGAATAACCAGCTTTGCCACTATCAGGACTTGTCGGCGTAGCGCGCGCGCAGCTCGGCAAACACCTGGTCGGCCGGAATGCCCGGCCCACTGTCCAGCCCCGCCTTGATCGCGTCCCGCAGGGCCTCCAGATCACGCCGCTCGGCATCGCGGCTGCGCGTCCAGTCGCGCAACGCCTCGCGGACAACCTCACTGGTTGAGGCATACTCGCCACCGGCTACGGTCTGGCGCAACGTCTCGGCCATGTCGGATGGCATCGTGATGGTCATTCGTTCAGCTGGAGGCATGGCATCTCCCTTTCAATATCATACTTAAGCATACTTTTGATGCGTGCAATGTCGAGCTTTGCAATCGACGCGATGCGACGGCACTCTGGGTGCGGGCTTTCCGGAAAGGCTGACCGGCTCGGGGTGGACCAAAACACAGCGCAGAGGCCAAAATGCAATTTTGGTATACATTGCGCATATCCTGCAACTGCAACGACCTCTCTGACAGCCTCAAAGATTTCCGCCATCATCGTCGCGTGCTAGATCAGGCAGCGGCGTCCGATGCCAAAGTGACCGCCGCGCCTGTCGCCTGTTCCTACGGCTCTTCTTGGGGAGGGCGGGCCGGGGCAGGCTCCCCACAAACCACCCACGACATCGCCACCCACAAGGCAAGGGAGGAGGCGGTTTGCCCGCCGGACCAGGGCGGATCCCGGATTTCACGCCGAAATGACCATCTGCGCCTTGAAAACATGGAGCGAAGCCGCGGGGTCGGATACTGAACAATCACCTCTTATTTCCTGCCAACTTCACTCCCAAATTTCGCCAAAACGAATTTTGTAATACAGGCCACATATCCTACTACCTCCACTTCATCAGCTACCTCCACTTCATCAGAACACCCAGCCGCGCTCATACGTCAGAAGTCGATGAGTGGTTCTGGAAGCGGGGCGAAGGGCGGGCGCCCAAAGAAGCGTGCGGGATGATCCGCAATTCGCCTATGATAGGCAATTACGCCTGACACCGCCGCCGCCGGCAAGTATCGTCACGCCATGAAGGCCACGATCCGCGTTACAAAAATCAAATCTCCCGACGGGCTACGCCGCTCCTCCGGTGCCGGAAGCGAGCTTGCCGCCTTCGAGGCGTACAGGGCCACAACGGGAGCCAGACAGCGAAAGGGCGCCCCTCTGGCCCTGCGGCTATCCTGCGGGGCCTCAAAGGGACTTGGCAGGGCAGAAGGCACCCGGACGAACCGGTCCGCCCAGCTCCCGAGGCCGCTCCCGGAGCAGGCGTCGGAATGGGCGGAGAGCTGGGCGGGACCGGGAGCGGTATTCTTTGCCGGAACCTCGGGAAAAGACGGTGA
>JAUNVT010000108.1 GCA_030540655.1 Rhodobacterales bacterium
CCCTGGCGGTTGCTGCCGCCGGCTGGCTGGGTTTGAGTTCACCCGGAGATTACGCTACCTTCAGATTTCTACCACCTTCGCGACACTACCCGAGCGTTGGTTAAGCAGACTCTACATTACATTGAGGAAATTCCCGGGAAGCAGGTCACAACCCACTTCAGTGGCAAAAAATTGTGCAGGAGGAGTGTCGTTTCACCAAGATATTGACCTGATAATCAATATCTTTCCGGGAACAATCAGCGTGGGCGGCATGAGGCCCGCATCTCTGCCCAATGGGCACTCCGTTCTGTTCTGTGAAATTCAGCCACAAACTTCAGGTCGGCCGGAGAGTACCGGGCGGAACACGTGCTACTCTTGCTGATAGAATATGCCTTTGCCCAGCATCTTCAGACCGATCATGTCGCCCACCTGAAATGTGTCGCAATCGTTGCTGATCGTGAGGCTGATCGGTGTTCCGCTGGACAACAGATCTACCTTGCTATGGTCGCCGTGAAATTCAATGCGCTTGACCTGCGCGGTGAAGAGCGCGTCGGATCTTTTGGCCGAAGTCGGCAGCAGCTGATCGGCGCGGATGAGCAATTGGCCGTCCAGCCCCTTTGACGTGGCGCTGCTTTGCCCGGCCTGAATATCGACCGGAACATGAGTGGCCAGGCAGCATTGCGCACAGCAGCGTGTATCACGCAGGCAGGCCGGCAAGAGAAGACTGTGGTCGTTGACGAACTGGGCGATGCTTGGGGTCAGTGGCCGCCGGTAGATATTGCGGGGCGTGTCGATCTGCACAAGATGGCCGTCATGCATCAGGCCAACCCTGTCAGCAGAGCTGAAAGCCTCGCGCCGGTCATGCGTGACGATGATGGCGGCGGCCCCGCTGCGCCGCAGGATATCGATGACGTCGCTGCGAATCTGGGATCGCAGATGTTCGTCAAGCGCGCTGAAGGGTTCATCCAGCAGCAGGATGCTGGGGCGCGGAGCCAGCGCCCGGGCGAGCGCGACACGCTGTTGCTGACCGCCGGAAATTTCATGCGGCATACGATCGGCCAGTTCGGAGATATCCGTCAGCTCCATCACCTCTTGAACGCGCGCACGGTCGGCAGGCGCTCTGCCCTTGCCGTTGCCCAGCCCATAGGCGATGTTGCGATACACAGTCAGATGCGGGAAGAGAACGCCCTCTTGCAGCACATAGCCAAGATGCCGGTTTTGAGGCGGGGTATATTCCTTTTCATCGAATATCACGCGATCACGGATCGACATGCTGCCGCTATCGGCTGAATCGAAACCGGCGATGATACGGAGGAGAGAGGTCTTGCCGCACCCGGACGCGCCCAGAAGGAACAGGATTTCACCCTCGTCCAGAGAGAGGCTGATATCGCTCAGGATCTGGGCCTGACCGATCGTCTTGTGGATATTTTTCAGAGAAAGAAGGGGGCTGGCCATATCAGTTGAACGCATATTTCTTGAGAAGGAAAACGGGTATCCCCGAAAACACGATCAGGGCAAGCGCATAGGGAGCCACAGCCGCATAAGACCCTTCAAGTGTGAGATCCCAGACCGAAACCGCCATGGTCTGGATTGCCGTAGGGGTCAATACCAGCGTTGCGGTGAGTTCCTTCATCATGTTGAGGAAAACCAGTGCGAAAGCAGCAGTGATGCCCGGCAGGATCGCTGGAACAAGCAGCGTCCGGAACACGAATATATCGGATCGACCCAAAGACCTCCCCACATTCTCCATATCGCTTGGAACAAGCTCCAGTGATGCCTTCAGAGTTGTCTGCGCCATCGGCATGTACAGCATGAGATAGGCAAGCAGAACCGGAATGAAAGTCTGATAGATCGGATAAGCATAGTGGATCGAGAAATAAGTCAGCCCAAGGGCAATCACGATACCCGGCACAGCGTGGAGCAGGAAAGGCAGGCGATCAATCCATAGCGTCAGGACGCTGCGATACCGGACGGCGCACCACACCAGCGGCATTGCGGCCAGCACGGTCATCAGCGCACCCCCCAGCGAGATGCTCATCGACAGGCCCAGGGACCGGGCGAACTCCAGCCAGTCAAATCCCGAGTGGAGCGAGGTGCCCACAACCATCCAGTATCCCACCATGATGACCGGCATTCCAACGCCGAGCATGAACTGGAGGAGAAAGAACAGGATCGCAGATATATGAAGGTATCCGGGCAGTTCTTTGGGTGCGGATTGGCGCGCTACACCTTTACCGCTGCGGGCAAGAGTGGTCTTGCCCCGGAACAGCATTTCAACTCCGACGACAACCAGACAGATCACGACCAGCACCAGCGACAGCAATGCCGCCGTCGCGTTGTTGAAGGCCATGTCGTATTCCTGAAAGATGGCCGTGGTAAACGTCTGGTAATTCAGAATGGAAACGGCGCCGAATTCGACCAGAAGATGCAGCGCGATCAACAGAAAACCGCTGCTGAGGGCCGGCTTCAACTGGGGCAGAATCACATGCCAGAAGGTATGGGCGCGCCCCCGGCCCATCGACAGGCTCACCTCTTCCAGTGAACGATCCATGCGCCTCAGCACTGCCGCGGCGGGCAGATAGACCAGCGGCGCGGACACCATCGACATGACCAGCACCGAGCCTGGAAGCCCCGAAAAGCGGAAGCTGAGGCTGATCCAGCTGAAGCTGGCGACAAATGCGGGAATGCAGAGCGGCAGCGTCGCCGCGACCGAAAAGAACGCTTTGCCGAAAATGCGGTAACGCTCCAGCAAAAAGGCCGAGAGCGTACCGATGCACATGGCAATGACCGAGACGAGAACCAGCAGGGTCATCGTGTTGTCCAAAAGCAGCCAGACCCGCTCGCGAAAGACAAGGTCGATGGCGCGCTGAAGGCCCACATCCGAGGATCGTGAGAGGATATAGGCAAAGGGGATCAGCATCGGCAGGCTGATCCCCATAACCAGCAAGGCAAGCCAAACCGGGGGCCGCTTGCTGATCTCCGGTCTTCGAAACCGACTGTCCTGAAGGAAGCGGATCATGTCTTTCCCGGGTGCCTCGGCGCGCAACGCGCCCGATCATCAGTATCCTGACGCGTCAAAGGGTTCCCTCCGTGACCGGGCACAGGGTCCCGGAGGGGGCATTTCATGTTATTTCAGCCCCACCTCTTCCAGCAGGCGTATCGCATTTTCACGATCCTCGAATGTAGTGGGCGGTACCGTTGGCGGGTCCAGTTCTGCATAAGGCTTCATGTTGAACGCGGAAGTGACATCTGCGCGCAGCGGATATTCGGCCCGCAAATCCGAAAATACCTGCTCACCTTGCTGGCTGACCACGAATTCGACAAATTGGAGCGCCTCGTCCTGATTATCCGAACCTTTCAGAACGCCGATGGCGGCGTAGCTGACCATTGCGCCCGGATCCTCGTGTCCGATGAAATGCAGGCGGCTTTTCACCTTGTCTTCTCCGCCACGCTCGCGCACCAGATTGTACCAGTAGTAATTGTTTATCAGCGCCGCCGAAATCTCGCCGCGCTCGACGGCCTCGAGGGCAACCGAGTTCTTGACATACTGGGTGCCATATTGTTTCAGACCCTTCAGCCAGTCCCGCGCCGCATCCTCGCCGTCCAGCTTTGCGATGGCGATCACCTGCTCCAGAAAAGCGCCCGAAGTGGGAACAAAGCCAATGCGGCCTTTCCAGTCTTCCGTCGTATAATCCATCACCGACCCCGCCAGATCGGCCTCGGCGATCAGATCGGGATGATAGACGACCACCCGCGCCCGCCCGCTGGTTGCCACCCAATCCTTGTTCGGCGCTTTTGGGACCGTTTCAAACCCGGGGCCGCTCGTGGCGGCGATAATTGCGTCATCCAGAGGAATCAGAAGCCCCTTGTCCGACAATGACAGCATCGGCGGGACCTGCTCGGCCCAGAACACGTCGGCCGGTGTTTTAGCACCCTCTTCCGTGAGTTGCCCGGCGAACTGTTCGGTTGATCCCTTGCGGATGATGACAGGGATGCCGGTCGCCTCGGTAAAGGCGTCGGCCACTGCTTTTGTCCCGGCCTCATGCTGGCCGCTATAGACGGTCACATCGGCCATAGCTTGCGTGCCAAGCAGGGCTATGCCCATCATGACTGCCATTTTTCGGATCTGGCGCATGCATTTCTCCTTTATGTGAGGTGGTCCAGCCGCCATGAATGCGACCGGCAGTCGATCTCGCAGGCGCAGGGCCTTCGCCGGGCGCATGCCTTTTGGGCGCATGCCTTGCCGGAAGCCCGTCCAAGCCTGGCTCGGCACTAAAGTTGACTTTTTTTGTAGTGTTTGAGGGCAAATGTCAATGGTGACGTAAAGGCCGGCAAAGACAAGAGCCAAGCGCGCCCCCCCTCTCTATACCGAAACCGCCGTTTTGCCATGCTGACATGATAACAGGTTCGGCATAAGGCGACGCGACAGCTTGTAATCGTGGGGGCGTGCGGCAAAACTCTCTTGGTGCGGGTGTGGGAGACGCGGATGAAGGCCAGACAGGAACAGCAGGTCAACCCGCGCGGGCTGATCCTGGCTGCGCTCATGTGTACCATGATGCTTGCCGCAATGGATACCACCATCGTATCCACTGCAATTCCACAGATTGTGGGTGATCTTGGGGGCTTCCGGCTCTTTAGCTGGGTATTCTCCATCTACCTGCTGGCGCAGACGGTGACGATCCCGATCTATGGCAAGCTGTCCGACCTTTACGGCCGCAAGCCGGTGCTGATGACCGGAACGCTCATCTTTCTGGCGGGCTCGGCTGCATCGTCGCTGTCCTGGGATATGATTTCTCTAATCGTGTTCAGAGGCTTGCAGGGGCTGGGCGCCGGGGCGATCATGGCGACCGTATCGACACTGGCGGGGGATCTATATTTGCTTCGGGAACGCGGGGCGGTTCAGGGGTGGCTGTCCAGCGTGTGGGGAATGGCGGCAATCCTTGGGCCGCTCCTTGGCGGTGGCCTGGTTGAATATGTCTCATGGCGCTGGATATTTCTGATCAACCTGCCTGTTGGAGCGCTGGCACTGGTGCTGATCGGCACGCTGCTGCACGAAACCTTCGAGCGGCGCAAACCTCGCATCGATTACGCAGGTTCGGTGCTGGTTCTCGCATCCGTGGGAACAGTTATCTTCGGCCTGTTGCAGGGGGGCGAAGCGTGGCCGTGGCTCTCCGCGACCAGCATCACGATTTTCGCGGGTGCCGCCATTCTTCTGGCGCTGACATTTTACGTCGAGCGCCGGGCTGCCGAACCGGTAATGCCCGGCTGGCTGTGGCGACGGCGCGAGCTGGCAATGTCGAACCTGACCATGATCGGCCTCGGAGCCGTCATCATGGCGCCCAGCGTCTATCTGCCAACCTTTTCGCAATCGGTGCAGGGGCTGGGCCCGATCGCTGCGGGGTTCGTGCTTGCCACCATGAGCATTGGCTGGCCCACCGCTTCGGCGCTGTCTGCCCGCCTCTATATGCGCGTCGGCTTTCGTGACACGGGCGCGGCGGGTGCCGTCTTCATATTGCTCGCGTCCCTCGGATTTCTGCTGATCCCCGCGCCGCAGCCGGTCTGGGCGGTGGTGGTGGTTCAGGTAACGCTGGGGGCGGGTCTCGGTCTGGTTTCCACGTCCTTGCTGGTGGGCGTTCAATCGGTGGTCGATTGGGATCGGCGCGGCGTTGTGACGGGCGCCAACATGTTCTCGCGATATCTGGGTCAGAGCCTCGGTGCGGCGCTTTTCGGCGCGATCTTCAACGGGGTGGTCGGCGCACGTCTGACGCAGGCCCCGAATGAAATCATCGATGCCTTGCCAAAAGACGTGAACAAGGTGATCGGCGCATTGCAGGCCGCGCCCGCCGCGTCACCGATGGCAGGGTATCTGCAGGATTCGATCGGATTGGCAATGAATGCCCTTTACCTCGGCACGGCCGGCATCGCAGTGCTGATGCTCGTCGTGCTCCTGATCGCCCCACGTCGATTTCCAATCCTGTCGCAAGTCGCGCGGTGACGTGTCTGATGCGCGCTCAAGCCCGCCGGCGAGTCAGAAGGACGATAAAGAAAAGCCCGCCCACCAGGCTGGTCACGACGCCGATCGGCATGTCATTGGGGGCAGTCAGTCGGCGCGCCGCGACATCCGATAACACCAGAAAAATTGCCCCGAGTAATGCGCTGGCGGGCAGAACGCGGCGATTGTCGCCCCCGACGAACAGCCGCGCGATATGCGGCATCATCAGCCCGACAAATCCGATCATTCCCGAGAAGGCCACCAATACCCCGGTGAGAAATGCGCTGACAACAAGGATCACGAGCCGCAACCTCAGCACATGTACCCCAAGGGTGGCGGCGCTTTCGTCGCCCATGGCCAGCGCATTGAGTTGCTGGGCATAGCGAAAGAACACGATCAGGCTCAACAGCAAGGCGGCGGCCGGAAAAATCAGGTTGTTCCATTGGGCAAAGCCGAAACTGCCGAGCATCCAGAACACGACGGAACTGATCGCACGGGGATCGGCCAACATGATCAGCACATTGCTCCCCGCCGCAATGACAAACGACACCGCCAGTCCCGCCAGGATCAGCCGTGTCGGCCCGGTGCTGGCCGTCAGCCCTGCCACAAGAACCACGACGAAGGTCGCCGCCAACGCACCGCCGAACGCGAAAAGCGGCACCGTAAACACACCCAGCAGATTGCCGACCAGCAAGATTGCCAGATTGGCCCCGAAACCCGCCCCGGCCGAAACCCCCAGCAGATGCGGATCGGCCAGCGGATTGCGGGTAACGCTCTGCATCACCGCGCCGGCAATGGCCAGCCCTGCCCCGACGATTGCCGCCAGCACGGCGCGGGGCAGCCGCAGCTCCCAGACGATGTTTTCGCGCGCCGCGCTCCAGTCGGGCACCGCTCCGAACAGCGATAACTTGTGCAGCACGATCGACCAGACCGTGCGGGCAGGAATGTTGGTCGAGCCGATGCCGACCGACAGCGTGACCGAAAGAAAACACAGAAGAATGCCGATCCCGCAGATCAGGACGAAACGCTGATGGATCAGGACCCTCACCCCGCAGTCAGTCGTTCATCAGAAAATTGGCCAGAGTTTCAACCGCATCGATATTGCGCGGCCCCGGTGTCAGGTCGTCATAGCTCAGCACCAGAAACCGGTCCTCGCGCACTGCGGCAATATGCGAGAAAGCGGCGTGGTTTCTCATGTAAGCTATCTTTTCCTCGGCCGGAACTTCACCGTAATCCACGATCAGCACGACCTGCGGGTCGCGTTCGGCGACGGTTTCCCAGTCGATCCGCACCCAGCTGTTCTTGATATCCTCGGCGATATTTGCGCCACCTGCGGCAGTGATGATCGCCTGCGGCATGGCAAAGCCCCCCGCAGTCATGGGCACCTTTTCCCCCGAGTCATAGACGAAAACGCGGGGGCGCTCATCCTGCCGAGCCACCCGCGCAACGATTTGGGCCAGCCGCGCATGAAAATCGGCGATCAGGGCATCGGCCCGTTCCGGCACGCCAAATATCGCCGCCAGATTTTGCAAGTCGCGAAACAGGTAATCAAAGCCCGGGCGGTTTTGCTGGCCCAGCCGGATGCAGGATTCCGACAGTTCGTAAACCGGAATATCGTAACGCCTCAGGCTGTCCGGCGTGACCTCGCCACCGATGCGCATGCCATAGCTCCAGCCGGCGAAATAAAAATCCGGGTCCGCCTCCAGAATCCGTTCCAGCGTCAGATATTCGCGCTGGATCTGGTCCAGGTCTGCCACGGCAGGAAAGAGCCGGGCCGTTTGGTCCCTTTCAAGACGCCCGCTATAGCCCATCATCCGGTCTTCCAGCCCCAGCGCCAGCATGATCTCGACCAGGTTCGAGCCGTGGACGATGGCGCGCTCCGGGGGGGCAGTGACAGTCACCTCGCGGTCGCAACTGGTGACTGTTACGGGAAAGGCAGTGCTGATGCGGGGCTGGGCGGCCAGAAACACGGCAGTGGCAATCGCCAGAGGTAACGGATGGGTCATTGCTTGGCTTTCATGAGTACAAATCGAAGGAAAGGCGCGGCTTTCCCGTGCGGGGATGCTGGTCAATCTCGGCCTCGACATCAAAGGCCGCGCGAATGGTTCCGGCCGTCAGCGTGGCCAATGGAGGGCCAAGCGCGCAGATCCGGCCGCCGCGCATGACGATCACCTGATCAGCCAGAGCGGCGGCCAGATTCAGATCGTGCAGCGTGACCAGAACGGTCACATTCAGCCGCTTCAGCAGGTCGATGATCTCAAGCTGATGACGGATATCAAGGTGGTTGGTCGGCTCGTCCAGAATGATCAACTGCGGTTCTTGCACAACGGCGCGGGCGAGCAATGCCCGCTGCTTTTCACCGCCCGACAGCCCGCTGAACGGGCGGCCTTCGAAACCGGCCAGTTCAAAATCGACCAGTGCCTGCTCGACCATTTCTTCATTCACCGTGCTACGGGACAACAGGCCGCTGGAATGGGGGATACGCCCCATGGCCACGACTTCCCGCACCGTAAAGGAAAAATCAGGCGAAACTTCCTGCAAGACGGCCGCGATCAGACGCGATGCCTCGCGCATCGGAATTTGCCATATATCGCGCCCACCGACCATCACCTGCCCGGTCGCGGGGCGGTTCTGACGGTAGATACTGCGCAGCAGCGTGGATTTGCCGGCGCCATTTGCGCCGACAATCACCGTGGTCGAGCCCGCGGGAACATCGAAGCTGATCGCCTCGATGATCTGCCGGTCCCGGTGCGGACCCCAGGAAACATCCCGGACCTGTAGATCCAGCGCCATGCTAAAACGAGATGTTCACGTCGAGCGCGGCGCTGCGCGGCGGGCCAAGCAGCCATTGGTCCGCTCCACCCGAGGTCGCGTAGACCTCGTCCGTCAGGTTGTAGATATTCAGATCGACCGTCATATTGTCGCGCGGTCGCCATTGCAGCCCGGCATTGACCACGGTGTAAGAGGGTCGCGTCGTTTTGTTATTATCGCTGGTAAAAGCCTCGGCCACGTAATGGGTCCCCAGCCGCGCCGACCAGCCCTCGGCAAAGCCCCAGGAGCCCCAGATATTGGCAACGCGGCGCGGAATATTTGCCGGACGATTGCCGGAATAATCTCCGCCGGACTGGACGTAATCGTCAAAGCGCGGCGATACCAATGCCCCGTTCACATCGATGCGCAGGTTTGACGTAATATCCAGACCGACAGCGGCCTCGACACCTTTCGCGCTTTGCTGGCCGATCTGATTGGTGATCGCCGGGTCATCGGGATCGCGCGCCAGCAGATCGTTCTTGACGATCCTGTAGGCCGCGAAAGTCGCCTCCGCGCGGCCATCGAGCAGGGTAAGCTTCACCCCCGCCTCTTGCGCCGAAACCTTGGTCAGCTTCAGATCTTTCTGACTGCCCGCCAGCGACAGGGCGTTACCGATCGGCTCGGCGGCGTGGGAATATTGCGCATAAAGCGCCACATCAGGAACCGGATTGAAGACCGCACCCACGCGCCAGCTGACGGAATCGAAGTTTTTCGTGAAACCCGGATCGACACGGCGCACGTGCAGATGATCATATCGCAGGCCGCCGACAACCGCCCATTGATCGTTCACATGCAGCCTGTTGTCGGCAAAAAGAGCATATTGATCGGTGGTCGTGTCCGTGGTCGTTTTCAAGGTATAAGCTCCGAAAAGGCCCGGCTCTGGGGTGAGGAAACCGACCACCGAATCCCCAGCATATGGTGAGTTGTTGGTGTTCCTGAATTTGATCCGGTTCACGTCAAACCCGATGGAAGTGGTGTTTTCCATGCCGCCCAGTGTTGCGGTGATCGTGGCATCGCTGCGGTGGCCGATCTGTTCCAGATCATGGTTGATCGCGATGTAGTCACTGCGGTTCACGATGCCGGAACCGGGGTCAAAGACATAGCTTTCGACGTTGCGCCAGTTACGGTCGCTGGTCAGATAATAGGTGTTGCTCTT
The DNA here is from genome assembly GCA_030540655.1 of Rhodobacterales bacterium. Lineage (GTDB taxonomy): Bacteria > Pseudomonadota > Alphaproteobacteria > Rhodobacterales > Rhodobacteraceae > Roseovarius. The sequence continues at coordinate 9,939 of JAUNVT010000108.1, forward strand.
GACCGTTATGTTGTCCGCAGGTGCCCATTCCGCGCGCAATTGGGTATAGCCATCCTTGAAGCGAACCAGATCATCCGCGACGTTATAGTTGCGGTTGCGCACGCGCTTGTCGATTGCGCCATCGACCAGCGGCGTGCCGAAATAGGCACCCGGTTCATTGTCGCTGTAATCATGTGACAGGGTCAGGGCCAGATCTTCGATGGCCTGCCACCGCAGCGCCCCCGAAACCGACAGGCTCGAGGTCTTGTTGCGATCCAGCCAGCCGTCCGCAGCGGTCCGGCTGATCCCGAAATTATAGGCCAGCACGTCGCTCAGCGGCCCGGCGCTGCCAAAGGCCAACCCGCGCTGACCATCGGTGCCAATCGTCCCGCGCAGCTCCGTCTGGCGCCGGTCAGTCAGCGGGCGTTTGGGAATGATATTGATGGCGCCACCAGCGCCGCCCTCGCCATAGAGCACTGAGGCGGGACCGTTCAGCACTTCGATACGGTCGATATTCCAGCTATCGAAGGGAAAGGTGACCGTCCCCGAGCCGGGATAAAGCCGTGTGCCGTCAAAAAGCCGCGTCACCGACCCATGCCCCGCAAAGCCCCGCATGCTGAACGAGGTCCCGCCATTGCCGGGCGAGCCGAGAAAGCTGATGCCGGTGGCATTTTGCACGATGGCCTGATTCACGTCACGCTGCCCGCGATTCCGGACCGTTTCACCTTCGATCACCTCCACGCTTGCGGGCGTCTGGAATGGCGTCAGATCCAGCCGGCTGCCCGCATTTGACGGCGTCCGCAGATCAAGGCCGGAAGCGGCGACAGAGCCCTCAAGGGTGATTGTACCCAGCCAGTGGCTGCCCGGTTCTTCAGGCACAGTCTGCTGCGCCATGACCGGCGCAGAAACGAGGGTCATCACAGCGGTCCACGCGGCCTTTTGGCCTGTGTTGGCGGCTGAGCAACGATGAGGCAGACCCACGCCGCGGCGTGGGGGCAGGGAGAAAATGGAATTGCGCACGAAAGTGGGCTCCAGCGATCATTTCACCGTCACCGTAAACGCGCCATCCCTTGCCCGCCCAAAAGCGGAAGATGGTTACCGCATCAGGACACCCCGCCCAATGTGTTCACGTGTGACAACGGCAGACGGCAGGTCTCCTGGCTCACGGATCGACATCTGTTGCCGCCTTCCCGGGATCGTCCCAGTGGCCTCTGGCAAAGACTATCCGCCTACAGTTGCGGGGGCAGCTACAGCATAGGACCGATGGCCCGCACTGAATTCCCTTTTCATTCCAAAGATGGAAAACCGTCGCCCGCGTCAATAGATGCTTAAATTCGGAGCGTCAACCATATCGTCCGCCAACGGTTTCGGCCTCTTTGTCACGGCTGT
>JAUNVT010000003.1 GCA_030540655.1 Rhodobacterales bacterium
GCGCCAAAAAATCCTAATGGCATTTCTGGAATTCCATTCTGCGCGGTGGGAAGGCGAGTTTCCACACAAGCTGGTGCGTTTTTGGAAAGCGTTTTGTCAAATGCGGTTTAAAGTCACACGCTTTTAATGTTTCCAAGAGTTAGGTCAACTGTATTTCGAAGCGGGCTTCCATCTATTTCTTTCTATATTGAAGATAGCGGTCATGCCCGCACCAAAGCTTCGGCTGGGTCCCCGGCGCGATGAGTTGCGCCGGGGTTTGAGACATCATTCCAGTTCGATCAGCAGGTCCTTGGCGTCGATCTGGTGGCCGGGAATTACATGCACGGCTTTGACTATGGCATCGCGATCGGCATGCAGACCGGTTTCCATCTTCATTGCTTCGATGGTCAAAAGCAGATCGCCTGCCTTTACCTCGGCGCCGGCAGTTGCAGCGATACTGGCAATGACACCCGGCATAGGCGCACCGATGTGCCCCGGATTGCCTGCTTCGGCCTTGGGGCGCGCTGCTGTGGTGGCCTTGACCGCACGGTTGGGCACGCGGATGACACGTGGCTGACCGTTCAGTTCAAAAAATACGCGTGCATTGCCATCCTCGCCCGTCTCGCCAATGGCCTGAAGGCGAATTTCCATCGTCTTGCCGGGGTCTATTTCGGCGGTGATTTCCTCGCCCGGCTCCATCCCGTAGAAGAAGGTCCGCGTGGGCAGCACCCGCACCGGGCCATATGTCCGGTGGCGGCCCATGTAATCCAGAAAGACCTTGGGATACATGAGATAGCCGTTCAGATCCTCGTCATCGATCTTGCGACCTTCAAGCAGCGCACTGACCTCGGCGCGGGTCGCTTCCAAATCGACCGGGGGCAGATTGGCGCCGGGGCGGTCGGTATTCGGCTTTTCCCCCTTGAGAGCCTTGGCGGTCAGCGCGCTGGGGAATCCGCCGGGAGGCTGGCCCAGATTGCCGCGCAGCATGTCGATCACCGAATCGGGGAAGGACAGGTCGTGTTTCGGATCCTCGACCTCCGCGCGGGTCAGGCCCTGGGTCACCATCATCAGGGCCATGTCGCCAACCACTTTGGAGGAGGGGGTGACCTTCACGATATCGCCGAACATCTGGTTCACATCGGCATAGGTCTGCGCGACTTCGGGCCAGCGATCCTCGAGCCCCAGCGAGCGGGCCTGCTGCCTGAGGTTCGTGAACTGTCCGCCGGGCATTTCGTGCAGGTAAACCTCGGAGGAGGGGGACTGCATCGTCGATTCGAACGCGGCATAATGCGCGCGAACGCTGTCCCAATAGTCCGAGATTTCGCGAACGGCGCCTATATCTATGCCGGTGTCGCGATCTGTATGGGCCAGCGCCTCCACGATGGTGCCGAGCGTCGCCTGAGAGGTATTGCCCGAGAGCGCATCCATCGCGCAATCGACAGCATCAACCCCTGCATCAGCGGCAGCCAGGATCGTGGCGCAGGCAATGCCGGCCGTGTCATGGGTGTGGAAGTGGATCGGCAGACCCACCTCGTTCTTCAGCGCGCGGATCAGCACACGCGCCGCGGCGGGCTTCAGCAGGCCGGCCATGTCCTTGAGGCCGAGGATATGCGCGCCGGCTGCCTCCATCTCCTTGGCCATGCCGACATAATATTTCAGATCGTATTTCGCCCGGTCCGGGTTCAGAATGTCGCCGGTATAGCAAACGGTGCCTTCGCAGATCTTGCCCGTCTCCTGCACAGCATCCATTGCCACGCGCATGTTTTCCACCCAGTTGAGCGAGTCGAACACGCGGAACACGTCAATGCCGGATTTGGCGGCCTGCCGCACGAATTCCTGAACCACATTATCGGGATAGTTGGTGTAGCCGACCCCGTTCGAGCCGCGCAGCAGCATTTGCGTCATCAGGTTCGGCATGGCGGCGCGCAGATCGCGCAGGCGTTGCCACGGGCATTCCTGCAGGAAACGATAGGCCACATCGAAGGTCGCGCCGCCCCAGCACTCGACCGAGAAAAGCTGCGGCAGATGCGCCGCATAGGCAGGCGCGACGCGGATCATGTCGCGGCTGCGCATGCGGGTTGCCAGAAGGGACTGATGCCCGTCGCGCATGGTCGTATCGGTAATCAGGAGCTGCTTTTGCTTCTTCATCCAGTCGGCAACGGCCTTCGGGCCCTTCTGCTCCAGCAGGTTGCGCGTGCCCATCTGCGGTTCGCAGCGTGGCATGGGCGGGCGCGGATCCTTCAGGTCTTCGCGGGGAAGGGGGCGGTTCTTGGTTTCGGGATGCCCGTTCACGGTAATATCCGCGATATAGGTCAGCACCTTGGTGCCCCGGTCGCGGCGGCTGTAGAAATTGAACAGCTCGGGCGTCTCGTCGATGAACTTGGTGGTGTATTTATTCGACAGGAAGGTCGGATGCTTCAACAGGTTTTCGACAAATGCGATATTGGTGCTGACGCCGCGGATACGGAATTCGCGCAACGCGCGGTCCATCCGCGCGATGGCGGCTTCGGGCGTTTGCGCATGGGCGGTCACCTTGACCAGAAGGCTGTCGTAGAACCGCGTGATCACGCCGCCGGAATAGGCGGTGCCGCCGTCCAGACGGATACCCATGCCCGTTGCTTCGCGGAACGCCGTGATGCGGCCGTAATCGGGAATGAAGTTGTTCTGCGGATCCTCGGTCGTGATGCGGGTCTGCAGCGCGTGGCCGTGCAGATGAATATCTTCCTGGCTGGCCTTGCGGGTGGCCTCCTCCAGGGTCTTGCCCTCTGCAATCTTGATCTGGGCCTGCACGATGTCGATGCCGGTGACTTCCTCGGTCACAGTATGTTCGACCTGCACGCGCGGGTTGACCTCGATGAAAAAGAACTGCTCGGTGTCCATATCCATCAGGAACTCGACAGTGCCCGCGCATTCGTAGTTCACGTGTTTGCAGATCTTGTATCCCAACTCGCAGACCTCGGCGCGCTGGGCATCGGTCAGGTAGGGGGCAGGGGCGCGCTCGACGACCTTCTGGTTGCGGCGCTGAACCGAACAATCCCGCTCGAACAGGTGATACATGTTGCCATGCTTGTCGCCCAGAATCTGAACCTCGACGTGGCGGGCGCGCAGGATCATCTTTTCCAGATAGCCCTCACCATTGCCGAATGCGGCCTCGGCTTCGCGGCGGCCCTCCAGCACCTTCTCCTCAAGCTCATCTGGCCCGTTGATCGGGCGCATCCCGCGCCCGCCGCCGCCCCACGATGCCTTGAGCATCAGCGGATAGCCGACTTCTTCCGCTTCGGCGCGAACCTTGTCCATGTCATCGCCCAGCACCTCGGTCGCGGGAATGACAGGCACGCCGGCCTCGATGGCGATGCGGCGCGCGCTGGCCTTGTCGCCCACCTCGCGCATCGTTTTCGCCTGAGGGCCAATGAAAGTGATGCCGTTGGCAACGCAAGCGTCAACAAAATCCGGGTTTTCCGCCAGCAGGCCGTAGCCGGGGTGAATCGCGTCGGCGCCCGATTCGCGCGCGACCCTGATAATTTCGGGTATGCTGAGATATGCTGCGACCGGCCCTAGCCCCGCGCCGATGCGATAGGCCTCATCCGCCTTGAAGCGGTGCAGGCCCAGCTTGTCCTCCTCGGCAAAGACGGCGACGGTTTTCTTACCCATCTCGTTGGCCGCACGCATGATGCGGATGGCAATTTCGCCCCGATTTGCGATCAGGATCTTCTTGAACTCGGTCATGGCGCTATGTCCCTCGTTGATTATGTGGCGTGCTGTGCGGCCGTGTTTCGCAGAGTGCGTAATGCTGCAGTGCAGCGCAATCATTTTCATACTGTTGTAGAAGGTGTGGCAGCATCGCGCAACATTCGTGCGCCCCCACCCACCCTTTAGCGACATTTCCTACCCGCCGGAAGTGCTCGCGCCTCCGCGCGGCACCGAGGCAGAACAGGCTCGACATTCCAATCATCGTGGGGTCATTAGGCGCTATGGTAGCGAAATCCGACACGCGGCCCGGCTGGGGCATCTTCTGGATGATCATCACCGGGGTTCTGTTTGTCGGCGTGACCGCGCTGGTCAAGACCATCGGAACGCGCATTCCTGCCCCCGAGGCGGCGTTCCTGCGCTATGCGCTGGGTCTGGTGCTGCTCGTGCCGGCGTTGCCGATGCTGCTGCGGACACGGGTGTCCCCGCGCCTCTGGGCGGCATTCGGCGTGCGCGGTGCGGTGCATACCGTGGGGGTGGCGCTGTGGTTCTTTGCCATGGCGCGCATACCGCTGGCCGATGTAACGGCAATGAATTTCCTGTCACCGATCTATGTGACCATCGGCGCCGCGCTGTTTCTGGGCGAGAGGCTGGCGCTGCGCCGTCTGCTGGCTGTTCTGATTGCGCTGGGCGGCGCGCTGATCATCCTGCGCCCCGGCCTGCGCGAAGTCGGGCCGGGGCATATGGCGATGCTGCTGACGGCCATCTGTTTCGGGGCGTCCTATCTGCTGGCCAAGGCCGCGTCGCGCGAAGTATCGCCCATAGCCGTGGTGGGGATGCTGTCGGTGACGGTCACGATCGGGCTTGCACCGCTGGCCGCGATGGATTGGGTCAAGCCCACGATGCTGGAGTTGATCATCCTGTTCGGCGTCGCCGCGCTTGCGACAGGCGGACATTATACCATGACGCTGGCTTTTCGCGCCGCTCCGCTGGCGGTCACGCAGCCGATGACGTTTCTGCAGCTGGTCTGGGCGGTTCTGCTGGGCGCGCTGGTATTCGGCGAGGCGGTGGACCCCTACGTTGTTCTGGGCGGTCTGGTTATTGTGGCGTCCGTCAGTTTCATCACCTGGCGGGAGGCGGTTCTGAAACGTCGCGATATTTCGGCCAGGTATAATGACGAAGCTGTCAGCCCCGCTCAGGTGCCCTGAGGCGCCGCACAGGGTATCCCCTGCCGCAGACAGCTGCCGGGGCGTGTGACCCGGCAGCATCCTTGTCATTCGCGCGGCGCAGCGGTCAGACGAACCACCAGCGCTCGGCCCAGCGTTCACCGTCCATGTCCCAGTTGGACGCGGGCTGTTCCGGCATCCCTATCTTGTTGGTCGTGGCATAGACGTAATTGGCAAACATGGGGATCACGACCGATCCTTCGTTGCTGACGATCTCCTGCAACTCGAAATACTGCTGCTTGCGCTTGTCCTCATCCAGTTCGGCACGGGCCTCCCTTAGCAATGCATCGAATTCCTTGTTGCACCAGAAGCCGTCATTCCATTCGGCGCCGCAGGTGAAGGCGATGGAGAACGCCTGATCCTGCGTCGGGCGTCCACCCCAATAAACCGCGGTAAAGGGTTTCTTCATCCAGATATCGGACCAGTAGCCATCATTCGCCTCGCGCGCGACCTTGATATTGATGCCCGCCGCCTTGGCCGAGTTCTGATAGAGCGTGGCCGCATCGACCGCGCCGGCAAAGGCAGCATCGGATGCCGAAAGCGTGACATCGACCGTATCCAGCCCCGCTTCCTTCAGATGGAACTTTGCCTTGTCGGGATCGTAGACCTTATCGGGCATTTCCGTATTGAAATACAATTGGTTGGGTCCGATCGGCGTATCATTCCCGACCGAGCCATAGCCGAACAGGATCTTTTCGACCAGCTCCTCACGGTTGACACCATATTTCATTGCAAGGCGCACATTATTGTCGGTAAAGGGCGCCTTCCGCGAATCCATCGCAAAGGTGAAATGCTGCGTGCCCGCGACAGATGTGATGACAAGGTTCGGATTGCGCGCCAGCATGCCGACAGTTTTCAGATCCAGCTTGTCCACAGTATCCACGTCGCCGGACACCAGCGCTGTTGTGCGTGCGTTCTGGTCGGTCAGGACCAGCATTTCGATGCTGTCGAACCAGCCGACATCGTCGCGCCAGTGGTTCTCGTGCCGCTCCAGCGCAGTGGAGACGCCGGGCTTGAAGGATTTGATCTTGTAGGTACCACAGCCATCGCCTGACCGCCAGTCGATGCCGTCATCCGTGGCAGGCAGGATGGCGAGGTGGTAATCGCTGACGATGAACGGGAAATCGGCATCGCCGCCGTCGAGGGTAAAGACAACCGTATCGTCGCCTTCGGCCACGACATCCTGAATTGCCGCGATGATCGGACCGGCGGCCGAGGTCGTGCCCTCGCCGCGGTGGAAATTGATCGAGGCGACGACGTCCTCCACCGTCACCTCCTTGCCGGAATGGTAGGTGACGCCCTTGCGGATCTTGAAGCGCCACGTCTTGGCATCCTCGGACGCCTCCCAGCTTTCGGCCACTTCCGGGCCGATGGATCCGTCAGCCAGCACTTCGGTCAGGCGGCCGTCCTTGGCGAAGGTAAACGCGATCATATAGCCATTTTCATAAGTGCCGGGGTTCAGCGTATCGGTGGTCTGGCCGTGGCCCTTGCCGATCCGCAGGTGTCCGCCGCGCTTGGGGGTGGCGGCCATGGCGCCGCCGAGCGGCAGCGATGCCGCGATGGCCCCGAGGGCTGTGGTTTTCAGAAATCCGCGCCGGTCAAAGCGTCCAGTGGTAAGCAGTGACATATGTTTTTTCCCTGTTGTCGTTTCTATTATTGGTTTGTCGGCCGCACTCCCCCGCGATTCCGTGTAGTGCGGTCCCGCGATCTGCACGGAACCAAGGGCATACGGCACAAAGCAACGTTTTTTTATAGCCCAAGCGTAGGGTAATGCCGCTCCACTTGGCAACCGATATATGCGGTAACCACGAAGGCGCGCCGTCTGATTGACCGGATTGCGATTCGCCCATACCGTTCCGCCATTCCCCATCCCGCCAAAAGGAGCCTCGACCGATGAGACGTCCCAACATCCTGATTTTCATGGTCGATCAGCTGAACGGCACCTTGTTTCCGGATGGGCCAGCGGATTGGCTCCATGCGCCCAACCTCAAACGGCTGGCGGCCCGGTCCACCCGCTTTGCCAATTGCTATACGGCCAGCCCGCTCTGCGCGCCGGGGCGGGCCAGCTTCATGTCGGGGCTGCTGCCATCGCGCAGCCGGGTCTATGACAATGCGGCCGAATTTGCGGCAGACATCCCGACCTATGCGCATCATCTGCGGCGGGCCGGGTATCAGACCTGTCTTTCGGGCAAGATGCACTTCGTCGGACCCGATCAGTTGCACGGGTTTGAGGAACGCCTGACCACCGATATCTATCCCGCCGATTTCGGCTGGACCCCCGATTATCGCAAGCCGGGCGAGCGGATCGAGTGGTGGTATCACAACATGGGCAGCGTGACGGGCGCAGGCGTGGCCGAAACCACGAACCAGCTCGAATATGACGATGAGGTCTCCTATGAGGCGGTGCGCAAGGTCTATGATCTGGCACGGGGGCGTGACGCGCGGCCCTGGTGCCTGACCGCCAGCTTTACCCATCCGCATGATCCTTATGTGGCGCGGCGCAGATACTGGGATCTCTACGAGGATTGCGCGCATCTGCTGCCCGAAGTTCCTGCAATGAATTACGCCGATCACGATCCTCATTCGCAGCGCATCTTTGATGCGAATGACTGGCGCAGCCATGACATCACCGAGGATCACATCCGCCGCGCGCGGCGTGCCTATTTCGCCAATATCAGCTATCTGGACGACAAGATCGGTGAAGTGCTGGAGGCGCTGGACGCCACCCGCCAGACCGAGGACACGGTTATCGTCCTGCTCTCCGACCATGGCGACATGCTGGGCGAGCGGGGGCTGTGGTTCAAGATGTCGTTTTTCGAGGGATCATCGCGCGTGCCGCTGATGATCGCGGCGCCCGGCATGAGGCCGGGGCGGGTGGATACGCCCATCAGCACGATCGATCTGTGCCCGACGCTGTGCGATCTGGCGGGCGCACCGATGGACGAGATTGCGCCCTGGGTCGAAGGCCACAGCCTTGTTGCGCTGGGGCAGGGAGAACCGCGTCACGCGCCCGTGGCGATGGAATACGCCGCCGAGGCATCTTACGCGCCGCTCATCGCGCTGCGGCAGGGGCGCTGGAAATTCACCCGCTGCGCGCTCGATCCGGATCAGCTTTTCGATCTGGAGGCTGACCCGCATGAACTGCGCAATCTGGCGGACGACCCCGCCCATGCTGATACTCTGGCAAGGTTCAGCGATATGGCCGCTGCGCGCTGGGATCTGGACGCGTTCGACGCGCAAGTGCGGGAAAGCCAGGCACGCCGCTGGGTGGTCTATGAGGCGCTGCGGCAGGGTGGCTACTACCCTTGGGATTACCAGCCGTTGAAAAAGGCGTCCGAGCGATACATGCGCAACCACATGGACCTGAACGAGGTGGAACGGAACGCCCGCTTCCCGCGCGGGGACTGACCGCGGATCATCTCAACCTACTTCGTAGGGAAGCACGCCGCGCGCATCGGGGCGGATGGTCAGGCGCCGCTCCAGCGGGGGGATGGACCTCTGGTGGCAGTCAGTGCGCTCGCAAATCCGGCAGGATATGCCGATAGGCTCGAACGCGCCGGCGCTGCTCAGGTCCAGCGTATCGGCATAGACAAGGGCGGGCGCGTGTTTCACCTCGCATCCCAAGGCAATGGCAAAGCGCCGGACAGGCGCGCCGAAATGGCCCCCCGGTTTGGACACGTCGCGCGCGAGGTTGATATAGCGGACTCCGTCGGGCGTTTCCGCCAATTGGCGCAGAAACCTGCCGGGCGTCTCGAACGCGCGATGCACGTTCCATAACGGGCAGGCGCCGCCATAGCGGGCAAATTGCATCCGCGTGGCCGAATGGCGCTTGGTGATCGTTCCGGCCTGATCAACCCGCACAAAGAAGAACGGGATTCCCTTGGCGCCCGGGCGTTGCAGCGTACTGAGGCGGTGGCATACCTGTTCGATCGACGCGCCAAAGCGGTGGGCGAGAATTTCCAGATCGTGGCGGCATTCACGCGCCGCGTTCAGGAACGCGGTATAGGGCATCAGCGCGGCCCCGGCATAATAGTTGGCCAACCCGATTTTCGCGATACTGCGCGCCTCGTCCGATTGGAACCGGGCCAGATCCAGCGTCGCCTCCAGCAGCTTGTCCTGCGTCAGCAGCGCCAGTTGCAGCAGCATCTGGAAGCTGCGTGTCTGCGGCTCGGCCCGCGCGCTGAGATGCAGGATGCCGCTGCTGCGGTCCAGCCTGCGCAGCGGCCCATCGTCACTGTTCACCACCGTGATGCCGATCCGGCCCAACTCCTCTACCGCACGGATCTGCGCCGGGCCGCTGCCCGCGCCGAACCGTTCGGCGGCGCGGTCCACGGCGTCGATGTAATTATCGCAGTAGTGAAAGAAATCGCGCACTTCGGTCCAAGGGCTTTGCTGCGTCTGCGCGTCGTCGCGCCCCAGCGCCTCGTCCAGCGAGGCCAGTCGCTCATGCGTTTGTCGGTAGGCGCCGTGCAGTTCCAGAAAAGCCCGCGCAAGGGCCGGAGCGCTGGAGGCCACAAGCCGCAACTCGGCCATATCAGGCGGCGCGGCAAAGACCGGATCGGCCAGCGCCTCGCGCATGTCCGACACCATGCGCTCGGCCTCGCCGGTGCCCAGTTCGGTCACGTCGAACCCGAATTCCTGCGCCAGCGCGAGTACGACTGTCGTGCTGACGGGCCGATTGTTATTCTCCATCTGGTTCAGATAGGGCAGGGAAACGCCGAGCCGTGCGGCAAAATCCTTTTGCGTCAGGCCGATGCGCTGGCGCGTCTCGCGCAGCTTGACACCGGCGTAGAGTTTGCGCGGGCGCATGACAGCCTCGTTTTGCAGGTTAGCCTTGCGTTACCTTAAGTTTGCAAAGTCCTGTCTGCAAGCATCCGGCAGCCAGAGCGGTCCCCCCTCACGCATCGCGCATTATTAACGGATTTGCAAAATTGCTTTTCCTGCTATGCAATTATTGGCAAATTTGCGGAAATTCTCTGTTGCGGGAGAATTAATCGGCTATAGCCTTCCGAAAACCTCAAGAGGGGACTGCCCGCCATGAAAGATATCCTTCAGCAACTGGAAGACCGCCGCGTTGAGGCCCGCAAGGGCGGAGGAGCCGAGCGCGTTGCCGCCCAGCACTCCAAGGGCAAGCTGACCGCCCGGGAACGGATTGAGCTTTTGCTGGACGAAGGCAGCTTTGAGGAGTTCGACATGTTTGTCGCGCATCGCTGCATTGATTTCGGGATGGAGCAGGACCGTCCCTACGGCGATGGTGTCGTGACTGGCTGGGGGGCGATCAACGGTCGCCTCGTTTACGTGTTCAGTCAGGATTTCACCGTGCTGGGCGGCTCGGTGTCTGAAACCCACGCCAAGAAGATCTGCAAGATCATGGATATGGCCGTGCAGAACGGCGCTCCCGTGATCGGCATTAATGATTCGGGCGGCGCACGCATTCAGGAAGGTGTCGACAGCCTCGCAGGCTATGGCGACGTGTTCCAGCGCAACATCACCGCTTCGGGCGTCGTGCCGCAGATCAGTGTGATCATGGGTCCCTGCGCGGGTGGTGCGGTCTATTCGCCTGCCATGACCGATTTCATCTTCATGGTCAAAGACAGCTCCTACATGTTCGTGACCGGCCCCGATGTGGTGAAAACCGTCACGAACGAACAGGTCACGGCCGAGGAGCTGGGCGGTGCGACAACGCATACACGCAAGTCAAGCGTGGCAGACGCAGCTTTTGAAAACGATGTCGAGGCACTGGCTGAAGTGCGCCGTCTCGTCGATTTCCTGCCCGCCTCGAACCGGGGAAAGCCACCGGTGCGTCCCTTCTTCGACGATCCGGCGCGGATCGAAACCAGCCTCGATACATTGGTGCCTGACAACCCCAACATGCCCTATGACATGAAGGAGTTGATCACCAAGCTGGCGGATGAGGGTGATTTTTATGAAATTCAGGCGGATTTTGCCAAGAACATGATCACCGGCTTCATGCGGCTGGAGGGGCAGACCATCGGCGTCGTGGCCAACCAGCCCATGGTGCTGGCTGGTTGCCTTGATATCGACAGCTCGCGCAAGGCGGCGCGGTTCGTTCGTTTCTGCGATTGCTTCGAGATACCGCTGCTCACACTGGTGGACGTTCCCGGCTTCCTTCCGGGTGTGACCCAGGAGCATAACGGCGTGATCAAGCATGGCGCCAAGCTGCTCTTTGCCTATGGCGAGGCGACGGTGCCGAAGGTAACGGTCATCACCCGCAAGGCCTATGGCGGGGCCTATGTGGTCATGGCGTCCAAGCACCTCTGCGCGGACTTCAACTACGCCTGGCCGACATCGGAAATTGCCGTGATGGGTGCCAAGGGGGCGACCGAGATCATTCATCGCGCGGATCGCGACAATCCCGAAAAGCTGGCGGCCCATGCCAAGGATTATGAGGACCGGTTCGCCAGCCCGTTTGTCGCGGCCGAGCGTGGTTTCGTGGATGAGGTGATCATGCCCCAGTCCACGCGCAAGCGCATCGCGCGGGCCTTTGCCTCCTTGCGGGGAAAAAAGGCGCAGATGCCTTGGAAAAAGCACGATAATATTCCCCTTTGATGCCGCGGAACGCGCCTGCGGAGCCAGCCCAGTGACTACTTACGCACTTCCATCTATCGCCATTGCTTGGTCCGGAACCCCCGGCGCGCGCATGGCGTTTGGCTACGAAAAGGAGGGGCGCCATGGCCAAATCGAAAAACCCCAGCATCAAGGATGCGGACACCTACGAAGCGCTGCGCGATCAGGGCGCGTCCAAGCAAAAGGCGGCCCGGATTGCCAACGCGCAGGCGAGGGACGATATGCATCCTTCGGAAAAGGGTGGCAAGGCGCCCCCTTACGAGGAGTGGACAAGGGAGGATCTCTACAAACGCGCACAGGAGATCGGGATCGACGGGCGGTCGGACATGACCAAGGACCAGCTCATAAAGGCGCTGCGCAACAGCTGAGCGGAATAGACCTTTTGGCGCTGACATCAAAGATGGGGGCTGATGCATCTGCGGAAATGGTGCATCTTCAATCCGGCGCGAAGGTGGTGCTGCGCTGGATCCCGACCAAGACGATGGAATCAGGGCCGCTCACGCAGCTGGTTTACGTCCGCGATGGTTTCGCATCGAGCGGGATTGCTGCCGAAGCGGCGCTGGTCGATAATGACGTATCTTTTTCAAAACATGGCGCTGCCTGTCATATCGGCACCCAGGGACGATCAGACAGCAATCATATCGCTCGCAGATTGCGCCGCGCCGTTTGGTGGGACGGATGCCGATATTTCTCAGCTATTCGAACTGTTCACCATTCAGAGCAACAGCTTTATATGGGAGCCATTGTGATGCATACACAATATGTTGCGGGGCACTTCTCATCCTCACATTCGTGTGATGCTTTGCGGCCACAATGGCCGGACAATCGCGCAGTGGCATATCGCTTTACCAAAAACTTCACTATTCTGAAAACCGATTGCACCCAAGCAATCCATACCTCGAAGTATGGGTGGGGGACACCAAGCCCAATTCCGCCCTCAAAAAGTGACAGGAGAATTCAATGTCGAACATTATCAAAGGTATCATGGCTGTCGGATTTCTGGTCGCCGTTGCTGCGTGCCAGCAGGCGCCCGAGGACGACTATGTCGTTGTCGAGCCGATCACAGCCGAGCCCGTCTCGAGCGGCAAGTACTGATCCGGCCCTTCGGAAACTGACAACGAGGCAGGCTGCAAGGCCTGCCCCGGTTCTGCGGCCGCGCTTTTTGTACGGAGCGTGGGCATGATCAAGCATCGTGGATTTCCCGGCAGGTTGCCGAGCACGGATTTTCAGTTCACCATTCGCCGCGCCAACCCCAAAGGTGCCACACCGCTGGTGCGCCGCGAGAGGTTTGCTGACCGCCGCTCTCCTGATCGCCGCGCCGATACGGCGTTTGTCGCTGCCCTGTGGGAACATTTTGGTGACGCTCCGTTCGAGCGTGGCAATCTGGACGCGGGCCGCCTCTCATGGCTTCTGGGCCGCGAGGTGCTGACGGTCAGCGAACCGTTCGATCCTACCGATTACGAGGCGGTGCTGGTTCTGGATGTCGAGGCCGCGCGGCGCGCTTTTCCAACCGCATTCGGCGGCCCGGAGGAGGTATGATCCGAGAGCGCAACCAGCTGCCGCCCCGCCACGGGGGCTTGAAGCCGCCGTACACTATTTTGGCTGCGCGGAAATTCGCTGAAAATTTTAATCATCCGAGCTTGCACTTGGTGGATGCAGGTTTTGATGGTATAGTTCGCGGAGTAATGGCGGGCCTTCCCCAAGGGTCCGGGACCTTCCGTCCATACCGTTACCCTTCCCCTTTTGGGCGGCGTTGCGAAGATAAGCGCACGTCGTCCGCTTTTTTTCTTCTTTGCGATGATCTGCGCAACCGGCGACACCTCGCTCAAAGGGGCGCCTGTTCCGGCCATGTCTTTGACCCTCGGGCATTTTCACCGTTCCATGTTCTTGAAGGAAACACTGGTAGTAGAGGGGGTGGAATTCAATGCATAAAGCAGTCAGCAGATCATTCAACCGGCAATCCAGGATCGTTCTCGCCATTCTGGCCCTGTCAGCCGTGGCCGCTTGCGGTGACACTCTGGGCAAGCAGGCGCTTATCGGCGGCGGCGCCGGTGTGGGCGCGGCGGCCGTGCTGGACGGCAACCTTGCCGCGGGCGCGCTGGTCGGCGCGGCGGGCAACGTCGCCTTCTGCCAGACCTATCCGGAGCGTTGCAGATAACATCAGCCGCCTTTCAGGCGCTGGAAGCTTTCATTCAGGGACCATTCGTGCCACGCGGCGCGGATGGTCCCTGCTTTTTTCGGCCCCGGCGCTGCGGCGCGGGGCGGGCATTTAAAGGGGACACATCATGTTCAAGAAGATCCTGATCGCCAATCGCGGCGAAATCGCCTGCCGCGTCATCAAGACCGCGCGCCAGATGGGCATCAAGACGGTTGCCGTCTATTCAGACGCGGACCGCACGGCGCTGCATGTCCGCATGGCGGACGAGGCGGTGCATATCGGCCCGCCGCCGGCAAACGAATCCTACATCGTCATCGACAAGGTGATGGAGGCCATTCGTCAGACCGGCGCCGAGGCGGTGCATCCGGGCTATGGGTTTTTGTCCGAAAACGCCAAATTCGCCGAGGCGCTGGAGGCCGCAGGCGTCGCATTTATCGGGCCGCCCAAAAAGGCGATCGAGGCGATGGGGGACAAGATCACATCGAAAAAGCTGGCGCAGGAGGCGGGTGTCTCCACCGTCCCGGGCTATATGGGCCTGATCAAGGACGCCGAGGATGCGGTGAAGATCTCGAACGAGGTCGGCTATCCGGTGATGATCAAGGCGAGCGCCGGCGGCGGCGGCAAGGGAATGCGGATCGCCTGGAACGACGATGAGGCGCGCGAAGGGTTTCAGAGCTCCAAGAACGAGGCGGCCAGCAGTTTCGGTGATGACCGGATCTTTATCGAGAAATTCGTCACCCAGCCGCGCCATATCGAAATTCAGGTCCTGTGCGATGCGCATGGGAACGGCATCTATCTGGGGGAACGTGAGTGCAGCATTCAACGCCGCAACCAGAAGGTCATCGAAGAAGCGCCCAGCCCGTTCCTTGATGAGGCGACACGCAAGGCGATGGGCGAGCAGGCCGTCGCGCTGGCCCAGTCTGTGGGGTATACCAGCGCCGGCACGGTGGAATTCATCGTCGATGGCGACCGCAATTTCTACTTTCTTGAGATGAACACCCGGCTTCAGGTGGAACACCCGGTGACCGAACTGATCACCGGCGTCGATCTGGTCGAACAGATGATCCGCGTCGCCAATGGCGAGCCGCTGACGATGACCCAAGAGGATGTGAAGCTGAACGGCTGGGCGATGGAATGTCGTCTTTATGCCGAAGATCCCTATCGCAACTTCCTGCCGTCAATCGGCCGTCTGACCCGCTATCGCCCGCCGGCGGAGGTCAGCGTTGCCGGCACCACCGTGCGCAACGACACCGGCGTTTATGAGGGCGGCGAGATCAGCATGTATTACGATCCCATGATCGCCAAGCTGTGCACCTGGGGGCCGGATCGCGCCGCCTCGATCGAAGCAATGCGCGCCGCGCTTGATGCCTTTGAGGTTGAGGGCATCGGGCATAACCTGCCGTTCCTGTCAGCAGTGATGGATCATCCAAAATTCGTTTCAGGTGATATCACCACCGCGTTTATCGCCGAAGAGTATCCGGAGGGGTTCGAAGGGGCGGAGCTTGATGAGGCGTCGCTGCGCCGTATCGCCGCATCTTGCGCAGCAATGCATCGGGTTGCGGAAATCCGCCGCACGCGCATTTCGGGCACCATGGACAACCACGAACGTCTGGTGGGCGATGATTGGAACGTCGCTCTGAACGGCGGCAGTCATAATGTAAAGATCGCGGCACGCCGCGGCGGCGCGACAGTGACATTTGACGATGGCACCAGTATGGAGGTGGTATCGGACTGGACACCGGGCGATCATCTCGCGCGGCTGGACGTGGATGGAACTCCTCTGGTCCTGAAGGTTGGCAAGGTGTCCGGCGGATTTCGCATTCGCAGCCGGGGCGCGGATCTGAAGGTGCATGTGCGGACTCCGCGGCAGGCCGAACTGGCGCAGCGGATGCCCGAAAAGCAGCCGCCAGACACGTCGAAACTGCTTCTCTGCCCGATGCCCGGCCTGATCGTGAAGATCAACGTCGAGGTCGGCGACGAGGTGCAGGAAGGTCAGGCGCTTTGCACTGTCGAGGCAATGAAGATGGAAAATATCCTGCGGGCCGAAAAGCGGGCGACTGTCACCGCCATCAATGCGGCTCCGGGCGATAGCCTGGCCGTTGACGAAGTGATCATGGAATTCGAGTGATCCAGTGATCGGCACCGCTTCCAACCCCGCGGAAAAGTCTCCGCACCGCCTGCGCGCCATCTGGCGCGTCGGCGCGCTATGCGCCGGGGTTCTGGCGCTGGCGGGTTGCAAGCGCATGGATGAGGGTCAGATGCGCAGCATCCTGAGCGGATGGGTTCCCTTGGGCGATACAGTATTCTTTCAGGCGACAGGAGCCTGCGCGGTAGGCGTGTTTCAGATCGCGGATCCCCGCATCGCGGCGCCCATGCCTGTTGCCGGCAGCGCGCGGGAGGCGGCGACCATTCTGAATTCTCAGGGGCAGGTTGCCATCGTCGCGCCCCGGCTGACGCCGGATGTAGCGCTGCTTCACCTCATCGCCATTCAGGGCGAGGCGGGCACGAAGATGCGAATGGCGGGACTTGAGGGGCGTGCCTGCATGGACCTTGCCGCCGAAACTACCTTTGCCTCGGCCTTGATCAACCCTTCGGCTGTGCTTTTGATGGATCGCGACACTGGATTGATGGCGCTGCTGGATACCGAAGACGGGCTGCTGATAGCCACGATGGGGAGCGAGTGATGCGGGGGTGTCCTTACGATGGGCCGGCGGTGCCGGTGGTCTTGTCCGCGCCGGGCGCGTCGCGGCGTTCACGGATCTCCTGCTGGCGCATCGGCAGCTTGTCGATGGTGCGGCTGATTTCGCGCACATCCCACGGCGCCGGTTTGCGCAGGTATATCGTGCCGTCCTTGACGATCAGCACCAGCATGAAGCCACGCGGATGCAGCTTGCTGCGCAGCGGCCCACCTGCGGCGGGGTCGGTATCGGTCAGCACCACCACGTCGCGCTCCGCCAGATCTTTGCTGCGCGCGGTCAAAAACTCCATTTGCTGGATAAAGCGCGGATCGTTCGGGCTGTCGGCAAAAACGACGACCGGCCGGTTTTGCCATATGAACTGGCTCAGATCCACGTCGGTCCCTTCGATGAAGATCGAGGGCCCGGCTGAATCCGCAAGGGGGACACCCGTCTCTTGGGCTGCCAGCGGCGTGGCTAAAAGACAAGCGAAAACAAAGGACAAAATAGGTTTCATGGGCGCTCCTCTTACCGAAGATATAGGTACCACTGCCGCGATTGCGATGCAAAAATTGCGCCGAGGCCAGGTAAGTCTGGGCCATGTGGCTTTGGTAGCGCGGGCGCAGCCAGGGCGGCAAGACTTTTAGCGGAACCGGGCGCGGATCGGGCGGAGCAAGCTTCGCGGATGCCGGCTCAGAAAAAAGGACAATGATATGACGAACAAGGCGCAAGACGAGTGGCGCAAGCTGGCAGAAGGCGAACTGCGCGGCAGATCGGTGGACGATCTGACCTGGCATACGATCGAGGGGATCGACGTCAAGCCGCTCTATACGGAGGAGGATCTTGAAGGGCTGGAGCATCTGGGCACAATCCCCGGCGCCGCGCCCTTTACGCGCGGGGTCAAGGCGACGATGTATGCCGGGCGCCCGTGGACAATCCGCCAATATGCCGGGTTTTCCACTGCCGAGGAATCCAACGCGTTTTACCGGCGCAACCTTGCGGCAGGTCAGCAGGGCGTTTCCGTCGCCTTCGATCTGGCCACCCACCGGGGCTATGACAGCGATCATCCGCGCGTCGAGGGAGATGTGGGCAAGGCCGGCGTCGCCATAGATTCGGTCGAGGACATGAAAATTCTGTTCGACCAGATTCCGCTGGATCAGGTCAGCGTGTCGATGACGATGAATGGTGCGGTGATTCCGATCCTGGCCAGCTTCATCGTGGCGGGCGAAGAGCAGGGGCATGATAAATCCGTTCTGTCCGGCACCATCCAGAATGACATTCTGAAGGAATTCATGGTACGGAACACCTATGTCTATCCGCCCCAGCCGTCGATGCGGATCATCAGCGATATCATCGAATATACCTCCGGCTACATGCCGAAGTTCAACTCGATCTCGATCTCCGGCTATCACATGCAGGAGGCGGGCGCCAATCTGGTTCAGGAACTGGCCTATACCCTTGCCGACGGGCGCGAATATGTACGCGCCGCGATCGAGGCGGGGATGGATGTTGATAAATTCGCCGGCCGGCTCAGCTTTTTCTTCGCTATCGGTATGAACTTCTTCATGGAGGCCGCCAAGCTGCGGGCGGCGCGCCTGCTGTGGCACAAGATCATGACGGAATTCGGTGCAAAAAGCGATCGGTCCAAGATGCTGCGCACCCATTGCCAGACCAGCGGCGTCAGCCTGCAGGAACAGGACCCCTATAACAACGTCGTGCGCACCGCCTACGAGGCGATGAGCGCCGTTCTGGGCGGCACCCAGTCGCTTCACACCAACGCGCTGGACGAGGCGATGGCGCTGCCTACCGATTTCAGCGCACGGATTGCACGCAACACCCAGCTGATCCTGCAAGAGGAAACCGGCGTGACCGCCGTGATCGATCCGCTGGCCGGGAGCTATTATGTGGAAAGCCTGACGGCGGAATTGGTGGAAAAAGCCTGGGCGCTGATCGAGGAGGTCGAGGAAATGGGCGGCATGACCAAGGCCGTCGCCTCCGGCATGCCCAAGCTGCGGATCGAGGAATCGGCGGCGACCCGGCAGGCGATGATCGACCGCGGCACCGAGGTGATCGTCGGCGTCAACAAATATCGTCTGGCCAATGAGGATCCGATTGATCTGCTGGATATCGATAACTCGGCGGTGCGGGACAGCCAGATCGCCCGCCTTCAGAAGATCCGCGCTACCCGCGACGAGGCGGCCTGCACCAGGGCCCTTGACGAACTGGAGCGCCGTGCGCGGGACGGCGGCAACCTGCTGGAGGCAGCGGTCGAGGCCGCCCGCGCCCGCGCATCTTTGGGAGAGATATCTTTGAGCATGGAAAAGGTTTTCGGCCGCCATCGCGCCGAAGTGAAAGTATTGGCGGGCGTTTACGGCGCCGCCTATGAGGGCGATCAGGGATTCGCCGCGATCCAGAAGTCGGTGGAGGAATTCGCCGAAGAGGAAGGCCGCCGCCCCCGCATGCTGGTGGTAAAGATGGGGCAGGACGGGCATGACCGGGGCGCCAAGGTGATCGCGACAGCCTTTGCCGATATCGGCTTTGACGTCGATGTGGGGCCGCTTTTCCAGACCCCCGAAGAGGCGGCGCAGGATGCGGTGGACAATGACGTGCATGTCATCGGCATTTCCAGCCAGGCCGCCGGACACAAGACGCTGGCGCCCAAACTGGTCGATGCGCTGCGTGAAAAAGGTGCGGAAGACATTCTGGTAATCTGCGGCGGCGTCATACCCCAGCAGGACTACAAGTTCCTCAGGGATGCGGGCGTCAAGGCGATCTTTGGCCCCGGTACCAATATCCCGGATGCCGCCCAGGATATCCTCAGGATGATCCGCGAGGCGCGCGCCTGAGCGGAGGCTGAAAAGAATTCCGGTGCTGGGCGAAATCCTGGCACCGGGTTCTGGCACCGGGAGAGGGCGCAGGGCCGCATTTCGAACAAATTTGTGGCTTTTGCTTTGCAAAATGCCGCCGCTAATCTGACTTTTTTTGGGAAAATAGCGCCACCTTGCTGTGCAAAGTGACTTGGTGGCGTGAGGTGGATTTGAACCACCGACCTAACGATTATGAGTCGTTCGCTCTAACCCCTGAGCTACCACGCCTTGGGCGCGTGGCTATGGCAGCAAGCGCAGCCAGTCAAGACGTAAACATCATGGCAGGCCACGAAAGTTAGACAGGGCCGGCCGCATTACCTCGACGCTTGACGCAAATTGCTGCTTGGTTCGCAATACGGCTATGGCATAGTCTTGCGCTGTAAACAGAGCGAAGAGGCGCGCATGCTGGAACTGGATCATATCGCCGTCACTGCGACCACTTTGGATGAGGGGGCGGACTGGGTGCATCGCTGCCTCGGTGCGGTGCCCGGGCCGGGTGGGCAGCATCCTCATTTCGGCACCCATAACCGGCTGCTGGGGCTGGAGGATGGGCTTTATCTGGAGGTGATCGCGATAGACCCGGACGCGGCCCCCCTGGGATATGCGCGGTGGTTTGATCTCGACCATTTCAGCGGCGCGCCCTGCGTCGGCAACTGGATCTGCCGCACGGATGATATGGAGGGTGCGCTGGCGGCGCTACCGGATATCGGCGCGCCGGTCGCGCTGGAGCGGGGCGATCTGCGGTGGCGCATGGCGGTACCGCGGGATGGCCAGTTGCCCTTTGACGAATGCCACCCGGCGATCATTCAATGGGATTCGGCGCACCACCCTGCGGCATCCCTGCTTGCCAGTGGTGTTGCACTGCGGCGCCTCGTCATATGCCACCCCGAGGCGGACGCATTGCGGCGGCGGCTTGCAGGGCATCTGAGTGATCAGCGCGTGGTGTTCGAGCCGGGTCTGGCAACGATACGCGCCGAATTCGACACGCCAGCAGGGCTGCGTGTCCTCGGCTGACGCCGCGGATGGCATTTGGAAAAATCCTTCACGTATCGCGCTGACACTGCTGCGCAAAGGCTCTAGGGTTGCCCCATGTCGCTCTGGACCCGCATAACCGAGGCTTTGGCCGCCCTTGCCAAGGGGGAGGGGCTGAGCGCCGTGTTCGACCGCTTGCGCGCACCCCCCGAACGCAGCGTCGCCTTTGCAATCGCTGTCATTGCGCTGGGTGCAAAGATGGCCAAGGCCGATGGGCGGGTCACCCGGGGCGAAGTTGCGGCCTTTCGCCAAGTGTTCCAGATTGCCCGCGAGGATGAGGCAGGTGCCGCACGCGTGTTCAACCTGGCCCGTCAGGATGTGGCGGGGTTCGAGGAATACGCGGCCCGCATCAAGGCGATGTTCGGCGATGACACGAGTGCGCTGGGCGATCTGATGGAGGGGCTGTTCCACATCGCCATGGCCGACGGCAATTATCACCCGCGCGAGGACGCATTTCTTGAGCGGGTGGCGCAGATATTCGGGCTGAGCGCGCCGGAATTTCAGCGTCTGCGCTGCCGGTTTGTGCCGGGCACGGTGCCGGACCCCTATCAGGTGCTGGGCGCCTCGCCCGGTGACAGCCTTGCCGAAGTGCAAAAGCGGTATCGGGCGCTGGTGCGCGAGACGCATCCCGACCGGATGATGGCGCGCGGCGTTCCGACCGAGGCGATGCGGATGGCCGAAAAGCGGATGAGCGCCATCAATCGAGCCTGGGAGCAGATCGAGGCGGCGCAGCATTGATGAGGCTGGCCACCTGGAATATCGAATGGTTCAACAGCCTGTTCGACGATGAAGGCGCGCCGCTGGATGACGGGGAATGGTCATCGCGCCATGATGTGACACGTCACGATCAACTGGCGGCGGTAGGCCACGTCATGACGGCGCTGGACGCCGATGCGCTGATGATCATCGAGGCGCCGGACCATAGCGGGCGGCGCAGCACGGTCCGCGCGCTGGAACGGTTCGCGCAACTGGCGGGTCTGCGCGCGCGGCGGGCACTGGTGGGATTTACCAACGATACCCAGCAGGAGATTGCGCTGCTTTACGATCCGGATGAGGTGGAGGCTGTCCACGACCCCCGGGGCGATCCCACCGGCAAGACCGGCAGCCCTGATGCGCCTCGGTTTGACGGGGTTTTCCGGATCGACCTGGATATAGACGCGGTTGAGGATCTGGTGCGTTTTTCCAAACCGCCGCTGGAGGCGCGGCTGACCACACGCGAGGGCGCTGTCCTGCGTTTGATAGGGGTGCATTTGAAATCCAAGGCGCCCTACGGGGCCAGCACCCCCGCCGACGTCATGCGGATCGCCATCACCAACCGGCGCAAGCAACTGGCGCAGGCGGTCTGGCTGCGCGGGCGAATCGAGGCGCATCTGGCACTGGACGAGCCTCTGATCGTGCTAGGAGATTTCAACGATGGTCCCGGGCTGGATGAATACGAGGGGCTGTTCGGGCGATCCTCGATCGAAGTCGTGCTGGGCGAGGGCAAGGCGCTGCGCCTTTACGACCCGCATGCGCGCAGTGTACTGGGTGCCCGTATCGGCGCAATGCACAGCACCTCACGGTTCTATATGAATCACGAGGGACGGTACATGCAGGCATTGCTGGACTATATCATGATCTCGCCCGATCTGCTGGCGCGGGGTCCGGTCTGGCGAATCTGGCATCCCTTCGATGATCCCGCCTGCTACTCTGATGATGCGCTGCGCCGGGCGCTGCTGGCGGCGTCGGACCATTTTCCCGTGACGCTCGATATTGATCTGGAGGCTTAAACTGGCGGGAATTCGTGCTATGTTAATTGTCATGAGAAAAATCCTGATCACAACCATCGCCGCATCCATGCTGGCCGCCCCCGCCCTTTATGCGCAGGATGACGCGCCGCCCGGAGAGGGATCTTCGCTGATGGAAGACGGCGCGCGCATGTTCTTTGACGGGCTGATGAAGGAATCGCGCCCGGCGATGAAAGGCATGAAAGAGATGGCCGAGCGGCTGGGCCCGCAACTGCGCAGCTTTGCCGAGGAGATGGGGCCCGCGCTGGCCGATATTTTGAAGGATGTCAAAGATCTGAGCGTTTACGAGGCGCCTGAACAACTGCCCAATGGCGATATCATCATCCGCCGCAAACCGGATGCTGAGGAGGGGCCGGATCTGCCGCCCGGCCACCCCGACAATCCCGATCCAAGCCCCGATAAGGAGATCGATATCTGAGGAACTCGGCGATCATCCGGCCGTCTTGACGACGGGCTCGGCATCCAGAGATGCGGCCAGAGATGCCAGCCGTGCCTGCGCGACCTCGCCAAACAGCGCGGTTGCTTCGGGCGCAAGGTTGAATTCAAGCACCTTCTTTTTGGGATAAAAGTGCAGCTTGCCCGGCGTGGCATCGCGCTGAAGCCATAGCATCGCTCCGAAACGCATCGCCTTGCCCAGAATTTCTGCGTCGCGGCGCATCGGGGTATCCAAAAGCTGCGTCACTCTTTCTATACGGACCGCGCCATGCGAATTTGAATAGCGGTGAAGCAAGGCAAGTCCCAGAAACACCCGTTCGGAATGTTTCAGGCCGCCCAGATTGGCCCGCGTCGCCGTATCGAAACAGATATCGGCGCGGTACTCGGGATGCGCGCGCCAATTCACGTCATGCAAAAGGCAGGCGGCCTTGATCAGACGCACACGTTCAGGGCGCGCGTGCTTGAACAGCGGCATGATGAAATGATAGAGGACTTTTCCGAAACCCGGCACGCGGGCATCCTTGGTTTCAGAAAACCGGCACGCCTCGATCAGAGGGTCGCGATCGCGCAACTGCTGTGGCATCTGCTCGAACAGCATCCCCTCGCGGATGCCGTAGCTGGATATGGCGATATCGCGCGGCTTGAAGGTGCGCACCAGCTCGCGCAGCACCTCGGCGGCTTGGGGTACCAGTTCCATCCGGGCTGCCGACACGCCCGCGCTTTGGCGCAGGCTGTTCAGGTCGGCCTCATTGATATAGCGTACAGTGTCGCGCACCGATGCGCCGGACATACGGTATTCGTGCAGCACGTGCAGCGGATATCCGCGCCGCTCCATGTCGATCCGGGCGATGGCGCGCCATGATCCGCCGACCAGAAACAGCCGGTTCTTCTGCTCGCCCAGTTCGGCCGTCATGGCCTCTACTGCGTCATGGATATAGGCCCGGCGCGCCTTGCGCCCGCCGGGCAGGTCACGCATCTTGAGCGGGCCAAGCTGTGACGTGACGCGCCGCCCGACCGTGCCGCCCTGGATTTCGGCCATCTCCATCGAGGATCCGCCGATATCGCAGACCAGCCCATAGGCGCCGGGCCAGCCCAGCATCACGCCTTGCGCCGAGAGCCGCGCCTCTTCGCGCCCGTCGATGACCCACAGATCAAGGCCGGTCAGCGCCTTGACCTCGGCCTGAAATTCGGCGCCGTCTGCGGCGTCCCTCACGGCGGCGGTCGCCACGCAGGTCAGCGGGCCGGTATCCATGGCCTCGGCCAGATGCGCGAACCGGTTCAGGGCGTTCAGAGCGCGCGCGCGCCCCTTTGCGTTCAAGCGCCCGCTTTCCGCCATGCCCGCGCCCAGCCCGCACATGATTTTCTCATTGAAGAAATAGGCCGGGCTGCGCGCCGCCCCGTCAAAGACGACCAGCCGGACCGAGTTCGATCCGACATCAACCACCCCCACCCGGCGCAGCGCCCGCGCAGAAGGTTTATTGAACAAGGCGCGGCCAAAGGGGTTGGCATAGGTGCTGCCGGAAGTTCCGCGATCGGTATCAGGTGCGTTCATTGTGCCGCCAGCCGTCATTTCGCCGCCCTATCTATGTGCCGGCCCGGTCGCGGCGTCAACGCCAGACCCGCTTTAATCCTCGGCGTGGGTCAGTTGCGGCACATCTGCCGCCCCGGCCGAGCCGCGCCCCGAAAGCGACGGGTTCTCCATGAAAAACCTGTGGCAACTGAAGGCAAATTCCCCTTCGGGGAGGGATGCGCGGTCAAAGCTGCCATCGGGGGCCATGACCCAGCTTTGCGCGACATCGGCCATATTGGCAGCCATGATCTGCGACGTGATCTGAGCCTTGACGGTAGGATTTTCAATCTCGACCAGCGTTTCAACCCGGCGGTTGAGGTTGCGGCCCATCCAGTCGGCCGAGGACATGAAAACGCGCGCCTTTCTGTGCGGCAGGCCGTGCCCGCTGCCAAAGCAGACGATGCGGCTGTGTTCCAGAAAGCGTCCGATGATGGATTTGACGCGGATATTTTCGCTGAGCCCCTTGATGCCGGGCCGCAGCCCGCAGATGCCGCGAACCACGAGGCTGATGCGCACGCCCGCGCCGCTGGCGGCATAAAGCGCGTCGATGACATCGGGATCGACCAGCGCGTTCATCTTGGCCCAGATCGCGGCGGGCCGCCCCTTTTGGGCATGGTCGATTTCAGCGGCGATCATTTCCAGCAGGCGGGGCTTCAGGGAAAGAGGGGAAATGGCGAGGTTTTCAAGGCTTTCGGGCTGGGCATAGCCCGACAGGTAATTGAACACGCGGGTCGCATCGCGGCCCAAGGCACTTTCGCAGGTAAAGAGTGACAGATCGGTATAGATGCGGGCCGTGATAGGATGGTAATTACCGGTCCCGAAATGGGCGTAGGTGACCAGACTATCGCCCTCGCGGCGTACAACGATGCTGATCTTGGCATGGGTTTTCAGATCCATGAAGCCGTAGACAACATGCGCGCCCGCCCGCTCCAGCCGGCGGGACTGGCGGATATTGGCAGCCTCGTCGAACCGCGCTTTCAGCTCGACCAGCGCGGTCACGGATTTGCCATTATCCGCGGCCTCACACAGAGCCTCGACAATCGGGGATTGGTTGGATGTGCGGTAGAGCGTCTGCTTGATCGCCACAACATCGGGATCGTTCGCCGCCTGTTTCAAAAAGCGCACCACCATGTCGAAGGTCTCGTAGGGATGGTGCAGCAACATGTCCTTTTGCCGGATCGCGGCGAACATGTCGCCGTGAAAATCCAGCACGCGTTCGGGCACGCGCGGTGAAAAGCTGGGCCAGAGCAGATCCGGGCGGGTATCGAGCACCAGTTCCTTGAGATCGGCAAGCCCGATCATGCCTTCGATCTCGATGACCTCATCGGCAGTGACGTGCAACTCGCTCATCACAAGGCGGCGCAGCGATTCAGGCGCGCCAGTGGTGATGTTCATGCGCACCACCTCACCCCGACGGCGGCGCTTCAATGCGACCTCGAATTCGCGCACCAGATCTTCGGCCTCTTCCTCAACCTCCAGATCGCTGTCGCGCAACACGCGAAAGGCGCAGTGGCCCTTGTATTTGTAGCCGGGAAAGAGGCTGTGCAGATGCAGGATCAGCAGTTCTTCCAGTGGCAGAAACCTCTGCGCGCCGTCAGTGGCGGGCAGCGCGACAAACCGGTCGATCTGCTGCGGGATGGGGAGCAAGGCCTGCAAGGGCCGCTTGTCGCGGATGCGCGTCAGGTTCAACGCGAGCGAATAGCCAAGGTTCGGTATGAAGGGGAAGGGATGCGCAGGATCGATGGCCAGCGGCGACAGGACCGGGAATACCTTGTTCAGAAAAACATCGCCCAGATGGTCGCGGTCGGCATCGCTCAGATCCCCGGCGGTCAGGATCGCGATGTTCTGCGCCATCATCTCGTCGCGAAGCTGCTGATATGTCAGTTGCTGCGTGTCCAGCAATTTGCGTGCATCGTCGTTGATCAGGATGAGCTGCTCGGCGGGGGTCAGCCCGTCGGCGGCGGGAGTGGTGTTGCCCGCCCGGGCGAGCTCGCGCAGGCCGGCGACCCTGACGGCATAGAATTCATCCAGATTGGTGGCCGAAATCGACAGGAAACGCAGCCGCTCCAACAAAGGCACGCGTGGATTCTGCGCCTCCTCCAGCACGCGCCAGTTGAAGCCCAGCCAGCTGAGCTCGCGATTATAGAAACGGCCCGGCCCGTTTATGTCCAGCTCGGGCATGTCCTGCGCCGGAGGAAAGGGCGCGGCGAGAAAATCGGCATAAGTCATGACTGGCTGAGTGGTGTTCGGAGCTGTGACCATGGGGAACAGTGGCGTCAGAGGCCAAGCTTGTCCAGCACCTCGGCAGCCAGCGCGCGCGTGACAGGACGACGGCGTTCGAGCGCGATCTGGTCCAGAAGCGCCACGACGCGCCCGGCCTCGCCGAAGGCACGCGGAATGCGGCGCACAAGATAAGGAATGGTGCCGGGCGTCGGCAGGATCTGTCGATCGCCCATCTGCTTCATCAGAACGGCGGCCAGCAAGTCGTCATCCGGCTCTTTCAGGGTGCAGGTCGGGGTGGCCTGCATCCGGCTGGCCAGATCGGGCAGAATCAGTGGCCAGTGGCTGGGCGCGGCGCGTGCGGTGATCAGCAGCGAATGCCCCTCGGCCAGAACAAGGTTGTGCAGATGAAACAGCGCCTCTTCGGCGGCGGAATTGCCTGCGATTATTCCAGCGTCCTCAATGGTCACATGGCCTGCGGCCAGCGCGGGAATATCCGCATTCGGCAGATCGCCCGCAGGTATGATTTCTGCGCCGCTCAGATCGCGCCAGACATGGGCCAGATGCGTCTTGCCCGACCCTGCCGGGCCGCTCAGCACCAGTTTGCGCGCCGGCCAGCCCTGCCATCCCTCGATCAGGGCAACCGCGGTGGCATTGGCGGCCGAGACATAGAAATCTTCGCGCCCGACAGCGGGCATCGTCTGCAGATCAAGGCTGAGCTGCCGGGCGCGTTTCACAGGATGCTTGGGGGGCGCAGGAGTCACCGGGGGTCTTGGTCCGGCGTGGTGCCGAGATAGAGTTGGCTTTCCTTGTAGACGGCCGTGCCATAGCGGGCGATCACGCCGAGCGCAGCGGCGACCGGCACCGCGACAAGCATGCCGACAAACCCGAATAGTGCGCCAAATACCGACAGCGCAAAGATCAGCCAGACAGGGTGCAACCCGACAGAGCTGCCCACGAGGCGGGGCGTCAGGAAATTGCCTTCGATGACCTGTCCGAAGGCAAAAATGGCGGCAACGATTCCGATCGACAGCCAGTCGCCCCAGAACTGGTAGAGCGCCAGCCCGATGGCCAGCGCACCGCCCACCAGCGCGCCCACGTAAGGGATGAAGGTCAGCAAACCCGCCGCAGCCCCCACCACAAGGCCAAATTGAAGCCCCGCCAGCATGAGCGAGACCGCGTAATATGTGCCCAGGATCAGGCAGACGGTGCCCATCCCGCGAATGAAGCCCGACAGCGACTTGTCGATCTCGCGCGCAAGTTGGCGGATGGTGGGGGCATGTTCGCGCGGGAGCAGATCGTCGACACGCGCCACCAGGCGATCCCAGTCATACAACAGATAGACCGCGACAACCGGCACGATCACGAAAAGGACCAGCAGGTTGATCAGCGATGAGACAGAGACGAGCACCGTCTCGAGCATCTGGCCGCCGCGTTCCTTGATCGCATCGCCGATGCCGGTCAGCGACTTGCGTACCGTGCTGCCTGAATCCCAGACCGCCGGAAAATGCTCGGTCACGAAATCTTGCAGCTTGCGCGAAAGTTCGGGCGCCGATTCCACCAGCGCGGTGGCCTGTGATGTCAGCGTAGGGATCACCAGCAGCGCAACGACCGTGAAAGTAATCACGGTCAGCACCGCGATGACGGTCACGGAGAGTGCCCGGCTCAGGCCCATTTTCTGCAACCGGTCCGCCACCGGGTCCAGAAAATACGCTATGGCCGCCCCGACGACAAAGGGAAGGATCACATTTCCGAGGAGCCAGAGCACCGCGAAAAAGATCGCCGCGGCGATCCCCCAATATTTCATCTGTGTCGAGAACGGCAAGGACATGGCAGCCTTTCACAGTGTTCCATATCGTTTGACGGAAGCGAAGGGCGCTTTCAAGTGCGGGTTTGCGCCGCCTCTGGCCATGGCGCGCTTGCCCGGACGGGTGCAAAGCCATAAACGGGGCCAGATATCCCTGATCCCAAGAGGACCTTCCATGCGCCTGTCCCGTTATTTCCTGCCCGTCCTCAAGGAGACCCCCGCCGAGGCGCAGATCGTCTCGCACCGCCTGATGCTGCGTGCCGGAATGATCAAGCAGGCGGGCGCGGGGATCTATTCCTGGCTGCCGCTGGGCTTCAAGGTGCTGCGCAAGCTGGAAAATATTGTTCATGAGGAGCAGATGCGCGTGGGCCATATCCCGATGTTGATGCCCACGCTGCAACCGGCGGACCTGTGGCGCGAATCCGGTCGTTATGACGATTACGGGGAGGAAATGCTGCGTATCAAGGACCGTCAGGGGCGCGATCTGCTCTATGGGCCGACGAATGAGGAAATGATCACCGATATTTTCCGCAGCCATGTGGGCAGCTACAAGGATCTTCCGCTGACGCTCTATCATATCCAGTGGAAATTCCGCGACGAGATGCGCCCGCGTTTCGGCGTGATGCGGGGCCGGGAATTCTACATGAAGGACGGCTATACCTTCGATCTGACGCAGGAGGATGCGCTGCACGCCTATAATCGGCATCTGGTCAGCTATCTGCGCACTTACGAGCGCATGGGCCTCCAGGCGATCCCGATGCGGGCCGATTCCGGCCCCATCGGCGGCGATGACACGCATGAGTTTCTGGTTCTGGCCGAAACGGGAGAATCCGAAGTATTCTACGACGCGCAGATCACCGATCTGAAATTCGGCGATCGCGAGGTGGATTACGAATCGCATGAGGCCTGCCGTGCCGTGCTGGAGGAATTCACCAGCCGCTACGCGCGCACCGACGAGACGCATGACGAGGCGCTCTTTGCCGAAGTGCCCGAGGCCCGGCGCCGCACCGCGCGCGGGATAGAGGTGGGGCAGATCTTCTATTTCGGTACGAAATATTCCGATGCAATGGGCGCCACCGTGCAGGGTCCCGATGGCAAATCCGTGCCCGTTCACATGGGCAGCCACGGCATCGGCGTCAGCCGCCTGGTCGGAGCGATCATCGAAGCAAGCCATGACGAGCGCGGCATCATCTGGCCCGAGGGTGTCACGCCTTTCCACGCCGGTATCGTCAATCTGAAACAGGGTGACGCCGAGGCAGATGCCGCCTGCGAGGCGCTTTATGCGGGGATCACCGCCTTGGGTCTGGACCCCCTTTATGATGACCGGGACGAAAGGGCAGGCGGCAAGTTTGCCACGATGGATCTTATCGGCCTGCCGTGGCGCATCACGGTCGGGCCACGGGGCCTCAAGAATGGCGTGGTGGAACTGACCTGCCGCCGCACCGGCACCAGCGAAGAAATGCCGCCCGAGGATGCGATTGCGCGGCTGGCGAAGAT
Source organism: Rhodobacterales bacterium (assembly GCA_030540655.1). Taxonomy (GTDB): domain Bacteria; phylum Pseudomonadota; class Alphaproteobacteria; order Rhodobacterales; family Rhodobacteraceae; genus Roseovarius. Next base: position 29,529 of record JAUNVT010000003.1, read on the forward strand.
CTACGCGCCGCATCGTGGCGTGCTGGTGGGCTGAGGCGTTCCTGTTCAGGAGAGGTATCACGTGGCAGGCAAACCCGCCCCCTTCGCCCCGTTCGAATGGATGATCGCCTGGCGCTATCTGCGCGCCAAACGTGCCGAGGGCGGCGTCAGCGTGATGACGTGGATCTCACTTCTCGGGATCACGCTCGCGGTGCTGGCGCTGATCGCGACCTTGGCGGTCAGGGCGGGATTTCGGGCCGAATTCGTCGATACGATTCTGGGATCGAACGCCCATGTCACCATCTATAACGCGGGCGAGGCGGACGCGGCCACCGGCCATGTCGACCGGATGATCGCGGATTATCAGGCGATGGCAGACCGCGTGCGCGCCGTGCCGGGCGTCACCCGCGTGGCGCCGCTGATCAAGGCGCAGGTCATGGCCAATGCCCGCGATCGCAACGCGGGGGTGGAACTGTTCGGCATCACTCTGAACGATCTGAAAGGCATACCCCGCATTGCCGATCCCGCCACCGGGCAGGGCGATATCGAACGCTTTGGCGATGGCATCGCCATCGGAGCGGGCGTTGCGCGCGAGCTGGGCGTCGGCGTCGGCGACAAGGTCAAGATCATCTCGCCGGGCGGGGTCAAGACCGCCTTTGGCACCACGCCGCGCGTCAACGCCTATGACGTCGCCTATATCTTCAGCGCGGGGCGCTATGACATCGACCGCACGCGCATCTACATGCCCTTCGCCGAGGCGCAATCCTTCTTCAACCGCGAGGGCAAGGCGGACGAGCTGGAGGTGATGGTGACCGACCCCGAGCATGTCAGCGATCTGGCTGTTCCCCTGCTGCAGGCGGCGGGCGACCGCGCGCTGCTCTGGACATGGCAGGATCAGAGCGGAGGGTTCCTGCGCGCGCTGGAGGTGGAGGATAACGTGATGTTCATCATCCTGTCGATCCTCGTGCTGATTGCTGCGATGAACATCACCAGCGGCCTGATCATGCTGGTCAAGAACAAGGGCCGCGATATCGGCATCCTGCGCACCATGGGCCTGACCGAAGGCTCGGTGTTGCGGGTCTTTTTCATCTGCGGGGCGTTCACCGGCATTATCGGGACCATTATGGGCGTCATCCTCGGCTGCCTTTTCGCCATCTGTATCGATCCATTATTCGGTTTCGTGAACTGGGCAATGGGCGGCGAGATCTGGGATCCTTCGGTGCGCGGCATCTATTACCTGCCGGCAAGGCTGCAATTTGGCGATGTCATGTCGGCGGTGGCCCTGTCGCTGACGCTCAGCTTCATCGTCACCATCTTTCCAGCGCGCCGCGCCGCACGGATGAACCCGGTCGAGGCGCTGCGCTATGAATGATCCGGTCCTGCGCCTGTCGGGGATCGAGAAGATCTATAACCGCGGGCAGCATAACGAGATTGCCGTGCTCAAAGGTGCAGATCTGGCGCTGGCGCGCGGCGAGATTGTGGCGCTGGTTGCGCCCTCGGGCGCAGGCAAATCGACATTGCTGCATATTGCCGGGCTGCTGGATACCGCCGATGCGGGCGAGGTGGCGATTGGTGGCACGGTGATGACCGGTCTTGGCGACAGGCGGCGCACCATCGCGCGGCGGCGGGATGTGGGGTTTGTCTATCAGTTCCACCATCTTCTGCCGGAATTTACCGCGCTGGAAAATATCACCCTGCCACAACTGGCCGATGGTGTGCCGCGCCGCGAGGCGGACGCGCGCGCGCTTGATCTGCTGACCCGTGTCGGCGTGGGCCCGCGTGCGGGCCACCGCCCTTCTGCAATGTCGGGGGGCGAACAGCAGCGCGTGGCCTTCTGCCGCTCCCTGGCCAACAGTCCGCGCCTGCTTCTGGCGGACGAGCCCACGGGCAATCTGGATCCGGCAACGTCGGATCAGGTATTTTCCACGCTGATGGAGCTGGTGCGCGGCACCGGGCTATCTGCGCTGATCGCCACCCATAATCTTGAGCTGGCGGCCCGTATGGACCGGGCGGTGAAGCTGGAGCGCGGGCTGATCGTACCCGCCGGCCGCCTGAACGGTGCGGGCGCGACGACAGTGTGAAACTTGAAGATGGCCAAAGTCGGGGATGATCCTGGATCAGAAGTGCCGGGCGGCTGCGCAGGCCGGAGCGATACCAAGCTCATTGCCGGCCAGTCCTTCAACCGTTCATCGGGCCTCTTTCTAAGCCCGTGCCTCTGGGATATGCAGGCGGGCAGCTTCTGGGCGGTGCAAGGGTAGGGTGAAATGACGGACGAGACCAAGGGCGTTCTGGCCATGATCGGTGCCTGTATCGTCTGGGGATTGTCCGGGCTGTATTACAAGATGCTGGACGATGTGCCCGCCATTGAAATCCTGTGTCACCGCACCTTGTGGGGCTTCATTTTCTTTGTCGGTATCCTGCGTCTTCAGGGCCGGTTGCGCCAGCTGCCCCGTGCTATAGCAACGCCGCGCTCCTTTGCGATCATCGCTTTTGCGGCATTGATGATCTCGCTCAACTGGTTCGTCTTCATCACGTCGATCCAGATCGGCCATGCCACGGATGCCTCGCTGGGCTACTATATTTTCCCCCTGACTGCGGTTCTGTGTGGCGCGATCTTCTACCGCGAGAAGCTGAGCCGCGCACAGCTGGTCGCGGTCGCCCTTGCCACTGCGGCCGTGGTGGTGCTGTCGGTCGGATTGCAGGTGACCCCATGGGTTGCGCTGGTCCTTGCTGTCTCCTTTGCGCTTTATGGGACAGTCAAGAAGGGTCTTTCAACCGGGCCAGTCCTGTCCGTCACGGCCGAAGTGCTGCTGCTGTCGCCCTTCGCCTTTGGCCTGCTTGTGGTGCTTCATGCGCGCGGCGAGGGCCATTTCGGACAGGATCTGGCGACCTCGCTGATGCTGGCCTTTGCGGGGATCCTGACGGCGGTGCCGCTGATCCTGTTCTCCTTCGCGGCGCGGCGCGTATCTCTGGCAACGGTGGGCTTGGTGCAATACCTCAACCCGACGCTGCAATTTCTGGTCGCCACGCTGATCTTCCGCGAGGCGTTTTCGATCTGGCATGCCATCGCCTTTGCCATGATCTGGACTGCGCTCGCAATCTACACTGCCTCGTCGCTGCGCCGGGGCCGGGCGGCGCGCAAGGCGGCACGGGCGGCGGCGGGCACGGTCGTCTAGGCGCTGCGACGTGACAGGGGAATAATTGTGCTCCGAGCGCGGCGGCTGGCAATTCGCTCTGCCACAGCCTATCTGATCAGGTCTGCACCCTGTCAAAGAAGTTTTCATGCGTCATCCTTCCGCTCCATCCCCCCAGCCCAAAAAAAATGCAAGCGCCTCAGGCTGGGCCACCATCGCCCGCGTTGCGCCCTATCTGTGGCCCAAGGAAGGCGGCGCGTGGATCAAGCGGCGTGTCGTGCTGGCTCTGATCGCCCTTTTTGCCGCCAAGCTGATCGCGGTCGCCACGCCGTTTTTCTACAAGGCAGCGGTCGATTCCCTCTCTGGCGAAGGCGGCGCGGATGCGGCGTGGACACTGGGCGCGGGTGCGATCGGGCTGACGGTCGCTTACGGCATGGCGCGGCTGATGAATGTGGGGCTGCAACAATTGCGTGACGCGCTGTTTGCGCCTGTCGGCCAGCACGCGCTGCGCCGCGTGGCGCTGCGGACCTTCCGGCATATCCACGCGATGTCCATGCGCTATCACATCAGCCGCAAGACGGGCGGTCTGAGCCGCATTATCGAGCGCGGGGTCAAGGGCGTGGATTTCCTGCTGCGCTTCCTGATCTTCTCGATCTTTCCGCTGATCCTGGAGCTGGTGATGGTCGGCATCGTGCTGTGGGCGGCGTTCGATGTGTGGTATCTGGTGGTCGTCATGGGGGTGATCACGCTTTACGTGGCGTTTACCTTCAAGGTGACCGAGTGGCGCGTGAAGCTGCGCCGCGAGATGAACGATCAGGATACCGATGCCAACCAGAAGGCTATCGACAGCCTGCTGAACTATGAAACCGTCAAGTATTTCGGCGCCGAGGATCGCGAGGCGGCCCGGTATGATTTGGCCATGGCCGGCTATGAGCGTGCGGCAGTACGGACCTCCTATTCACTGTCCTTCCTCAATTTCGGCCAGTCGCTGATGATCACCGCGGGGCTTGTCATCGTGATGGTCATGGCGGCGGTGGGGGTCCAGAGCGGCGCGCTGACGGTGGGAGATTTCGTCATGGTCAACGCCTATATGATCCAGATCACCATGCCGCTGAACTTCCTTGGCACCGTCTATCGCGAAATCCGCCAGAGCCTGGTGGATATGGGCGAAATGTTCGGCCTGCTGGATCAGGCGCCGGATGTCGCGGACGCGTCAGGCGCACCGCCGCTCCGCCTGACGGGCGGCAGGGTCGAGCTGCGCGATGTGCATTTCGGCTATGAGGCGGATCGCGAGATCCTCAAAGGTATCAGCCTGACGGCCGAGCCGGGGCAAACCGTCGCCATTGTCGGGCCGACCGGGTCGGGCAAATCGACCATCGGACGGCTGCTGTTCCGGTTTTACGACGTGTCGCAAGGCGCTGTGATGATCGACGGGCAGGATGTCCGCAGCGTTACGCAAACCAGCCTGCACAAGGCGATTGGCGTTGTCCCGCAGGACACGGTGCTCTTCAACGATACGATCGGCTACAATATCGCTTACGGGCGCGAGGGCGCGACAGAGGCAGACGTGATCGAGGCTGCCCGTGGCGCGTCGATCCATGATTTCATCGAATCCCTGCCGCAGGGTTACAACACCACCGTAGGGGAGCGTGGGCTGAAGCTGTCGGGGGGTGAAAAGCAGCGTGTCGGGATCGCGCGCACCCTGCTGAAGGATCCCTCCATCCTGTTGCTGGACGAGGCGACCAGTGCGCTGGATACCGCGACGGAGCATGAAATTCAGGGCGCGCTCGCCCGCGCGGGGCAGGGGCGCACGGTTCTGATCATCGCGCACCGGCTCAGCACCGTGGCGGATGCGGACCGCATTGTGGTGCTGGAGGATGGCCGCATCGTCGAGGATGGCACCCATTCCGCCCTGCTAGACCTTGGCGGGCAATATGCGGGGCTGTGGCGGCGGCAACAGCTGGACGAGGCAGCCTGATGCCACGCAAGGCGCGCCTGCAAACCCCGGATGGTCGCTACTTCGTCGCGCGGGGGCGGCTGAAACGCTGCACGGATCCTTCGCTTGATCCCTCCACAAGGCGCGCTTGTATCAAGGCGCTGATGCAGGCGCGCCGCGCGGTCATTCACTCAGGCGAAGACAGAGCAGCCCTTGCGGCAGCTCTGGCGGCTGTTGATGCGGCCAAGCGCCGTCTGGGCGAACGCGGCCCTGTCTGGTGGACGGATGGCGCCCCCGACGAGGCAGGCGCGGACCCGGCCACCAGCAGCTACGCAGGCTGGTGGGCAGGCCTGGACGAGGCCACGCGCGCAGGCGGGGCCTGACACGGTGAGCGTCCCTCATTCCGCCGCGCGCATCGGGCCTTTGGGCTGCTGATCATCTTCGGGCACCTCCCCGACCTTCACGATACGTTTGAGATCGGCCAACCCCAGATCCTTGCCGCGCAGATCCCGGTAATCGGGCTGTTCGCCGGGCATGACGCTTCCATCGTCCCAGATGATTTCGGGCGTGATCCTGTTGCGCGCCTCCCGCGCCAGAGCCCAGTCGCGTGCGGCGCGGCTGGTGCGGCCCATCGACAGCGCGGCTGCCGCTCGCGCCAGCCAGTGCGCATAACTTCCCAGCCAGATCCGCAGGGCCAGCATGGAGGGTGTGAAGACCAGCGTCAGTGCCGTCGCGATCCCCAGCCCGAACACCACCGCCGTCGCAAGCTGTTTCCACCACAGCGCCGTCGGGCTGTTGAAACTGTAGCCGCCATTCACGAAATCAAGCGAAAGCCCGAACATCATCGGGGCAAGCCCCGCCATGGTAGTGATTGTGGTCAGAAGGACCGGGCGGATGCGCGCCTCGGTCGTGCGGGTTATTGCCTCGAGCGCGGGCATGTAGCGGCTGAATTCCTGATAGGTGTCGATCAGCACGATGTTGTTGTTCACCACGATTCCCGCCAGTGCGACGATGCCGGTGCCCGTCATGATGATCGAAAAGGTCTGCCCCATGACCAGCATTCCGACCAGAACGCCGGTGGTCGAGAGGACCACCGCCAGCAGAACCAGAACCGCGTTATAGACGCTGTTGAACTGGGCCAGCAGAATGATGAACATCAAGCCGAGCGCGCCGACGAACGCCTTTTGCAAGAACGCGCCCGATTCCTCCTGATCGGCCTGATCGCCCGTCCATTCATAGCTGATCCCGGCCGGGAGCACGCCGCTGTCCAGCCAGTCCGTCAGATAGGTGATCCGCTCGTTCGCCGTCAGGATCTGCGTCGTCTCGCGCCCGTCAGGGGCCTTTGTGGTTGCAGTCATCCCTGCGATCACGGCGGCCTTCACGTCGAAATAGCGGGTCTGGTCGATCCGGTCGATCTGGGCCAGTTTCTTGACCGGCTTTATAGTGATGAAGTTGCTCAGCGGGACCAGACCGCGATCTGTCCGCACCTTCAGCGTGTCGAGCGTGCTCAGCACGCGGTCCTTCTTGGGAACGCGGGCGCGAATGTCAATTTCCTCGTCCGAGGAGGGCACGCGCATCGTGTCCAGAAGCAGGCCGCGTGTGACCAGCTGCACCATGCCGCCTACAGCGGCCACATCGGCGCCGAATCTGCCCGCTTTTTCCACGTCCACGTCGATCTGCCAGTCGATGCCGGGCAGCGGCAGCGTATCCTCGACCAGTTTCAGCCCTTCGGTCGCTTCGAACTTGGCGCGCACCATCCGGGTGACGTCCTTGAGCTGCTCCCAGTCATCGCCCTTCAGACGCAAGTGCAACGGTTTGAGCGATGCAGGGCCGCCTGTCTGGCCCAGAATTTCGACCTTGACGCCGGGGATCCGTGCGAGTTTGGTCGTCAGATCGTCAATGATGACATCGCCGTCCATCGCCGGATCGCTGATTGAACGATCCCACAGCCCCCAGATCCATGGCTCTTTCACGGTGGGCCGATCCTCCCACGGGATCGTCTCGAACTGGACCTGGCCGATGGTATCAAGCTGCGGCTGCGTATCGCCTACATAGGTGTTCAACCCGCCATCCCCGGCAAAGGCAAAGGCCGATTGGATTCCCGGCTCGGCCAGAACGATCTTTTCGACCTGTCCGATCAGGTGATCCTTCTGCTCCAGCGAAAGGTTGCCGCGCGCGCGTACATAGACGATGGCCTGCTCGGGTTCGGATTCGACAAAGAATTCGGTGCCGTTATTGTTATTCATATAGAATACCAGCGTCGTGCCGACGATCACGAACACGGCCCCGACCGTCACCAGCGGCATCACAGGGTTACCCACGATGGCATGGATCACGCGGCCGAACCATGTGCGGCTGTAGCCTGCACCGACGGTCCGGGCCCGCCGCCCTGGCAGCGCCCGTTTGCTGATCTGCCGCCAAGCGGCAGAGGCCCGGCCCCAGAGCGCGACAAGGCCCACCAGAATCGCCACCACACCCGCCACAGCGACCGCCCCGAGCACCACCGACAGGATCAGCAGTGCGAAAGCCGCGCCAAGCGCCGGGATGACCGATCCCAGAATTGCGTCCATATCCATGCCCGATATCAGCGCCAGCACCGCCCGGAACAGCCCCGGCACGGCGGCACCGGCCACTCCGACCGCCAGCGCGGCGGCCGGGAACAGCGCCAGATGCCAGCCCCACCAGCCGCGCGTGAGCTGGTGGCTGCGTGCGTTGAACCAGTTTTCGAGCCGTCCGGTGACACCCCCCAGCACCGGCAGATAGACCAGCGCCACCAGCAGGGACGCGGTCAGAACGAAGATCAGCGTGACCGGCAACATCCCCATGAACTCTCCCGCCACGCCCGGCCAGAAAAGCATCGGCAGAAATGCGCAAAGAGTCGTCGCGGTGGAGCTGGTGATGGGCCAGAACATACGCTTGGCTGCCTCGACATAGGCGGTCATGGGGCCGGAGCCCTCGCTGATACGGCGGTCGGCATATTCCACCACGACGATGGCGCCATCCACCAGCATCCCCACCGCCAGAATGAGGCCGAACATCACGATGTTGGAAATCGTGATGTTCATCACGCCCATAAGTGCAAAGGTCAGAAGGAAGGATGTGGGGATGGCAAACCCGACCAGCAGCGCGGGACGGATGCCCAGCGTCGCCAGCATCACGATCATCACCAGCGCGATCGCGGTCAGGACAGACCCCTCAAGCTGGCTGACCATCGATCCCACGATGCGCGACTGATCATTCGAGGTTCCGACATCAACCGCAGCCTTCAGCCCGTCGGGCCAGCCTTTCTGCGCATCGGCCACGGTGCGCCGGACCAGCGCTGCCGTGTCGATGATGTTGAAGCCCTTGCGCTTGACCACCTGCAACGCGACCGTCGTCTGGCCGTTGAACCGCGCGATGCCGTCGCGGTCCTCGAAGGTCAGGTTGATCTGGGCCAGATCGCCCAGCCTCACGATGCGGTCGCCATTGGTCTTGACCGGCAGCCGGTAGATATCGCGCGTTTCCTCGAAAGAGGACGGGATCTTCACCGCAAAGGAGCCGCCATCGCTGCGCAGCTCGCCCGCGGCGACAAGCAGGTTGTTGTTGCGCACTGTATTCATCAGCTCGGCGGCGGTTATGTCGTATGCTTCCAGCTTCAGCGGGTCGATCACCACCTCGACCAGTTCGTCGCGGTCACCGGCGATGCCGGCCTCCAGCACCGGCTCAAGCGCCTCCAGCCGGTCCTGAAGATCTCTCGCAACGCGGGCCATCGTGCGTTCGGGGACAGCGCCGGTAAGGTTCACGATCAGGATGGGAAATTCGCTGAAGTTGATTTCGGTGAGTGTGTATTTCTCTGCCCCCGCGGGAAACTTGGCCTCTGCCGCGCTCATCGAGTCGCGCACGTCGGCCATCACGCGCGTCTTATCCCAGCCGAATTCGAATTCCAGCGCGATCCCGGCATAGCCTTCGGCGGCCGTGCCGGTCATGTTCTTCAGCCCGTTCAAGTCGCTCAGCTCGGTTTCCATCACCTTGACGAGCAGCTTTTCGCTGTCTTCGGCCGAGATACCGGGAAAGATGACCGATACGAAGAGTGCGGGGATATCAATATCCGGATCGCCCTCCTTGGGCAGGCTGATATAGGCCAGACTGCCTGCCATAATGCTGAGCACGACAAAGGCCAGCACCATCCGCGCGCGGCGAGCGGCCCAGTCAACGATCCCGGTCATTGCGCCGCACCGCCGAAGCTGGCCCGGACAGGTGCACCTTCCACGACATATTCCTGTCCGATCACAATCACATCGGCGTCGGCCGGCAAACCGGTAACCCAGATGCCTTCCGCGCTGTCGCGGATCAACGTCACGGGAGCGAAATCGGCCTTGGTGTTGTCCGTCACGATCCGCACGCCCAGCGTTCCCTCATCGTTCAGCGTCAGAGCCGATTGCGGCAGCAGATGGGCGGGTGTGCCTTCGGCCGAGATCGCGATCTCGGCGGTCTGGCCGTCACGGAATGAAAGATCAGGGTTTGGCACCGCCACTTCGACGCGGAAGGTGCGGGTTTCGGGATCGGCCGAGCGGGCAACGAAGGTCACCTTGCCCGTCACCTTCTGCCCGCCGACCAGTTGCGCCCGGGCGGGCGCGCCGGTGACAACGCGCGCCACATTGGCCTCTGCCACGAAACCGACCAGCTTGATCGGGTCCAGCTGGACCACCGTCGCGCAAAGCGCGCCCGGCTGCAACAGGCTGCCGAGTTCGGCCGTGTCCGATTCCAGCAGCCCGGCAAAGGGCGCGGTGATATCAAGACGTTTCAGTTCCTCCCTGGCGGCGGCAACCGCTGCCTCGGCGGCCTCGATCCCGGTATGCGCGGCATCCAACCCCGATCTCGCCGCCTGCACCGCCGCCTCGCCCGAACTGAGCGCGGCCCGCGCCGCGGCGATGCGCGTGTCGGATGCATAGCCGCTTTGCCCCAGTTTCGCCGCTGCCGTTTCGTTCAGACGCGCTTCGGCAAGGCGCGCTTCGGCCTCGGCCAGCCGGGCTTTCGCCTCGGGCACGCGCGTTTCGGCTTCGGCGCGCAGCGCCGTTGCCTCGGCCAGAGCCGCCGGCCTTGTGCCGGGGGCAAGCTCGCACAGCGTCTGGTTCTCCTCGACAAAGTTGCCCTTGCGCAGCGGCGCGCTGATCACCTTTCCGGCGGTCTCGGCGCGCACTTCGACCTGCCGGTCAGCTTCGGTCCGGCCGCGCAGCACGACAGCATTGTCCATGTCCTGCGCATGGCTGTGGATCGCAACCACGCCGATGGCATCTGTTTTCGCGGGGGATGCGGCCACCGTTTCGGGCGCCTTGTCCTCCGCCTTCACTGTGTCGGGCCGATGAAAGACAAAAACATAGATTGCCAGCGTCACGGCGATAGCCGCCAGGATAGAAAACAACCGCATGAAGCACCTTTCCGGAAATCCCCGCTGTGATAACGCAAATCAAAGCCGGGGTCACAGATTTCTTCCGGGCAAATACGCGCGGGGCCGCCTGTTGGATTGCGTTCGCGTCTCGGGCGGTACGCTTTGGCCAGACGCCCCCACGCCCGCGCAGCCCTTGGCAGCCCCCGCGCGACGCGCTAAGAGAAGCAAAACCGCAGCAACGCAAGGCAGGCGCCCTCAGTGAGTGACAGCGACAGTTTCATCGAAGAGGTCAGCGAGGAAGTCCGCCGCGACCGTCTCTTCGGCCTCATGCGCCGCTATGGCTGGATCGCGGTTCTGGCTGTCATCCTGCTGGTCGGCGGCGCCTCGTGGCATGAATGGCGCAAGGCGCAGGATCGCAATCGGGCCGAGGCGCTGGGCGATGCGATGCTGGCCGCGCTGGAAGCCGATGGCGGACCCGCGCGTGCGGCAGCGCTTGAGAATGTGGAAGCAGCAGGCCCCGGCAGCCGCGCCGTGATCGACATGCTGGCCGCCGCCGAAGAGTTGCAGGAGGATCCCAAGGCGGCGCGTGAGCGTCTGCTGCGGGTGGCAGAAGATCCTGATGTAGCAACAATTTACCGCCAGATCGCCACGTTGAAGGCGGTAATGATTCCGGGCGATGACATGGATGCCGCCGCCCGCCGTTCCCTGCTTGACGGTCTGGCGCTGGGGGGCGGCCTGACGCGCCTTCTGGCCGAGGAGCAACTGGCCTATCTGGATATCGATCAGGGTAATGACGGTGCGGCAATCGACCGTCTGCGCAATATCGAAGGCAATGCCGAGGCTACGCCGGGCTTGCGCCGCCGCGCGACACAAGTGATTGTCGCGCTTGGCGGGGATGCGGACCCGGCGGTCGAGGGTGGGGGTGGCGCGGAGGCCGCCGCTGCTGCAACGGGCGAATAGGCCGCGCACCGCCCCTGCAAGACAGGGCGCAGTTGAACATACGGGACGCATACGAAAAAAGGATGCACGCGGTGACACGTAACGGAACGATCATTGGCCTAGTCGCGTGTGCGATATTCCTGGCCGCTTGCGGCGAAAAAGACACGGTTCTGCCTGGCAAGCGCGAGGGGCTGCGCGAAGTTCTGGTGACAGATCAGGCCGAGGCGGCTGCCAGCGAAGTGGTGGGGGCCGCCGGACCCAATGTCGTCGCACCTGTGCGACTGGCGCCTGCCAGGCTGAACGCCAACTGGACCCAGCGCATCGGTACCCCCGCCACACGTGCCGAGCACCCGGCGCTCAGCACCGCACCAAACCTGATCTGGACGGCTGCAATCGGCCGAGGCGACGGTGAACGCAGCCGGATTACCGCCGATCCGGTCGTCGCGGGCGGCCGCGTTTTCACAATGGATGCGAACGCGCGGGTCAGCGCGCACGGTATCAATGGCGCTGCGCTCTGGGCCACCAGCCTGGTGCCGCCGACCGATTCGCCGACCGAAGGCAGCGGTGGCGGGCTGGCTTACGGCGACGGCAAACTCTTCGCCTCAACCGGATTTGGCCGCATCTCGGCGCTGGACCCCGCAACAGGGCGTGTCCTGTGGCATCAGGCGCTGCTGGAGACAGGCAGCGCAACGCCCACGGTCATGGGCAAACTGGTCTATATCGTCGCGGGTGACGAAACGGGCTGGGCACTGCATACCGACACCGGGCGCATCGCTTGGCGGGTGTCGGCCGCACCCAGCGTGAACAACGTGCTGGGCGGGCCTGCACCGGCATTGTCTGACGCATACGCCATCTTTGCATTTGGCTCGGGCGAAGTGCAGGGCGCGTTCCGGCGGGGCGGTTTGCGCATGTGGGATGCCTCTGTCGCCGGCCGCCGGAGCGGGCTGGCGCAAAGCACGATGACAAGCATTGCCGGCGATCCGGTGATTTATGGCGACCGCGTTTACGTGGGCAACCAGTCGGGGCGCATGTCGGCGTTTCAGATTGCCAACGGGCAGCGGCTGTGGACGGCGGATGAAGGCCCGATGAATCCTGTCTGGGCAACTGCCGATTCGGTATTCCTGATATCCGACAAGAACGAGTTGGTGCGTTTGCGCGCCGCTGATGGAAGCCGCGTCTGGGGCACAAAACTGCCCTTCTTCGTTAAATCCAAGCCAAAGCGTCAGGCAGAGGTTTTCGCCCATTACGGGCCGATTCTTGCTGGGGGGCAGCTGATTGTCGCATCCAACGACGGCTATCTGCGGTTCTTCGACCCGGCGTCGGGGGGGCTGCGCGGCTCTGTCGCGGTGCCGGGCGGCGCGACAACCAATCCGGTGGTTGCGGGCGGCGTTCTTTATGTCGTGGGGGCCAATGGGCAACTGTATGCTTTCCGCTGATCGCTCTTTGCTTTAACAAGGCGGCTTGATCCGTCCCGGAGCGCCAGAATGACTTTCAGCCTCGCTATCGTGGGGCGCCCGAATGTGGGCAAATCCACGCTGTTCAACCGCCTTGTCGGCAAGCGCCTTGCGCTGGTCGATGATCAGCCAGGGGTGACGCGCGATCTGCGCGAGGGCGCGGCGCGTCTGGGTGATCTGCGCTTTACCGTCATCGACACGGCGGGGCTGGAGGAGGCGACGGACGAATCGTTGCAAGGACGGATGCGCAAGCTGACCGAGCGCGCGGTGGACATGGCCGATATCTGCCTTTTCATGATCGACGCCCGCACCGGGATCACGCCGACGGACGAGGTTTTCGCGGAAATCCTGCGCAAGCGCTCCAGGCATGTGATATTGGCGGCGAACAAGGCCGAAGGATCGGCCGCCGATGCCGGCGTGATCGAAGCCTATTCACTTGGTCTGGGCGAGCCGATCCGCCTGTCGGCGGAGCATGGCGAGGGGCTGAACGATCTTTATTCCATACTGATGCCGCTTGCTGACGGGTTCGAGGAACGCGCCGCTGCCGACGCGCCCGAGGTGGACGTCTCCATTGACGAGGATGACCCCGATGCGCCGCGTATGCCAACCGCGCAAAGGCCGCTCCAGATCGCGGTCGTGGGCCGGCCCAACGCCGGAAAATCGACCCTGATCAATACGATATTGGGCGAAGATCGTCTTTTGACCGGCCCTGAGGCAGGGATCACGCGCGATGCGATATCGCTTCAGATCGAATGGGACGGGCTGCACACGCGCATTTTCGACACCGCAGGTATGCGTAAAAAGGCCCGCGTGCAGGAAAAGCTGGAAAAGCTGAGCGTCAGCGATGGCTTGCGCGCAGTGAAATTCGCCGAGGTGGTGATCGTCCTTCTGGATGCGGCCATTCCGTTTGAACAGCAGGATCTGCGCATCGCCGATCTGGCCGAGCGCGAGGGCAGGGCGGTGGTGATCGCCATCAACAAATGGGATCTGGAGCCGGACAAGCAGCAAAAGCTGCGCGATCTGCGCGAGGCATTCGAGCGGCTTTTGCCGCAATTGCGCGGCGCGCCGATGGTGACGGTTTCGGCGGTGACGGGCAAGGGGCTGGACCGGCTGCGCGCTGCGGTGGAAAAGGCGCATGACGTCTGGAACCGCCGCGTCACCACGGCGCAGTTGAACCGCTGGCTGACGGGTATGCTGGAGGCGCATCCGCCCCCTGCGCCCGGCGGCAAGCGAATCAAGATGCGCTACATGACTCAGGCCAAGACGCGCCCGCCCGGTTTCGTGGTGATGTGCAGCCATCCTGAAAAGCTGCCCGAAAGCTATACCCGCTATCTGGTCAACGGGTTGCGGCTGGATTTCGACATGCCGGGCACGCCGATCCGCCTCTATATGCGCAGCCAGTCGGACAAGAACCCTTACAAGGCCAAGAAGAAGGCTGGCCCCTCCAGCCTGCGCAAACATCTGGGCAAGCCGCCCAGATAGCGGCAATCACGCGCGCCGGATGTGGAGGCTGGCAGGAACGGCAAGCAACGCCGCTTCCTGCCAGTTCTGAACGCAGGTACCGATCAGCGCCAGGATCTCAAAGGCATGGCATGCAGGCTGCACCGGCGGCTGGATCTGCGGGATGGACACGGGCCCGCTTTGACCCCGCCAAACCCGGGAGCGAGCAGTGCGAGGGCATCAAAGCGGGGCATCATGCCATTCTTTCTGTAGAGCAATGTGGCGTCAGATCAGTTCGCCATCCGCGCTCAGCATGGATTTGCCACCCAGATAGGGATGCAGCGCCTCGGGCAGGCGTACGGCGCCATCGGCCTGCTGGCCATTTTCCAGCACTGCGATCAGGCAGCGCCCCACGGCAAGGCCCGAGCCGTTCAGCGTGTGCACGAATTGCGGCTTGCCGCCGTCACTGGGCTTGAACCGCGCATTCATCCGCCGGGCTTGAAAATCGCCGCAGGTGGATACGGAACTGATTTCGCGATAGGTGTCCTGTCCCGGCAGCCAGACTTCGATATCGTGGGTTCGGCGTGAAGCAAAACCCATGTCACCCGTGCATAGCACGACGGTGCGATAGGGAAGGCCCAGCTTTTCAAGGATGCCTTCGGCGCAGGCGGTCATGCGGTCCAGTTCGGCCCGGCTGGCATCGGGATGGGTGATGCTGACCATCTCGACCTTTTCAAACTGGTGCTGGCGCAGCATTCCCGACGTGTCGCGCCCGGCCGACCCGGCCTCGGAGCGGAAACATTGCGTATGCGCCACATAGCGGCGCGGCAGCGAGGATTCCTCGACCACTTCACCATTGACTAGGTTCGTCACCGGCACTTCGGCCGTGGGAACCAGCCACCAGCCATCGGTCGTCTTGTAGCTGTCTTCGCCGAATTTGGGCAATTGTCCAGTGCCGATCATCATCTCCTCGCGCACCAGAACAGGGGTCCATGTCTCGGTCAGGCCATTTTCGTCCACATGAGTGTCCAGCATGAACTGAGCCAGCGCGCGGTGGATGCGCGCAACCGCGCCTGACAGGACGACAAAGCGCGTGCCGCTCAGCTTGGCACCCGCCTCAAAATCCATTCCGGGCAGGACGCCCGCGATCTGATAATGTTCGCAGGGGGTGAAATCATAGATGGCGGGCGTGCCCCAGCGGCGGATCTCGATATTATCAGCCTCATCCTCGCCATCTGGCACATCATCCAATGGCAGGTTGGGCAAGCCCATCAGCAGATTGGTCAACTCGGCATCCAGGCTCTTGGCCTCGGCCGTCATGTCGGCAATCTCTGCCTTTTTCTCTCCCACCAGCGTGCGCAACCGCTCAAATTCCGTGTTATTGCCGTCCGCCTTGGCGGCTCCCGCGTCCTTGGAGGCCTTGTTCTGCTCGGCCTGTGCCGTTTCGGCGGCAGAAATTCGGGCGCGGCGCGCCTCGTCCAGTGCCAGAATGCCGCCTGCGGCAGCCTCGTTTCCGCGCCGGGTCAGCGTGGCGTCAAAGGCGGCGGGGTTTTCGCGGATCGCGCGGATATCGTGCATGGCGGTAGTCCTTGTGGCGCAGGTGACTCGGGAGTGCTGGCAATCTTATGCACCAGATCGCGAGCGAGTTGTAGAGCGCTCGCGCCCTGCCCATTGCACCACGCCCAGCCCCAGAAGGCCCATGAGGCCGAAGCCGGCAACCAGGGGGACGATCGTGCCATCGAAAAGGTGGCCGATATAGAAGGATATCGGCAGTGCGATGAAATTTGACAGCGATCCGATCAACGCGGCGCCAAGCCCGGCGATATGGCCCAAGGGTTCCATTGCGATCGACGTCAGATTGCCAAACAGGATGCCGACAAAGAAAAATGCCAGGATGAGCCACGCCATGAACAACGCCAGCGGGGGCGTGCCATCCCAGGCAAAGGCCGGGATCAGGAACAGGAATGACAGTCCTGCAAGCCCGATGAGGGCAAGCCGCGTCAGATGCCGCATGCCCAGCCGCATCACCAGAAGCGAATTGACCACCGACGCGCCGCCGATCGACAGGGCCGCCATCCCGAAATAGACGGCGAATAACGGCCCTGTCGTGTAGGCCACCTGAAAGATCTGCTGCGCCGTGCTGAGATAGCTGAGGAAGACGCCAAAGATCAGCCCCAGCGCCACGGTATGCCCGACCGCGACATGGCTTGCCATGATCTCGCGCAGGCCCGCACCGATGCTGCGGGCGGAAAACGGGCGCCGCGCGGGGCGGGGCAGCGTTTCGGGCTGGCGCGCCGCGAACCACAGGCAGGCAAAGATCCCCAGCGCGATCATCACCACAAAGGTTGCGCGCCATCCGCTGAGCCAGATGACGGCCTGTCCCAGCGCCGGCGCAACGGTGGGCACAAGGATAAAGACGGCCATCACGATGGACATGATCCGCGCCATGGCGCGCCCCTCATACCCGTCGCGCACCAGTGCCATTGTCACGATGCGTGGCGCGGCAGCACCAAACCCTTGCAGAACGCGGCCCGCAATCATCACTTCCCAATTGCCCGCAAAGAGCGACATGAAGCAGCCGATGGTGAAAATGGCATAGCCGCCATAGATCACCGGCTTGCGCCCGAAACTGTCCGACAAAGGCCCGGCCAGGGCCTGTCCGACGGCAAAGCCGAGAAAAAGCGACGACACGATGAGCTGGACCGAGTTCGGATCATCCACCCCAAGGTCAAGACCCATGACATCGAGCGCGGGCAACATGATGTCGGTCGCCAGCGCGCTGGTCGACACCATGATGGCCAGGAGGATCACGAATTCCGGGATCGGCAGGGCGGCGACGGGTCTGCGCATGTCAAAGGGCCTCTCAAACGGGGAATAGGGGGCGCGGCTGGGGCGCGGCGCCCGCGCGAGGCGCATGGCCCAGCGCCTTACGCGCGGTTCCCGCTCAGGTCCAGCGCAATTCTGCCGGGCGGATTTCAAAGGAGATATTGTGCGCCCCCCCGGCCAACCCATCGCGTGTATGGTTGCGCAGCGTGCGCCAATAGGGCTGCACTGTGACCGCATCTCCGCGCACCAATGCCTCCAGCTTGGCCATGATCCCGCGCCGCGCCTCGATATCCAGCGTGGCCAGCGCATCGCCCAGCAGCACGTCGAATTCGGAATTGGCCCAGCCAAATTCGTTCCAAGGCTCGCCGGAGCGATAGGCCAGCGCATATGTCTGCACGGCCAGCGGGCGATGACCCCAATCGGTCGTGCTGAAGGGAAAGCTGTTCCAACCGGCGAAAAAGCGGGGGCTGGGCAGGATGGTGCGGCGCACGCGCAGCCCCGCATCGGTCAGAAGCGCGGCAGCGGCATCGGCTGTATTGCGGCGCCAGCCGTCGTCGATGGATATCAGCTCATGCTCATAGTCCAGCATGTCCGCCTCGGCCATCAACTCCCGCGCCCTTGCGGGGTCGTAGACGGGAGCGGGCATTGGCGCATAAGCGGGTTGCAGAGGCGATACGTGGTGGTTCTCGGCCACTGTCCCGCGATTGGCATAGCCCAGTTCCAGCAGGATCTCGTTGCTCATCGCCAGTTGCAGCGCGCGGCGCACGCGCAGATCGGCATAGGGGCGGCGGCCATCCACCACAGCGTTCTGGTTGCCCCGGATCGTGATGGTGGCGGCCGTGCGGATGTCATGGGCGCGCCATCCCTCCAATACGTCGAATTTGCGGCTGTAACTGCCCTCGATCGTGTGGGTCATGTCGATATCGCCCGCCACTGCGGCGGCATAGGCGACGCCGGGATCGGTGCCGGTATCGACAAACTCGATCCGCTTCATCCATGCGCCATGGCCTGCG
Source organism: Rhodobacterales bacterium (assembly GCA_030540655.1). Taxonomy (GTDB): domain Bacteria; phylum Pseudomonadota; class Alphaproteobacteria; order Rhodobacterales; family Rhodobacteraceae; genus Roseovarius. The sequence continues at coordinate 47,618 of JAUNVT010000003.1, forward strand.
TTCCACCATTTGTGAGCATCGTTGCGCACCAGCACCGCGTGGCTGCCCGGGATCACCGCTTCGGGCAGATAGGGGCCGGTGCCGATGGGATTCTCCAGCATGGTGTCCGCATCAAAACCTTGCGGCACGATTGCCGCCGGATAATCGGCCATGCCGGCGATCAGGGATATGTCCGGGCGCGGCAGGGTGAGCGTGACGATGTGAGTGTCCGGGGTTTGAATCGCCCCCTCGATCGCCTGCCCGCTGCCCCGGTCGATCAGCACCGAGAACCGTGCCGCCATCGAGTTGCCCGGGGCGGTGCGGTCGCACCAGCGGGTTATGTTGCGCGCCACGTCAGCGGCGGTAAAGGCGGTACCATCGTTCCATGTCACCCCGCGGCGGACATTCAGCGTATAATGCGCCGCGTCCTCGCTGATATGCCACCCTTCCAGAAGTTGCGGACGGAAGGTTCCATCATTTTCATAGCTGACAAGATACTCAAGCCAGCCGCGCGTGACATTTGCCTCCTGAAACCAGTCGAAACTGCGGGGATCGTTCAGATCGCGCACCAGCATCTGAATGCGCACCTGCGCGGTTTCGGGTCGGCCCACAGGCTCGGCAGCGTCCTGCGCGATGGCCGGCGCGGGCAGGCCCAGCCACGCATAGGCGGCGCCGGTGCTCGCGCCAAAGGCGCTTGCCTGGGCCAGAAACTCTCGCCGCGCTGTGTCATCGGGCGCGGAACGCGTGATGCGTTGCGCCTCCATCCGCAACCAGCGGGGCAGAGGTCCGGAGGGCGGTGGGCGTCGGGTCATGGCTGGCACCTGTGGCAAAGCCGGGGCCGCCGGATTCGGCGCCCCGCCCGACCGATTGTCACGCAATGCAGGGCAGAACGCAAATAATGCGGGATCGGTGCCGGGGCCAGCCGGAACCGGCCCGGCTCATTGCCCCTCGCACCTCGGGGTCATCTTGCATATACCGTGGCAAACCATCACGGAGTCGCTGCCATGAGCTCAAGTTTGTCACCCGAAGATGCCGCCAAAAGCGCAGCCGCCAACCGCGCGGTTGCCTATGTGAAGGCCGGGATGCGGGTCGGGCTGGGCACAGGATCGACCGCCGCCTTCATGGTGCGGGCGCTGGGCGGCCGGGTGCGCAAGGAGGGGCTGAAAATACGCGGCGTCCCCACCTCCACCCGCACCGCGCAGCTCGCGCGCGAGGTCGGGATTGATGTGATTACCCTGGACGAGGCGCAGCGGCTGGATGTGACCATTGATGGCGCGGATGAGTTCGATCCCGATCTGAACCTGATCAAGGGCGGCGGCGGCGCGCTTTTGCAGGAAAAGATCGTTGCCACGGCCAGCGACCGGATGATCGTCATCGCCGATGCTGCCAAGCAGGTCGAGGCGCTGGGAGCCTTTCCGCTGCCGGTGGAGGTCATTCGTTTTGGCCGCGATACCACATGCGACGCAATCGCGCGGGTGCTGAGGCAGGCCGATGTGGCGCGCCGCGACGTGACGCTGCGGATGGATGGGGATGCGCCTTATGTCACGGACGAGGGCAATCATATTCTGGATCTGCATCTGGACCGGATCGGTGATGCCCGCAGGCTGGCCGCAGATCTGAACCAGGTCGCCGGGGTCGTTGAAAACGGACTGTTCATTGGCCTCTGCGATACCGTTCTGATCGGCCATGGCGATGGCCGGGTCGATATTTGCGAGCACAGTTAGGGCAGAGGCGGCCGTGCCGGAGGGCAGGGTGGATGGTCCGGCGGACCGGCCGGTCCGAAATATCAGACAAGAGGCAGACATGACTTTCGATTATGATCTATTCGTGATTGGCGGCGGCTCGGGTGGGGTGCGGGCGGCGCGCGTTGCGGCAGGGGGCGGTGCCAGCGTGGCATTGGCCGAGTCCAGCCGGTATGGTGGCACCTGCGTCATCCGGGGCTGCGTGCCGAAAAAGCTGATGGTCTATGCCAGCGAATTCCCCACCGAGATGCGCGATGCGCAAAGCTATGGCTGGACGGTTCATGCGGGCGGCTTCAACTGGCCAAGGTTCCGCACCGCGCTGCACGCCGAGCTGGACAGGCTGGAGGGCGTCTATCGCGGGTTGCTGAAAGGCAGCGGGGTTGCCACTTATGATGCGCGCGCCACCGTCGCCGACGCGCATACCGTCCTGCTGGACGGCGGCCAGAGCTTTACCGCGCGGCACATCCTGATCGCAACTGGCGGCGTGCCGGTTCGCCCCGATCTGGACGGCGCCGGGCACGGTATCGTCAGCGACGACATTTTCCTGATGGACACACTGCCGCGCAGTATTCTCGTGGTGGGCGGCGGCTATATCGCCTGCGAGTTTTCCTGCATTCTCAATGGCCTGGGCGTCGACGTGACGCAATATTACCGGGGTGCGCAAATCCTGCGCGGTTTTGATGGCGAGGCGCGGGGACTGGTATCCGAGCAGATGATCGATCACGGGATCGATCTGCACCTTGGCACCAATATCCTTGATATCCGGCCCGAGCGGGGCGGATATGCGGTGACCTCGACCAAGGGCACCGAGAAGTGGTTCCAGACGATCTTTTTTGCCACGGGCCGTAATCCCAACACTGCTGGGCTGGGGCTGGAGCAGGCGGGCGTGCGGCTGGGCCGGTACGGGCAGGTCGAGGTGAACGAATACTCTCAAACTGCCGTGCCATCGATCTATGCCATTGGCGATGTGACGGACCGGATCAACCTGACGCCGGTGGCGATCCGCGAGGCAATGGCCTTCGTCGAGACGGTATTTGGCGGCAATCCCACGCCGGTGGACCACAACCTGATTCCGACCGCGATCTTTACCCAGCCAGAAGTCGGCACTGTAGGGCTGAGCGAGGAAGATGCCCGCGCCATCGAGCCGATTGATGTCTACTGCACCTCCTTCAAACCGATGAAGGAGGCTTTTGCCAAGCGGAGCGACAGGGTTCTGATGAAACTTGTAGTCAGCCAGGCCACGCGGCGCGTTCTGGGGTGCCACATCGTCGCGCCCGGCGCGGCCGAGATGATCCAGATGGTGGGCATCGCAGTGAAAATGGGCGCGACCAAGGAAGATTTTGACCGCGTCTGCGCGGTTCATCCGACCATGGCGGAGGAACTGGTAACAATGAAAGCGCCGATCCGAAAAAGTTGAATGGAACAAGATCGGCAGGGAGCGGGTTGAATTCCCCCCCCGGCCATACAGTTTATGAAGGGCTGGCGCATCAGGCGGCGCCTGCAGGGACAGCAAGAGGATTGATATACATGGCGGGACAGTCGGGCGGCCCATGGGGCGGCGGCGGTAACTCGGGGGGTGGCTCGGGCGACGACAAGGGCGGCCAGAAGGGCAGCGGTCAGAATGGCGGCGGGCGCCGGCCCGGCGGCGGTCAGAGGTCCGAAATCGACGAGCTGGTGAAAAAGGGTCAGGACCAGCTGCGTGTTCTGATGGGGGGACGCGGCGGGCGCGGCGGCAGCCCGGAAGGCTCCGGCGGCTTTGGCGGCGGCGGTCCGGCGGTGACGCGCGGCACCGTCATACTGGGTATCTTGCTGCTGATCGGTCTGTGGCTGTTCGCAAGTTTCTACACGATCAAGCCTGAAGAACGCGGGGTCGAGCTGTTTCTGGGCAAATATTACCGGACAACCGTATCGGGCCTTCATCTGGCACCGTGGCCAGTCGTCACGCATGAAAAGGTCGCCTTCACCTCCGAGCGCAATGAGGATATCGGTGTGGGCAGCCCGGGCACGGAGACAGGCTTCATGCTGACCGGGGATGAGAATATCGTCGATATCGATTTTCAGGTGGTCTGGAACATCAGCGATCCTGCGATGTATCTGTTCAACCTGCGCGATCCCAAGGCGACGATCCGCGCCGTGTCGGAATCGGCCATGCGCGAGATCATCGCACAGTCGCAACTGGCGCCCATTTTGAACCGGGATCGCGGCTCGATCACGCAGCGGCTGGAGGATCTGGTTCAGCTGACGCTGGACAGCTATGACAGTGGCATCAACGTCGTGCGCGTGAACTTCGACAAGGCCGACCCGCCGCAGCAGGTGATCGACTCCTTCCGTGAGGTGCAGGCGGCCAAGCAACAGCGCGACCGTCTGGAGAAAGAGGCGGATGCCTATGCAGCCCGCGTTCTGGCCGAAGCGCGTGGTCAGGCTGCGCAGACATTGGAGGAGGCCGAAGGCTACCGTGCCCGCGTGGTCAACGAGGCCGAGGGGCAGGCCAGCCGATTTACTGCCGTTCTGGGGGAATACTCCAAGGCACCCGAGGTTACACGCAAACGTCTGTATCTTGAGGCGATGGAAGACGTGCTGGGCGATATGGACAAGGTCATCCTCGATCAGAACCAGTCGGGGGGCGCTCAGGGTGTCGTGCCTTACCTGCCGCTCAACGAGCTGCGCAAGAATTCGGAAGGTCAGTAAACATGCGTAAATCATACATCTTGCTGGTGGCCATCGTCGCGGTCGTCGTTGTTGCCATGTTGTCGATCTTTATCGTGGATGAGCGCGAAAAGGTCCTGGTGCTGCAATTCTCCAAGATCGTCGACGTCAAGGAAGAGCCTGGCATTGGCTTCAAGATCCCGTTCATCCAGCAGCTGGTGCGCTATGACGACCGTATCCTCAGCCGCGAAGTGGATCCTCTGGAGGTTACGCCGCTGGACGACCGGCGTCTCGTGGTCGATGCCTTTGCCAGATACCGCATCGCTGACGTGCGGCGCTTCCGCGAAGCGGTAGGCGACGGCGGTATCCCCTTCGCCGAAAGCCGGCTCGATTCCATCTTGCGCGCGCGGATCCGTGAAGTGCTGGGCTCGGTCACGTCCGGTGATATTCTCAGCTCGGATCGGGCCACACTGATGCTGCGCATACGCAATGCCGCGATCACCGAGGCCAAGGAACTGGGTCTTGAGGTGGTCGATGTCCGCCTGCAACGCACCGATCTGCCCACCCAGAACCTCGATGCGACCTTTGCGCGGATGCGTGCGGAGCGGGAGCGTGAGGCGGCGGATGAGGTTGCGCGCGGTAACGAGGCCGCCCAGCGCGTGCGCGCCCAGGCGGACCGGACCAAGGTCGAGCTTGTGTCGGATGCCAAACGCCAGAGCGAAATCACTCGGGGTGAGGCTGACGCGAAAAGCAACGCGGTCTTCAACGCGGCCTTTGGCGCGAACGCGGAATTCTTTGAATTCTACCGCTCACTTGATGCGTACCGCGTCGCATTGCCGGGGAGCAATTCGTCCATCGTGATGTCACCGGATAGCGATTTCTTCAAATACTTCAATAATGTCGGGGAAGCGGGCACTGCGGCACCAGCAAATGTCGAGGCGGCGCCAGATCTGTCCGGTGCCGCCCAGCCGGGCCGTGACGAGCCGGATGCCAGCCAGCCCGGCGCAGATGAGCCGGGCGCGGAACAGCCAAGCGACGACGCGGCCGCGGCTGCAACGCCCGCAGGCACCGCCCCCGAGGATGCCGCAGCAGCGGCGCAATAATGCTCGGGGTCGGTGCCCTCGCGCTTGGGCTGGTGCTGATTGTCGAGGGGCTGGTCTATGCGCTCGCCCCTCGCATTATAGAAGATATGCTGGCCGCGTTGCGCGCCATCCCTCCCGAGGCCCGGCGCATGCTGGGTCTTGTTGCTCTGGCTACCGGCATTTTTCTGGTCTGGGTGGGCAAGAGCCTGGGTGCGTAAATCTGCCGGAGGGGAAAATTCCGATTTCTCACCTTCGCGTGAAGATACAGCAACTGTTTGCACGCGGCGCGTCATAACCTAGATTGTAGAGAGCAGTACGTGCGATAGTGCCGCGCAGGGTGATTTCAGCCAGGGAGATTAACAAGTGATGGACAAGACCCGTACGGCAGTGATGCCCGATAACCGCGCCTTGCACGCCAGGGTGCTGGCGCTGATGACGGCCCTGCTTGCAGCGGCTCTGATCATCGCGCAAACCGTCGCGGCCCATGCGAGGCCCGACAGCTTTGCCGATCTGGCTCAAAAATTCAGCCCTGCGGTGGTGAACATCACCACCTCGACCACCGTCGCGCAAGGTACGGGGCCCGGTCCCATTCTGCCGGACGGATCGCCGTTTGAGGATTTCTTTCGCCAGTTTCGCGACCGGGGCGAGGGCGATGGCCGCCCGCAGCGCAGTTCGGCACTCGGATCGGGGTTCGTGATCTCGGAAGACGGATATATCGTGACGAACAATCACGTGATCGAGGCAGCCGACGAAATTACCGTTGAATTCTATGAGGGTGGCGAGCTGGATGCAAAGGTCATCGGCACGGATCCGAAGACCGACATCGCTCTGCTCAAGGTCGAGGCGGACGGGCCGCTTCCCTATGTGAGTTTCGGCGACAGCGACACTGCGCGCGTCGGCGACTGGGTCATGGCGATGGGCAACCCGCTGGGGCAGGGGTTTTCGGTCAGCGCAGGTATCGTATCGGCGCGCAACCGGGCGCTGACAGGCACCTATGACGACTATATCCAGACAGATGCCGCGATCAACCGTGGCAATTCGGGCGGACCATTGTTTGACATGGACGGCAAGGTGGTCGGCGTCAATACCGCGATTCTCAGCCCCAATGGCGGCTCGATCGGTATCGGGTTTTCCATGGCGTCCAATGTGGTGACCCGCGTGGTTGACCAGCTGCGGGAATTTGGCGAAACGCGGCGCGGCTGGCTGGGCGTGCGTATTCAGGACGTGACCAAGGACGTGGCCGAGGCCATGGGTCTTGAGGAGGCCGCAGGTGCCCTTGTGACGGATGTACCGGAAGGACCCGCTGCCGAGGCCGGGATGCAGGCGGGCGATGTGATCACCTCCTTTGATGGTGTGAAGGTGGCACATACCCGGGATCTGGTTCGTCAGGTGGGCGAGACGGAAGTGGGCAAGGCAGTGCGCGTGATCGTGTATCGTGATGGCGGCACCAAGACCCTGAAGGTGACTTTGGGCCGCCGGGAGGATGCCGAAAGCGCAGAGGGCGCTGATCGGCCGCGCGGCAATCAGGATGGCGCGTCCGAGCCACAGGCGATGATGGGCCTGACGCTGACACCGCTGGACGACGAGCTTCGCGCGCAGCTTGAACTGCCTAGCAATGCAACGGGTCTGGTGGTGCGCGACATCGATCCGATGTCGGAAGCCTATGAGAAGGGCCTGCGCGCGGGCGATGTCCTGACCGAGGCGGGCCAGCAGGCGCTCTCGACAGTGGATGACCTGAAAAAGCGTATCGCGGATGCGCGCGACGCCGGGCGCAAGTCGCTGCTGCTTCTTGTCCGCTCGGCCGGCCAGCCCCGGTTCGTTGCGCTGTCGCTTGACGAGAAGTGACGCGAGGCTCCGACGTTCAGTAAGCTGAAGCAAAGCGGCCCCCGTGATCCGGGCCGCTTTTTTCATTGCCGGGCCTGCGGTTGGCGGGTCCGTCCGGAGCTTGCGCGCGCGGAGAGTTTGCTATTTTCTGCAGCCTACCATCCACCGGGGGCAGATAATGAGAGACGAGCTGGATCTGGATTTCGTGCGCGCGCAGTTTCCGGCTTTTGCCGAGACCAGCTTGAAGGGCAAAGCCTTTTTCGAGAATGCCGGGGGTTCCTATACTTGCGCCCCGGTGATTGACCGGCTGACGCGTTTCTATCGCGAGCGCAAGGTGCAGCCCTACGCGCCCTACGCGGCCTCCACCCTTGGCGGCGCCGAAATGGACGAGGCGCGCAACCGCCTTGCCGCCATGCTGGGTGTGGGCACGGATGAGCTGAGCTTTGGCCCCTCCACGACGCAGAATATTTATGTGCTGGCACGCGCCTTTGCCCGGTGGATGCGCGTAGGGGATGCGATCATTGTCACCAATCAGGATCACGAGGCCAATACCGGTCCGTGGCGGCGGCTGGCTGATGAGGGATTCGAGATCCGCGAATGGCAGATTGATCCCGATACCGGCCATCTTGACCTTGGGGATCTCGCAGAGCTTTTGGATGATCGCGTGCGTCTGGTGTGTTTTCCGCACTGCTCGAATGTGGTGGGCGAGGTCAATCCGGTGACGGAGATCACGGCTCTGGCCCATGCCGCCGGCGCTTTCGTTTGTGTCGACGGGGTCAGCTATGCGCCCCACGGCTTGCCCGATGTGGGCTGGATGAATGCGGACATCTATCTTTTCTCGGCCTACAAGACCTTTGGGCCGCATCAGGGGGTGATGGTCATGCGGCGCGCCTTGGGGATGCAGTTGCCCAATCAGGGGCATTTCTTCAACGAAGGGTGCCTGTACAAACGCTTTACCCCGGCGGGGCCGGACCATGCGCAGGTGGCTGCCAGCGCGGGTATGGCAGATTACATTGATGCGCTTGCTGCTCACCACGGGCTGGAAGGCGATGCGAGAACGCGGGCAGGCGGGGTGCATGATCTGATTCACCGCCACGAGGAGGATCTGCTGGAGCCGCTGCTGGATTATGTCGGGGCGCGCAATGGGGTGCGCCTTCTGGGGCCGCGCGACGCGCAGGGGCGCGCGCCCACTGTCGCGCTGCGGCTCGACCGCCCCGGAGCGGAAGTGGCGCGCGATCTGGCAGCGCATGGCGTCATGGCGGGGGGTGGCGATTTCTATGCGGTGCGTCCGCTGCGGGCGATGGGGGTGGATCCCGGCCATGGCGTGCTGCGGCTGAGTTTTCTGCATTATACCACCCGCGCCGAGATGGATCAGCTTTTGTCCGCGCTGGACGAAGTGCTTTGATCTCTCGCGCTGCGCCCTATGTTCATGCCGGACGCATCCAGGGCCGGAGATGACATGAGCGATACCAGACCCACTGTTTTGTGGCTGCGCCGCGATCTGCGGCTGAGCGATCATCCGGCCCTTTGTGCCGTGATCGGCGCAGGGGGACCGGTCATTCCCCTCTTCATCCATGATGAAACAGTGGCCGCTTTAGGTGCTGCGCCCGAATGGCGTCTGGGCCTCGCGCTGAAGCAGCTTGGAAAAACGTTGGAGGAGACGGGCAGCCGTCTGATCCTGCGCCGTGGAAATGCACTGGAGGTTTTGCGCGATCTGGTTCGGGAGACAGGGGCAGGGGCTGTCCATTGGACGCGCCTTTATGATCAGGACGCGATCACGCGGGACAAGGCGGTCAAGGCCGGCTTGACCGGGGATGGTATAGACGCGGTCAGCCATCCCGGCCACCTGCTGTTCGAGCCGTGGACGGTACAGACAAAGGATGGCGGCTATTACAAGGTCTATTCGCCGATGTGGCGCGCGGTAAAGGATCGCGACGTACCCGCGCCCGTACCTGCGCCGGATAAATTGCCCTCCCCCGATACATGGCCACCCGGCGACGATCTGGGCGATTGGGCGATGGGCGCGGCAATGCGGCGCGGCGCGGATATATGTGCGCCCTATCAGCAGGTAGGCGAGGCAAAGGCTCAGGACCGTCTGGCATGGTTCACGACAGAATCCATCGATCGCTACAAGACGCGCCGGGATCTGCCTGGGGTGGATGGCACATCGAACCTGTCCGAAAACCTCGCGCTGGGCGAAATCAGTGCTGCGCAATGCTGGCACGCGGGCCTGCGCGCCCTGCACGAGGGTGCGGCGGGCGCCGAGCAGTGGCTCAAGGAGTTGGTCTGGCGCGAATTTGCCTATCACCTGCTCTATCACACGCCGCATATTCTCACGCATAACTGGCGCGAACAATGGAACGCATTTCCGTGGAACGAGGATGGTCAGGCATCCGAGGTGGTGGCGTGGAAGCAGGGGCGCACCGGCATTCCCTTTGTCGATGCGGCGATGCGCCAGATGTATGTGACAGGGCGGATGCATAACCGTGCGCGGATGATCGTGGCCAGCTATCTGACCAAACATCTGATGTCCCATTGGCGCGTGGGGCAGGCATGGTTCGACGATTGCCTGACGGATTGGGACATCGCCTCGAACGCGCTGGGCTGGCAATGGGCAGCCGGGTCCGGGCCGGATGCGGCGCCTTATTTCCGTATTTTCAATCCTGAAACACAGCTGGAAAAATTCGATCCCAAAGGCCAGTATGCCAAGGCGTGGATCGCCGAAGGCCGCACGCAACCCAGCAATACGGCGCTCAGCTATTTCAACGCGATTCCGCGCAGCTGGGACCTGTCGCCGGATGACGCCTATCCTTCCCCGGTGGTCGGTCTTTCCGAGGGGCGCGACAGGGCGCTGAGCGCCTATCAGGCGCGGTCCTTCTGATGTCCGCTGCCATGACACTGACGATGCCCCCAGCGGGCCAGCAAACGAAACGAGACGAGATGATCCTGACGACGACCGAGGGGCAGAAGAACCTGCCGCGCTATTTTGCAAGGGTGTTCGACAAGACGCGGCACATCAACCGAGGGCGGCTGGATTTCGTGCTGCCCGATGGACGCATCTTTCGCGCCGATGGTCCCAATCCGGGCCCGGTGGGCGAGGTGCATCTGCACAATACTGATGTATTCGCCCGGCTGATCCGCGAGGGGGATCTGGGGTTTTGCGATGCCTATCTGGATGGCTGGTGGAGCAGCCCCGACTTGCAGGCGCTGATGGATTTCATCTGCACCGACAATGAGGATGTCTATGACGGGTTTCCGGGCATGAGCCTCTTGCGCGCGTTCGAGAGGGCGCGTCACTGGCTGCGCGGGAACTCCAGAGGACAGGCGCGGCGCAACATCAGCCATCACTATGATTTGGGAAATGACTTCTACAGCCTCTGGCTGGACGCGACGATGACCTATTCCAGCGCCTTGTTCCGCACCGGGCAGGAAAGCATGGAGAAGGCGCAGACCGCGAAATACGCCGCCATGGTGGACCGGATGGGCGTGCGCCGCGGTGATCACGTTCTGGAAATCGGCTGTGGCTGGGGAGGCTTTGCCGAATATGCCGCAGCCGAGCGCGGGCTCCGGGTAACAGGGCTGACCATCAGTCGGGAACAGTTGGACTATGCGCGCGACCGCATTGAAAAGGCGGGTCTTTCCCATCTGGTGGATCTGAAGCTTCAGGACTACCGGGACGAGCGCGGCACCTATGACGGTATCGCCAGCATCGAGATGTTCGAGGCGGTGGGACAGCAATACTGGCCGGTCTATTTCAACACGGTGCGCGACAGGCTTCGGCCCGGTCGCTGCGCGACGCTGCAGATCATCACGATCAGCGATGCGCGGTGGGACATTTACCGCCGAGGGGTGGATTTCATTCAGAAATACATCTTTCCGGGCGGAATGCTGCCCAGCCCGTCCGCGCTGCGCACCGAGGTGGAGCGCGCCGGGCTGACCATCGCCGGATCGCTGGAATTCGGCGAAAGCTACAGCCAGACGCTGCGGCGCTGGCATGATCGCTTCAACGCGGAATGGGACAGTATCGCCGCTTTGGGCTTTGACGACCGGTTTCGCAGGATGTGGAATTTCTACCTGACCTCTTGCGCCGGGTCGTTTCACGCAGGTAATTGCGACGTGACACAGATCACGATCGCAAAACCCGGATAGACCATGCTCAGCTTCTGGACGTTTTGCCATTGAATTTGCCTGCACATATCGCCGCGCGGCGCGGGAACTGATCGGTATGGGCGCGGTCTTCCTCCATGGCGCGTTGCGGGATCCTGATCTGCGGCGCATTGTGCTTGATCGCGATGCAAGTGGCGTGAAGTCAGGTTTTTTACCCGATCACATGGTGACATTGGCCCAAGGGGGTGGCCATCCACATATTACACCACGCGCAGGTGCCAATGCTGTGGGGGCGTTGCTAAAGGGCGTCAGCGCGCAGGAGGTGGAGCGTCTGGATTTCTACGCGGCAGGATGGGGCGATGTTCCCCGCGAGGTGGCCGTGCAGAGCGAGGGCAGCGTGACCCATGCGCGCGCATGGTTTCCGCAAAAGACCGCTGTGCAGCCCGGTCCGGCATTTGATCTGGAGGAATGGCAACAACATTTCGGAGCTCTGGACCGCATCGCCGCGACCGAAGTCATGGAATATTTCGGATCCATCGCACCCGACGAACTGGCCGCGCGGATGCCAATGATCCGGGCACGTGCGGCCTCGCGTATAGCGGCGACCGGCATGCCGACAAGCCTGCGCAGCAAAGCAGGGGCGGATGACATTGACGAGCTTGCCAGCAAAACCCTTCATGCCGGTTTTTACCGGAGCGAGGAGCGGGTGCTGCGCCATCCGACCTTTACGGGCGGGATGAGCGAGGTGCTGCACCGGGAAGTGTTTGTCGCCACGGATGCGGCGCTGGTCCTGCCCTATGATCCGGCGCGTGACCGCGTGCTTCTGGTCGAGCAGTTTCGCATGGGCCCCTACGGGCGCGGCGATCCACACCCCTGGATGCTCGAACCTGTCGCCGGCCGTGTCGATGCCGGGGAAACGCCCGAAGAGGCGGCGCACCGGGAGTGCCGGGAGGAGGCTGGGCTGACCCTGAAGCGGCTTGAACGGATCGCAAGCTATTACTGCACTCCGGGTAATTCGACGGAATACTTTCACAACTTCGTGGGTATTGCGGATCTGCCCGATGGATTGCCCCGCCACGGAGGCCTGGCGACGGAAGCCGAGGATCTGCGCTTGCATGTGCTGGGGTTCGAGGCGGCCATGGGGCTGCTGGAGACGGGCGAGGCAGACAATGGCCCGCTGATCCTGTCGCTGATATGGCTGGCGCGCGAGCGGGGCAGACTGCGCGCTTCGGCTTGAGTTGGGGGACTATCGCGCCTAAGTGTCTACGCATGTTTTCACGCTGGAAAGGACACGCGATGCGCATTGCACAGGATCTGGCCGACGCGGTCGGCAATACCCCGATGATCAGGCTGCGCCGCGCCAGCGAAGAAACCGGCTGCACCATTCTGGGCAAGGCTGAATTCCTCAATCCCGGTCAATCGGTCAAGGACCGCGCCGCGCTTTATATCATCCGCGATGCGGTAGCGCGCGGCACGCTGAAACCGGGCGGCACGATTGTCGAAGGCACCGCCGGCAATACCGGCATCGGCCTTGCGCTGGTTGGCGCGTCCATGGGGTTCAGGACGGTGATCGTCATCCCCGAAACCCAGAGCGAGGAAAAGAAGGACATGCTGAGGCTCGCCGGGGCGGACCTCGTGCAGGTGCCCGCCGCGCCCTACAGCAACCCCAATAATTTCGTGCGCTATTCCGAACGTCTGGCGGCCGAATTGGACAGGACCGAGCCCAATGGCGCGATCTGGGCCAATCAGTTTGACAATGTTGCCAACCGTCAGGCGCATATCGAAACGACCGGCCCCGAAATCTGGGAGCAGACGGGCGGCAAGCTGGACGGGTTTTGCTGCGCGGTAGGGTCGGGCGGCACGCTGGCGGGGGTGGCCATGGCGTTGCAGCCCAAAGGCGTCAAGGTTGCGCTGGCCGATCCGATGGGCGCCAAACTCTATTCCTACTACACCACGGGCGAGTTGGAGGCCGAAGGTGGCTCAATCGCCGAAGGGATAGGGCAGGTGCGCATCACCGCCAACCTGGAAGGGTTTACCCCCGATTACGCCTACCAGATTTCCGATGAGGAGGCGCTCCCCATCGTTTTCGACCTGCTGGAGCATGAGGGGCTCTGCATGGGCCCGTCGACCGGCGTCAATGTGGCGGGCGCGATCCGGCTGGCGCGCGACCTCGGGCCCGGCCACACCATTGTAACGATCCTTTGCGATTACGGATCGCGCTATCAGTCCAAGGTCTTCAACCCGGAATTCCTGCGCGAAAAGGGCCTGCCGGTCCCGCATTGGATGCATGATGCGCCCCGCTCCATTCCCGGGGTTTTTGAAGAATGATCGCACCGCTGCGCGGTCTGTTGCTGATCCTGATGCTGATCCTGTCACCCGTTTCGGGGTGGCTGGTTCTGGGGCCGACGACGGCCGAGGCGCAGCAGCCTCCTTCGGCGCCCGATTACAGCCGCTGGGAGACGATAGGCAAACGCGCCGTCGACACGATCGACGCGCAGCGTGCATCCACCTCCGCGTTCGAGATCATGCGCGAGCAGTTGACTGAGTGGCGCAGCGTTTTCGATGCGGCGCGAAGCGTCAATACAAATGCGATAGCGGCACTCGAAGGACAATTACGCGCGCTGGGCAAGGCACCGGCCGAGGGAGAGCCGGAAGAAGCCCCGGAAATAACCATGCAGCGCAAGGAGTTGAACGATCAGCTGGCCGAGCTGCGCGCGCCTGTCAAGAAGGCGGAGCTTGCTTACAGCAAGGCAGATGAGCTGATCCGGAGCATTGACCGCATCATCCGCGAACGTTCGGCCGAGGAGTTGCTGGAACGCGGGCCCTCGCCCCTGAACCCGGTTCATTGGCGCGCTGCGGCAACCTCTTTCGCCACGACATTCGAAGCCGTGCGCAGCGAAATCGACATCGGGCTCAACAGCAAGGTTCAGCGCGCGAAACTTGCGGCCCGGCTTCCGGTCACGGCTGTGCTTGCCGTGATCGGGCTGGTCCTGCTCGTCCGGGGGCGGTTCTGGACAGAACTGGCGGTGCGGCTGGTGCGGCCCCATTCGGCCACGTCAGGGCGCTGGATCGTAGGCTTCCTTGTATCCTTGGGTCAGGTGATCGTGCCCTATTGCGGGATGCTGCTTTTGGTCCATGCGTTCAATTTCAGCGGGTTCCACGCCTCGACCGCTTCGGCCATGCTGGATGTCCTCAAAACCACGGTTCTGATTTTCCTCATTGTGCGCTGGACTGCGCTGCGCTGCTTTCCAAGGCGCGGCGAGAACCGTCTGCCGCTGCTTCTGGAGCATGAAGACCGCCGCAAGGGCCGGCTTTACGGCGGCGGCCTCGGCCTGCTCATGGCGGTTGCCCATTTCGTTAATACCACGTCGCAGTTTGTCCATGCTCCGACCGAAGCGCGCGTCATCGCGCTTTTCCCTCTCATGCTGGGGGCGGCTGTCCTTCTGACGCGTATATCGCGCCTGCTCGCGCTGCATACGCGCAGCCTGGTGGATGATGTCGGCGCGGACGACGCCTCCGAAGTGGCCACGCGAACTTACCGCCAACGGCTGGTTCTGCTATTGTCGAAAGTATTGATCTTCGTTGCGGTCGCGGGGCCGGTACTGATCGCCGTAGGGTATTTCAAGGCCGGTTTCGGCCTGATGGTGCCGACAATGTCGTCCCTGCTTCTGCTGGGGATCCTGACGATCCTGCAACGGGTCATCCGCGAGCTTTATTCGCTTGCGGTGCGGGACCGCGCTGGCGCGGCGGATGAATTGTTACCGATGCTTCTGGGATTCGGGCTGATACTGGCGTCCGTGCCGATTTTTGCGCTGATCTGGGGCGCGCGGGTTGCCGATCTGAGCGAGCTTTGGGTGAATTTCCGCCGCGGTATCACGATCGGGGATCTGAACATATCGCCCAGCATCTTTTTGACCTTTGCCATTGTCTTTGCAGTGGGATTCATTATCACCCGGGTCATTCAGGGAACGCTTAAAAACACTTTACTCCCCAAGACCCGGATCAATACCGGCGGACGCGACGCCATTGTTTCGGGCTTGGGGTATATCGGTATCTTCTCTGCGATGCTGATCGCCATAATAAGCGCGGGCATCGATCTGAGCAGCCTTGCCATCGTTGCCGGTGCGCTGTCCGTTGGCATCGGTTTCGGCCTTCAGAACATTGTATCCAACTTTGTATCCGGGATCATTCTTCTGATCGAACGCCCCATCAGCCAGGGCGACTGGATCGAGGTCAACGGCCAGCATGGCACGGTGCGTGAAATCGCGGTCCGCTCCACCCGGATCGAGACCTTTGACCGCTCGGACCTGATCATTCCCAACGCCGATCTGATCAGCGGCACGGTGACGAATTACACCAAGGGGAGCACGGTGGGCCGCGTCATCATCAAGGTTGCCGTCGCCTATGGCTCCGATACGAAGCGGGTAGAAAGCATCTTGCGTTCCGTCGCCCGCACCCACCCCATGGTTCTGATGAACCCTGAACCAGCCATCATATTCAAGGGGATCGGTGTGGGTTGTTTCGACTTCGAAATCCGTGCCATTTTGCGCGACATCAACTTTATCATGAGTGTAACGTCCGATCTGAACCACGATATTGTCGCGCAATTCGCCAAGGAAGGTATCGAAATGCCCTTTCAGCAGCGCGATATCTGGCTTCGCAATCCCGAAACACTGGTTGGTGCCATGGGCGCCGCCCGCGCCCGCGAGCGAGCGGACGGCGAAACTTCACGTGGCACGGGCGTGCCCCAAGGGGCGCAACAGGTAGGCGTCGATGGCAGTACCGGGGCCTGGGATGCGGAGCGATAAGCAAGAGGCGGATTATCATCAGTTCTCTTTCGCCCTCGGCGCCAGACGTTGGGGCAGCGACGTGTCTTTTGTCTGCGTGGCGCCGGTAGAAGACTTACAAACCCGTCCGTTCTACCGAACAGGCTTTCGCCTGATCCAAGTTGACCTCCGGTCAGATGACCAATCCTGAAATAAGGCTGATCAACAACATGCACGTCAATTTGTGAGCCTATATTCGACGTTCCAAACGTTATAGCGATCGCATGCAGGGATCTTGGTTTGATACGTTTACTGATCCTGTGATTATGTGCTTGATATTCCTCCAACACGGGCGCTAAAGAGGCATAACGGAGCGGTGGCCGAGTGGTCGAAGGCGCACGCCTGGAAAGTGTGTAGGCGGGAGACCGTCTCCAGGGTTCGAATCCCTGTCGCTCCGCCA
>JAUNVT010000343.1 GCA_030540655.1 Rhodobacterales bacterium
TGACGAACTTGATTGAAACGCACAGCCGCCGTGCCGCCTCGGTATGCGTGTTGCCTTGTTCGACAAGTGCAACGGCGCGGACACGCAACTCGAAAGGATGCGGTTTACCCATTTTCGACCCCATATCTGCCTCAGCAGAAGGGAATCACAGAAAGAAAGCCTTGGGAATCCCGAATCCGATCAGGGCCGATACGCTCTAGCCGGTGCTTCGGGGTCATTCGAACCTGTTTGCTTCTGTGGGCTTTGGCAATGCCGGGGCTAGGTTTTAGTGAAGCCGTCCAAGGCTCGAAAATCTATGTCGTTGATGGGGATACCATTAAAATTGGCGGTGAGAGCGTTCGATTGGTTGGATTTGATACGCCGGAAACATATCGCGCCAAATGCGAGTACGAGCTGCAACTTGGCAATATGGCAACGGCGCGGTTGCGCGAGTTGATCAGCGGTGTGAAACAGGTTGATCTGTACTCCTGCCGGGCCGCGACAAATACAAGCGGCTTCTCGGCCGCCTGTATGTCAACCGCGTGGACGTGGGCGACACACTGATTGGCGAAGGACTTGCCCGGCGATATGAACGCGGTCGCCGGAAAGGGTGGTGTGGATGAACAATTCTGTGTCAGAGCTATGCGACATTGATTTGTTCTGGCGACACAAGGCGGTTTCGATCAGCTTTTGAAACCAGCCACGCAATAAGGATCAGCACGGTAAGTATACGCTACTTTTGCCATGCCGAGAGACAGGGATTCGGCGCGAACAGCGCCGGATCGGGCGAGCCGCTGGATGCGAACGGGCAAAAGCCATACCAGCGCTTTCAGTTAAAGCAGACGCTCAAACTGGGCTGCGGATTGGCATCTCCCTCCCTACACCGGACTATCGACCTTATCATTTAAAATGGCCGGTCTGGCTCAGGAGTATTTGATATTTAGGCCAGAACGGCTTTGCGGACGCAGCCGATTTGACTCAGAAGTCCGTCCGCGTCTAGTCGATCATCTGACGTTCCACAGGGACTGTCGGGCGTCAGATGACTTTGACCGATATTATCAGGTTATTGACGTTGTCTGGGCTCATGAGGCGAAGGAATACGGAATGATCGATTGGCGTCGAATATTAACCGACTGGGCGGGAAAATTTCCCGTGCATGAAGGGGGGCCGGCGCATCCCGCAGTTTATCACATGCTTGATGTCGCGGCGGTGGCCGAAGTTTTGGTGCAGCAAAGCGAGACCACACATGCTCAGGGGCAAGCGCTTGTCCTACTGATTGCACTGCATGATCTGGGCAAGATCGGGAATGCGTTCCGCAACATGCTGAACAGCGGCACGGCGCAGGGCAAAGCACATTGGGAGGTCAGCGAGGCGTTGTTGCGCCATCACGACGGGCTTTTGATGCCGGTATTCGGTGGAGATCAACAGGTCCGCCATGAACTCTATGCCGCCATTGCGGGACACCACGGCAAACCGCCTCCTTCAGATCGTCATCAGATTCTGCGTACAGCTCATATGGCTGGACATGAGGCACGCACGGATGCGGGTGCTGTGATCGAATTGTTTATCAGTCTCTGGCCGGAAGAGCATCGCGGACATCGCGGCGTCGCTGCACGAAATGACCTCGGTG
>JAUNVT010000109.1 GCA_030540655.1 Rhodobacterales bacterium
CCGCTGCTGCGCCATGTTTTTGCCGATGGCGGATATGCCGGTCCCGAACTGGGAGGGGCACTCGAAAAGATCGGGCGCTGGTCGTTGCGGATCGTCAAACGCCCGGACACGGCACAGGGCCTTGAGATCATCCCGCGCCCCTCTCGTGGTTTGCATGCAAGCCACTGCCGGGCGGCGGATGGGTCGTCGACCGCACTCTCGCGTGGCTCGGACGGTGCCGCCGAATGGCGAAAGAGGGGGAGAAAACCATCGCCAGCGCAGAGGCGTGGCTCCTCATCGCCCATAGCAGGCGCGTTGCGCGCCTGCCAGCAAGGCCATGACATCATGCGAAGAGTTTCGGATCGGACACTTAGCAGCCCGGTCCGCAATCGATGCTGCGCAGCGGCGGCTTCGGCCCCATGCCCAGCCCCTGAACGGCATTGCGCAGCGCGGTACGCAGCCCCTCTTCAAGGGTGGGGTGATAGAACGGACGCTGAAGGATCTGGTCAACAGTCAGATCGCTGGCCATTGCCCATGCCAGAAGGTGGCCCAGATGCTCGGCCGACGGCCCGAACATCTCTGCTCCCAGCAAACGCCCGCTGTCCAACGCCGCATAGACCCGCAACAGTCCGGAATTGACCCCCATCACACGGGCGCGGCCCTGATCGGCAAAATCAACCCCGCCGGTGGCAAACTTGGTGCCGGCCTCGGTCAGATCCTTGTGGCTGGCGCCCACCATGGCGATCTGCGGCTCGCAAAAAACGATGCTCAGCGCGGTGCGCCGCGCCTTGCGGTATACGGCGGGAAACCGGGCGGCATTCTGACCCGCGATGCGCCCCTCATCCGCGGCCTCGTGCAGCAGCGGCCGGTCGGCGCTGGAATCGCCCGCCATGAAGATATGGCTCGCACCCACCTGCATCGACAGCGCATCAAAGACCGGAGACCCCTTTTCATCGCGCGGCAGCGACGTTGCATCGAGGTTCAGCTTGTCCACATTGGGCCGCCGTCCGGTCGCGGCGATGGCCACATCGAACCGTTCCTCATGCTCGGCGGCGGAGTCATCATCCGCATCCGACCAGCGGACTTCAACCCCGTCTCCCTCCTGCTCCACCTTGGTATCGGCGTGCCAATGGGCGGGAAATTCCTTTTCAAAAACAGCGGCCGCAGAGCTGCGCACGGCCTCGTCCGTAATCGGCCCCACGGCGTAATCGCGGCCGAACAAGCGCACCCGCACCCCCAGCCGATGCAGCGCCTGCCCCAGTTCCAGCCCGACGATCCCCGCGCCGAACACCGCCGCCGAGCCGGGCAGATCCTCCCAGTCGAATATATCCGCACTGGTCACCAGACGGTCCCCCACATCCTTGAGCGGGCCGGCTATATTGGCGCGCGCTCCGGTGGCAATGACGATGGAACGCGCGGTCAAGGTGCCCCCACCGCTGAGCCGCAGCGTATGGTCATCTTCAAAGCTCGCGTTTTCACGGATCATTTGCCCTTCAGGAATGTCATCAATGGTGTCCATGACAAATCCGACAAACCGGTCGCGTTCCTCGCGCACACGCTGCATGACTGCTGCGCCGTCGACGCGAGGCGCCTGCGTCTGGATGCCGAACAATTCGGTATCCCGCACCCTTTGGGCCGCATTGGCGGCGGCGATCAACAATTTGGAGGGCATGCAGCCTGTTCGTGCGCAGGTGGTCCCAAGCGGCCCTCCGTCAATCAGGGCGATGCGGCTCGTCAGTTTTGCCGCCTCCCGATAGGCCGCCATTCCAGCGGTTCCCGCGCCCAGAATGGCCACATCCACGTCATATTCGCTCATGAAAATTCCCTCCGCTTTGACCATCAACGCGGGGCGCGAAAAATTGTTGCCTTGGGCGGGCTGAACTTACGTCATTTCTCGAACAGGCGCGCCGCGTCAAAGATGCTGTCCAGCCGCTCGTACCGGTCGCGCGTTTCAGGCCAGTTCTGTTCCTGCACTGCGGCGATCAGCGCCTCCAGCAGCATCATGGTCGAGGTGTTGCTGTCCCATGCGGATGGGATGCGCGTCCAGCAATTGAAGGTGTGGGTCGCGTGGCAGGCGGCGGGGCTGGACCACTGATCGGTGATCAGGATCACGCACAACCCCCGCTCCGTCGCCAATTGCGCAAGCCGCAGAAGGTTCGTCTCGTAACGGCGCATGTCGAACAGCAGCAACACGTCGCCTTCTGCCATGTCCAGCACGTAATGCGGCCATGTGGCGGCGCCGGACGTCATATGGGTAATGCGCCTGCGCACCGCCTGAAAATGAGTGAACGCGTAATCGGCCAGAGCGCGGGTTATGCGCCCCCCCACCACGTATAGCCGCCGGTCCGTGTCCGCCATGAGCTGGACCGCGCTGTCAAATTGCGCGCTGTCCAGATTGGCGAGCGTGTGCTGGATGTTATCCCCAATCGCCGTCGCAAGGCGGTTCAGCATATGCGATTCAGGCACCTCGCTGGCCCATTGATCGCGCCGCTGGGTGGGGCCGGATGCCTTGGCCTCCAGTTCGGCCAGAAGGGTCTGCTGGAATTGAGGATAACCCGTGAATCCCAGCTTTTGCACCAGACGGGCCAATGTGGGGGTGGAAACCTCGGCATTGGCTGCGGCGATCGTGATCGAGGCAAGCCCGGCGGCTGGATAATTGTCCAGCAAGGCTTGGGCAAATTTGCGTTCCGATTGGGTCAGCGCGGCGTAATGGGCGCGGATCGTCTCACGCACAGTGCGACCTGATGGGGGGGGTGTCTGGTTCATCACACTGTTTCCTGTATGGGTCTGAAAAGATATTGACAGAATTTATTTGGCATGGAAACATTTCTTCAATCAAGCTGAGAGGGCGTCATGGCCGCACTGCCGCAAACAGACCCGGTGATCGAGATAACAGGCGCCGATGCATCCGGCGCGGCGCTCATCCTGTGCGAACATGCGGCGCATGACATTCCGGCGCGCTATGCCGGTCTGGGGCTGAGCGCCGAGGCGGCCATCAGCCACGCGGCCTGGGATCCGGGGGCGCGCGATCTGGCGCTGGATCTGGCGAAACGGCTGAATGCAACGGTCATCGCGGCCCGCGTGTCGCGGCTGGTATATGACTGCAACCGCCCGCCCGATGCGGACTCCGCCATGCCGCAACAATCCGAGCTGATCGAGGTGCCGGGCAATACCGGGCTGACGGATGCCGAGCGCGAAGAGCGGATCGAAACGGTCTATCGCCCCTTTTGCGCTGCGGTGTCGGAGGTCATTGCAGAACGCCAGAAACGGGGCCAGAAGACGGCGATCATCACCATTCACAGCTTTACACCGGTTTATTACGGCGAAACCCGCGCGACCGAAATCGGCATCCTGCACGATTCCGATACCGCGCTGGCCGATACGATCCTTTGCCATGCGGAAAAGGCATCGCCTCGCACCATCCATCGCAATCAGCCCTACGGGCCCGAACACGGTGTCACCCATTCGCTGCAGATCCACGGAATGGCACACGGGCTGCCGAATGTCATGATCGAGGTGCGCAACGATCTGCTGACCACGCCGGATGCTGTCGCCGATATTGCGAAGGAGCTGAGCGCCATGCTCGCCCCTGCCCTTCGCCATCTGGGAATGCATGACGAAGGAGCCGACCATGCCTAGCATGATCCGAAGATTTGTGCGCGGCGTCGATGCGATGAACTACTTCATCGGGCGGTTCGCGATGTATCTCATCTTCGCCCTGATTGGCGTGCTGATGTGGTCCTCGGTGTCCAAGGTATTTTTTCAACCGACGCTCTGGACGCTTGAAATGGCACAGTTCGTGATGGTCGCCTTTTACGTTCTGGGCGGCCCATACTCGATCCAGATGGGATCGAACGTGCGGATGGACCTCTTCTATGGGAACTGGTCGGTGCGGCAAAAAGCGTGGATGGACGCGTTCACGGTATTGTTTCTTATGTTCTACCTTGGCGTGCTGCTTTACGGCGCGATTGGGTCCACCGCCTATTCGCTGGGGCATTTCAGCGGCGAGCCGTTCAGCTTCTTCTGGGATCTGTTCAAGACGCTTGTCACCGAAGGGCCCGCAGCCGCAAGGGAGCAGATGGGGTTTCTGGAACGCAGCCCGTCAGCCTGGCGGCCCTATATGTGGCCCGTCAAGGTTCTGATGATCTTCGGCATCACGCTGATGCTGCTTCAAGTCACCGCTGAGTTTTTTCGCGATATCGGCCGCATTCGCGGGGAAGAAATCTGATGCCTTACGAGATGATAGCCGTGCTGATGTTCAGCTCGATGATGCTGATGTTGCTGACGGGCCAGCGGGTGTTCGGCGCCATCGGGTTCGTGGCGGCCGCGGGGGGGATCCTGCTCTGGGGCACGGGCGGGGCCGACATGCCGTTTTCGGCCGCGATCAAGCTGATGAAGTGGTACCCGCTGCTGACCCTGCCGATGTTCATCTTCATGGGCTACGTGCTGAGCGAGAGCCGCATCGCCGACGATCTCTACCGGATGTTCCACGTCTGGATGGGACCGGTGCGCGGCGGGCTTGCGATTGGCACGATCGGGCTGATGGTGCTGATTTCGGCGATGAACGGGTTGAGCGTGGCGGGCATGGCCATCGGCGCCACCATCGCCCTGCCCGAACTGCTGAAACGCGGCTATGACAAGATCATGGTGACGGGGGTGATCCAGGCGGGGTCCAGCCTTGGAATTCTGGTGCCGCCTTCTGTTGTGCTGGTGCTTTACGCGATGATCGCGCGGCAGCCGGTGGGGCAATTATGGCTGGCCGGCGTCCTTCCCGGCCTGATGATGGCAATGTTGTTCATCATCTATATCTATGTGCGCTGCCGAATCCAGCCCGACCTCGGCCCGGTTCTGGCGCCCGAGGAGCGCAATGTCTCGACAGCCGAGAAAATGCGCCTGCTGTCGGCCGGGCTGCTGCCGCTGATCATCTTTGCGGTGATGATGGTGCCCTTCGTGAAGGGTTGGACATCGCTGGTGGAGAGCAGCGCGATCGGCGCGATGGCCGCCTTCTTTGCTGCCGTACTGAAAGGCCGCATGACGCGCGAAGTGTTTGAAAACTCCGTGCGCCAGACACTGGGCATCTCCTGCATGTTCATGTGGATCATTCTGGCTGCGCTGGGGTTTGGCGCAATCTTTGACGGGCTGGGGGCGGTCAACGCGATCTCGAACCTTTTCACCGCCAAGTTGGGGCTGGACCCGTGGGTGATCCTGATCCTGATGCAGCTCAGCTTTATCGTCATGGGCACGTTTCTGGACGATACCGCGATGCTGGTGATCGTGGCGCCGCTCTATGTGCCGCTGGTGGGCCAGCTGGGCTTTGATCTGGTGTGGTATGGTGTCCTGTATACCATCACCTGCCAAATCGCCTACATGACGCCGCCTTTCGGCTATAACCTGTTCCTGATGCGGGCCATGGCGCCGCCGGAAATTTCGATCAGGGATATCTATCGCTCGATCGTCCCTTTCGTGGCGGTGATGGTCGTGGCGCTGGCTGTGGTCATGATCTTTCCGCAGATCGCCCTCTGGCTGCCCAACTACGTGTATAACTGACAACCCAAGAACTCCGCAAAAGGAGCATGACATGACCACAACAAGGAGAGATGACATGACGACACGCAGAAAGTTCCTGGCCTCCGCCGGTATCGGCACGGCGGCCACCGCGCTCAGCGCGCCCTCGATCCTGCGCGCGCAGGCGCCGATCAAATGGCGGATGCAGACCTATGCCGGCGCCGCGCTGGGGGCCGAAGTGACCAAACCGGCTGTCGATTACATCAACAAGGCCGCGAATGGCGAGATGGAGATCGAGCTTTATTTCGCTGACCAGATCGTTCCGACCGGCGAGCTGTTCCAGGCGCTTCAGCGCGGCACCATCGACGCCGTCCATTCCGACGACGATTCTATGGCATCGCCCACACCCCTGCAACGTTTTGGCGGATATTTTCCGCTGGCGACCAAGCATATTCTCGATGTGCCGGTGATGTTCAACCAATACGGGCTCGCCGATATCTGGCGCGAGGAATATGAGAAGGTCGGCGTTACCTATCTGGCCTCGGCGGGGCAGGACCCCTGTAATTTCAACACCACGCGCGAGATTACATCGCTTGCGGATCTGGAGGGGCTGAAGCTTTATACCTTCCCCACGGCGGGCCGTTTCCTGACGCAGTTCGGCGTCATCCCCGTCAGCATCCCCTATGAGGATGCCGAGGTCGCCGTGCAGACCGGCGAGCTCGACGGCATGTCATGGTGCGGCATCACCGAGGATTACACGGTCGGCTGGGCCAATGTGACCGACTATTTCCTGACCAACAACATCTCGGGGGCGTGGATCGGCTCGCATTTCGTCAACCCCAAATCCTGGGCCGACCTGCCCGAGCATCTGAAGGATATCGTCATGGCGGGCATCGAGGCCGGGGCCAAGTATCGCGATCAGTGGTATTGGGGCGGCGAAGCGCGCCTGCGTGCGAAAGGCGACAAGCTGCAACTGCGTTCGATCCCGCAAAAGGAATGGAAGGTCGTCGAGGACGCCGCGCTCATATTCTGGGACGAGATGGCAGAAGAAGGCGAAGTCGCCGCGAAGGTCGTCAAGGTGTTCCGTGACTATAACGAGGTCATCGGCAACGCCGGCCCGCCCTATTCCTTCGAATGAACTGAACCGGGTGGACACGCCCCCTGCGCCGGGGCGTGTCCCGTTCTCCAATGTTTTCCACGAGGTGCCGCATGCACAGCCAGCCCCACGCCCGGACCCACTCACAGATCCCGGCGCTCAGCTTCGACGATCTGAAAAAACAGGTGAATGACGGCAGCGTCGACACCGTGCTGGTCTGCTTGGTGGACATGCAGGGCCGCCTGATGGGCAAGCGGTTCCACGCAGGGCATTTCATCAATGGCGCCTACAAGGAGACGCATTGCTGCAATTACCTGCTCGCCACCGATCTGGAAATGTCCACGCCTTCGGGTTATGCCAGCACCGGCTGGGAGGCAGGCTATGGCGATTACGTCATGGCGCCCGATCTGAACACGCTTCGCCCGATGCCGTGGCTGGAGGGCACCGTGATGGTGCTGTGCGATGTGCTGGACCATCACGGTGCCCCCGTCCCCCACTCCCCTCGCGCCATGCTGAAGGCGCAGCTGGCCCGGCTGGAGCAGATGGGGTTGACAGCGATGATGGCGACCGAACTGGAGTTTTTCCTGTTCCAGCCCAGCTTCGATGCGATCCGCAAAAGCGGCTATCGCGACCTTGAGCCGATTTCCGGCTATAACGAGGATTACAACATCTTTCAGACCACCAAGGAAGAACATGTGATGCGCCCCCTGCGCAACCATCTGTGGAACGCGGGCCTGCCCATCGAATGCACCAAGGGCGAAGCCGAGTGCGGGCAGGAAGAGCTGAACATCAAATATGCGGCCGCGCTCGATACGGCCGATTATCACAGCATCGCCAAGCACGCGATCAAGGAGATTGCGTGGCAGCAGGGCCATGCCGCCAGTTTCCTGCCGAAATGGCACAAGGATCGCGTCGGCAGCTCGTCCCATGTCCACCAGTCGCTGTGGAAGGACGGCGAGAATGTCTTTTTCGACAAGGCGGATGATCTGGGCATGTCGTCCATGATGAAAAGCTACATGGCCGGGATGCTGAAATACGCGCCGGATTTTACGTATTTCCTCGCGCCCTACATCAACAGCTACAAGCGGTTCAAGAAGGCCAGCTTTGCCCCCACGCGCACTGTCTGGTCGGTGGATAACCGCACCGTTGGATTCCGGCTTTGCGGCGAGGGCACTAAGGCGGTGCGCGTCGAATGCCGCGTCGGCGGATCGGATATCAACCCCTATCTGGCCATGGCCGCGCAACTGGCGGCGGGGATCGCAGGTATGGAGGAAGGGCTGGAGCTGCCCCCGCCCTTTGAGGGCGATGCCTATTCCGGCGATGAAGGGATGATCCCTGTCAACCTGCGCGATGCGCGCGCGGCGCTGCTGGGATCGGACATGCTGCGCGCCGCGCTGGGCGATGATGTGGTGGATCACTACGCCCGCGCTGCCGAGGTCGAGATCGAGGGTTTCGAAGCCGTGGTCACCGATTACGAAATTGCCCGCGGGTTCGAGCGCTGCTGATCCCCCGACCCAAGGGGAAGCTCGACCGGCCCCGTCAACAAATGGATAAATTTGGAATGAGCGAACCACTGACCTGCCTATCACCGATCGACGGATCGGTTTTTGCCATCCGCGAGACATTATCGCCGGAGGGCGCGCGCGCCGCCGCAGACCGGGCCCGCGCTGCGCAAGCCGTCTGGGCGGCCCGCCCACTGGAGGAGCGGATTTCGCTGGTCATGGCCGGCGTTGCCGCCGTGGGCGCGATGAACGAGGATATCGTGCCGGAACTGGCCCGTATGATGGGCAGGCCTGTGCGGTTCGGCGGTGAATTCGGCGGATTCAACGAGCGCGCGTCATATATGGCCTCGATCGCGGCCGAGGCGCTGGCCGATATCCCGGTAGGCGAGGATGATACCTTTCTGCGCTACATCAGGCGCGTGCCGCGCGGTGTGGTTCTGGTCGTCGCGCCGTGGAACTACCCCTACATGACGGCCATCAATACGGTTGCGCCTGCGCTGATTGCAGGCAACGCAGTGCTGCTGAAACACGCAACGCAAACGCTGTTGGTGGGTGAGCGGATGGCGCAGGCATTTCATTCCGCAGGCGTGCCTGATGATGTGTTCCAGAACGTCTTTCTGGACCATGACACCACGGCACAGCTGATTGCAGACCGCGCGGTGGACTTTGTCAATTTCACCGGCTCCGTTGGCGGCGGACGCGCGATGGAGCGCGCAGCGGCGGGCACATTTATCCCCGTCGCGACCGAGCTGGGCGGCAAGGATCCGGGTTATGTCATGGAGGATGCGGATCTGGACGCCGCCGTCGATACGTTGATCGACGGGGCGATGTTCAATTCCGGTCAGTGTTGCTGCGGCATCGAGCGCATCTATGTGCATGAAAGCCTTCATGATGCGTTTGTGGAAAAAGCTGTGAAGATCGTTCAGGGTTATACGCTTGGCGATCCGCTGGACCCTGCCACCACCATTGGCCCGATGGCGCATGTGCGTTTTGCCCGCGAGGTGAGGGACCAGATCGACGAGGCCCTGGCCGAAGGCGCCACCGCTCATATTGCCCCGATGGAAGCCGATGATGGCGGCGCCTACCTTACCCCGCAGATCCTGACGGATGTCACCCACGAGATGCGCGTGATGCGCGACGAAAGCTTCGGTCCGGTGGTCGGCATCATGAAGGTCGCCTCTGACGATGAGGCGGTGCGGCTGATGAATGACAGCCGTTTCGGCCTGACCGCCAGCCTCTGGGCCGCCGATCTGGACCGCGCGCGCGCAGTGGCTGACCGGATCGAAACAGGGACCGTTTTCATGAACCGCGCCGATTATCTGGACCCCGGCCTTTGCTGGACAGGCTGCAAGGATACCGGGTCGGGCGGCGGGCTGTCGGTGATCGGCTATCACAATCTGACGCGCCCCAAATCCTACCATCTCAAGAAGGTGACAAAATGAATCTGACAGGAAACTGGTCCTATCCGACCTCGATCAAATTCGGCGCGGGACGCATCGCGGAGCTTCCCGCCGCCTGCGCGCAGGCAGGCATCACGCGGCCTCTCCTGGTCACGGACAGGGGGCTGGCGGATCTGCCCATCACCGCCCAAGTGCTGGACATCATGGAGGCGGCAGACCTCGGCCGCGCCATGTTCAGCCAGGTCGACCCCAACCCGAACGAGAAGAACCTCGATGCGGGCGTGGCTGCCTACAAGAACGGGGGTCATGACGGTGTGATCGCCTTTGGCGGCGGCTCGGGGCTCGATCTGGGCAAGATGGTTGCCTTCATGGCCGGCCAGTCACGCCCGGTATGGGATTATGAGGATGTGGATGACTGGTGGACCCGCGCCGATGCGGATGCCATCGCGCCGATCATTGCAGTGCCGACCACGGCTGGAACGGGTTCCGAGGTAGGGCGCGCCAGCGTCATCACCAATTCCGAGACGCACGTGAAAAAGATCATCTTTCACCCCAGGGTGCTGCCGACGGTTGTCATCTGCGATCCCGAACTGACCACTGGCATGCCGCAATCCATCACCGCAGGCACCGGCCTTGATGCCTTTGCCCATTGCGTCGAGGCCTATAGCAGCCCGTTCTACCATCCCATGAGTCAGGGTATGGCGCTGGAAGGGATGCGCCTGGTCAAGGATTATCTGCCGCGTGCCTATGCGGACGGCACCGACCTCGAGGCGCGCGCCCATATGATGAGCGCCGCATTGATGGGTGCCACCGCCTTCCAGAAAGGTCTTGGCGCGATCCACGCGATGAGCCATCCCGTCGGTGCGGTTTTCGGCACGCATCACGGCACCACCAACGCTGTGTGCATGCCCGCCGTGCTGAAACTGAACGCGCCTGAAATTCACGATCGTTTTCGCCTCGCCGCTGCATATCTGGATATTTCGGGGGGGTTTGACGGGTTCTGCAGCTTTGTGCAGGATTTCAACGATGCGCTCGGTATCCCGCGCAAGCTTTCGAACATGGGGGTTGATGCCGCGCGCATCGACGATCTGGTGGCTGAAGCGGTCAAGGATCCCAGCTGCGGCGGTAATCCGGTCAAGCTCACCAAAGCAAACCTGCGCGCCCTTTATGAGGCAACCATTTAACCGTGTTCGATATCAGGTTCGCTTCATAAGCTCTGCTGGAAATGTAACGCTGGCATTCTACCAGTTATACCAAGCTGCACTGATCAGAACTCATGAGCCTATTGGCGGTGTCCGATGGACATGATGCGTCCAGGCTGGCTGATCAGCTTGTTCCAGGCATGACAGCAATGATCGACGATCTCGTCGCAGGATCCGAAGATGCGGTTGGAGAGCCGGTTATCCCGCATGAATTGCCAGATGTTTTCGACGGGATCGAGCTCGGGGCATCTGGCGGGCAGCGGGATGATGCTGATATTCCCGGGTATGATGAGCGCGGCGG
>JAUNVT010000344.1 GCA_030540655.1 Rhodobacterales bacterium
AGCCTCACAGACCCACCTTGGCCACACAGATGCCGTCGGCGGGCGGGTACATCATCAGAGGCCATCGCTTGACAAGAAAATTTCTGATCATGTTTGTTTGAGCGGCTTGGTTTCGGAAGGGGCAACTGGCCAAAAAAAGTTAATCCGGTCTTAACTAAGATTTTATAGATTTTGGCAAATAATTTCCCATCGCCGACATACCTGCCGGAGGCCATATGAAGAAACATCCCATCATGATCGGCTTCAACCGTCTTCTGAAGATGAACGTTAAAGATCGGAAGGTATCTCCGCCTGCCTCTGGCGACGGATTTTCGGAGGAAGCGCTGCGCGGACTTGCTGATCTTGATGCCAGATCCCCACCCCCTGATGCGGTTTTTTTGACATCGGCCTTCGCCCCTTCTTATAAGAAAACACAACGCCTCTCCCAATCCGCAGCTGCCGGGGGGGGGCTGATCATCGATGACCAAGGTAATTCGATCCCACATTATTGGGGACATCGAGAGCGGTTACGTAACCGGTTTCTGGCGGGTGGTCACAAGCCTATGCCGGAATACGAGTTACTGGAACTCCTGCTCTTCAACGCGATCCAGAGGGTAGACGTAAAGCCGCTGGCCAAGCGGTTGCTCTCGACATTCGGAGATCTCAACGGTGTCGTCGCCGCATCCGAACATCGGCTCCTGCAAGTCGAAGGTGCGACTCAGAAAGTGTATCTGCAACTTCGGATCGCAGAAGCGTTTGCGCAACGTATGGGACAGGCAAAAATTCTCAAACGCGAAGCCGTAAGTTCATGGGACGATCTGATAACATATTGCCGCACATCGATGGCGCACCGTGAAACGGAACAATTCCGCATTCTGTTTCTTGATCGTAAAAATATTATTGTGGCGGATGAGGAGCAGGCCAAGGGAACTGTGGACCATGTGCCTGTCTACCCTCGCGAGGTTGCGAAGCGTGCCTTGGAGCTGAATGCGGGCGCGATCATTCTGGTCCACAATCACCCTTCCGGGGATCCGACCCCTAGTCGGCAGGATATCGATATGACAGCTTCCGTAGCCATGGCGTGTAACAGCATCGGGGTTACCATCCATGATCATGTGATCATAGGTAAGGAAAGAGAGTTTTCATTTGAATCTGAAGGTCTGCTTGACTGCTCGCGAACTGTGACGCGGTGATATCCTCTTTGTGATGCACAGCTACTGTCGGCGTGAAGACTCCGGATTATGCTCATTAGGGATTGCCAGTTCCTCTTTCCTGCTTTGATTAAAATGTCCTCTTGAGGTGATGTCCGCGCCAACATGGTGCAGCTTTAGCACCTGTATCCTTCACGCGGTCGAAGGCGTCCATTTCTGACGGCTTTCCCAAAGGGCGTCAGCAAGGGTGCCCAGTTTCCGGGCGACCGGAGGCATGATGAGCCTGTGCGGTTCCCCGGCATTTCGCAAACGATTCGCAAAGGCCTTCATGGATGCGTTGTGAGGCGCGGCAACCAGAGCAGCCTGGGACATCACATGTCTCGGAGCGCGGCGACCGCCTGCAATGGCACGCGTCGCGCGAAGGGTTCTCCTGCCATGCGCCACGGGGG
>JAUNVT010000345.1 GCA_030540655.1 Rhodobacterales bacterium
CGCATCAAACGACCGATCCGCAAAGGCACACGTCGAAACGCAAGACAAAGGTAGGACGGCGTGAGGCTGCAAGGCAAGACCGCCCTTGTCACCGGCGGGCGCGGCGGGATCGGGCGCGCCATTTGCACACGGTTTCTGGCCGAGGGTGCACGTGTTTATGCGGCAGACCTGACCGAGGTTGGCTCGATGGAGGCGGCGGGCACCAGCGCCGATTTCATCCCGATGGATGTCAGCCAGGAAGCCGATATCCGGGCCGCTATGGATCGCGTGAACAACGAGGCTGGAAAGCTGGATATTCTGGTCAACGCGGCGGGAATAGAGATTGAAAAAACGATTGAGCACACCACGCTGGAGGAATGGAACCGCAGCTTTGCCGTCAACGTCACCGGCACGTTCCTGGCCTCGAAATACGCGCTGCCCCTGCTGCGCCACGCAGCGCAGGAGGGCACAACCGCGTCGCTGATCAATTTCGGCAGCTATGACGGCTTCATCGCTGATCCCGGTCTTGCTGCCTATTGCGCGACCAAGGGCGCGGTCCATGCGTTGACCCGCGCCATGGCTTGCGATCATGGCCCTGAAGGGATCCGCGTCAATGCGATTTGCCCCGGCTACATCGATACTCCGATGTTGCAGAGTTTCTTTGCCGGCGATGGGTCGGGCGGCGGTGGGCAAGATATCGGCGCGCTGCAACAGGCGGTGCGCGATGTGCATCCCATGCGCGCATATGGGTCGCCTGACGATGTGGCAAATCTGGTCACATGGCTGGCCAGCGACGAGGCGCGCTATGCCTCGGGGCAGCTTTGGGTGCTGGATGGCGGATTGAGCGCGCAAGTGCAGCAGATGAGGCTGTGAGCGTCGCGATTGTCACCGGAGCAGGGCGCGGTATCGGCCGCGCCATCGTATTGCGGCTGATGGCGGACGGGTATGACGTTTTGGGGTGTGGTCGCAGTGCACGGTCGGCTGATTTCCCCGCGGCTGCAAAATGGGCTCAGGCCGATGTCGCGGATCCGGCGGCGGCAGGCCGGATAGAAGCTGCGGCCAAGGCAATGGGGCGCATCGCTCTTCTGGTCAACAACGCCGGAGTGCAAGTTGAGAAATCCGTCGCGGACAGTACCGATGCTGATTGGGATCTGGTGATCGGAGCCAATTGCCGTGGCGTGTTCAACATGTGTCGTGCCGTGCTGCCGGACATGGCGCAGGACGGGGGCGTGATCATCAATATCGGCTCCATTTCCGCCACGGTGGCGGATCCATCCATGGCGCTTTACAATGCGTCGAAGGCGTTTGTGCACGGGCTGACACGTTCTATCGCCGTCGATCACGGGCCGCGCGTGCGCTGCAACGCCATCGCGCCCGGCTGGATCCTGACGGAGATGGCAGATGATGCCTTCGCGCTGGCAGGCGACCCCCATGCGGCACGGCAGGACGCGCTCGCCCGCCACCCCGTTGGCCGAATGGGCACGCCCGAGGATATTGCCAACATTGTGTCCTGGCTGGCCAGCGATCAGGCGGCCTATGTCAGCGGCGCCAGCTTTACGGTGGATGGGGGCATGACAGCCG
>JAUNVT010000346.1 GCA_030540655.1 Rhodobacterales bacterium
ATAACAGAGGGTCTCGGCCGAATTCGACCCTGCCGACAGTGTCGCCGCGCTCTTGCAGCGGTCCCGACAATCATCCGACAATTTGGCGGTACGCAGCGCGGGCCACACTTAACAGGCTGCTGAATTAATCGACGCTTGGAAGCGTTGTTCTGCCTTTGGGGTGAAGGCGCTCTTTGCACAGTCCAACAAGGGCCCGAGATTTTCGACCCCCATGCAGTCGCCTTCCGGCTCATGCTCCCGGTAGTCCGGTCAGTCGGGCCAGGTTATTGGCGGCCATCGTCAGAATGAAGCGGGATCGCACCCGCTCGATGCTGCGATACATGGTCTGTGCCATGCCGCCGACGGCCTTGGCCCAGACGAAGGCGTCCTCGATCCGCTTTCGATGCTTGATCGGCAAGTCATAGCCCTGATGTCGGGTCTTGCGCCCGTCGATGGCCGAATATAGCGATTTCTGCGCGACATGCGCAGTGACGCAGGCCTTTCGGAGGGCGGAGACGAACTGGGCAACATCCTATCCCTTGTCCGCCCCAAGCGTCAGCCGCCGGGTCGATCCCTGGGAATGGCGATGCATCGAGCCATGGTGCCGCCACTGGTTCGAGGCCCATGGCGAGGGTCCATCGCGGCAGGCCTTTCGGCATGGCCGTCTGCCTGCGTCAAGTCGCCCTGAACAACCAGACCGTGCCGGTTCTCCATCAGCGCCGTCGTCGGGAAAACGGTCCCCCGGACCGTTCTTTGACCCTCCTCCACCCATGAAGCACAGTGTCGCGCCGGTTGCGGGTGATTTCTTGTAGAGCCGTGCCTCCGGGTCCGTGGTCCAAGCGGGGGTGGCGTTCGAACGCCTCTCGCCCTTGAAGTCGATCTCGGCGTTCCGATTGCGGTGATTGGGGCGCGGCATTGGTTCGGTCCCGGGCTCGGATCGGGTGGGCTGATTGTCAGGGTCGATGGAGGACGTGGGCGGATCGCCCGACCCCTCATCGTCGGGTGGCGTGTCCTCCGCCTTTGGTTGGAAACTTTTCATTGACGCCCAAGCCTTGATCACTGTCCCATCAACCGAGAAATGCTCATCCGATAACAGCGGTGCCCCCTCGCGGTGCGCCAGGATCGCCGCCATCACCTTGCGCGACATGTCCGTCGTCAGCAGCCGATCCCGGTTTTTGGTGAACACCGTTGCGACCCAAACCGGGTCGTCGATGCCCAAGCCGACGAACCAGCGAAGCATCCGGTTGTATTGCATTTTTTCCATCAACTACCGCTCGGATCGAACAGGGAACAGGATCTGGATCAGGCTGGCCCGGATCAGCCGCACGAGTGCAATCGAAGGGCGGCAAAAATCGACGTCGAGCGGGGCAAACTCGCCGTCGAGACTGGCGAGAGCATCGTTGACCACTTGCCGGATCTTGCGCAGCGGATGTCTGGATGGAATGCGGTCCTCAAGATCGACGTAGCTGAACAGCGACCCGCTCGTTTCATCCGTCACACGCATCTTGCCCCCCACAGATCTCGTGCGGAGGAGGAATCATGTGCTCAAATCGTGGTCCAGAAGGGACTAATTCAGCAGCC
>JAUNVT010000004.1:0-33018 GCA_030540655.1 Rhodobacterales bacterium
AGCGACGAATGGACGCTCGCGCGGCGATACATGAGCCTTGAAACCCTCGCGCGCGCGAACGACACTCCCAACGTCAGGTTGCCAGCTGTGGCGTCCTGATCAAATCCGGGCCTTTCCGAAGGTCGGCGGTATTACACCGTCCGGTGGGACACTATCCGAAGATACCCTTCTCGCCAACGCTTCCAACGACTGCAGAGGGTCTTGTGTGGCCGATATTCTGCAGGCACGTCCCGCGACCGCAAGCCATTGCGGTTGATGAAGATAATCCCGCTCAGGACACGCTTGTCATCGACACGCGGCTTGCCGGGGGATGTCGGAAAGAATGGCTCCGGCTTTGCCATCTGCGACTCGTTCAGCCAGTAAAGATCGCTCATATCACCACTCCGTTTTCGCAGCCGTGAATCACGCAGCGCGTCGGAAATCATTGGATCCTGACCCTAGGCAGCCAAGATCGCAGGGTTTGTGACCTTGCGTGTGAAATGCTTCGCAGAAGCGCACAAGACGACCAGCAGAACGAACGGGCCGACTGTCCGAAACCCCCGCAGGTGTTTTCACACGGTCTGGATCGCGCATCGCTGCCATGGAGCATAGGTCATGGCGAAAAGAAAAGGAGGCTCTGTCGCATTTATTGGAAAAAGGGTTTTTCGGTCCGACGCAGAAGTAGCCGCAAATCGGTGCGCGGCGGTCGCGCGCCGATGCCTGTGTCACTGCGGACCAGTCAGCGCTGGTTCCTCGATTTTCTGTCCGACATCTTTGGCGCTTGCCAGAAGGTGCGCATTCCGGCAGTCATCGACGATTGCTCCGCGGGCACCTGTGACTGGTCCCCGACACCAGAAACTCTGAGACAAGAGGCGCAAGCGCAGGGATCTGTGAGAAGACCGCCTGCAGAGTTTCTGATAATGGCCCGGCGTTCACAAGGATAGCGATACGGAAGGGGGCTGGCGGCAGCAACGCGTTAGGTGGCAGTCCATCGTCCCAGGCCGACCGCGATAGACAGGTACACCGCGTCATTCAACGGCGGCCTGCGACGAATGTCCCAGTCAGATCCGCGACACACGCGCCAACGCCCGTCGCACGCGCTTTATGATATTAAGATTATAACAACGCCAGACTGCATTCACCGCTGGCCACAAGATCGCAGCAAATGTGCGCGGGGCGCTTGAGTTCCTTAAAGGTACCGCGCCCGGCCCGGTCTCCACCTTCTTTATCGACAAATTTAAAACCGAAGGACTCTCTTTATAATGAAGGGCGCCCGAGGCGCGGGTCACGCCGGAGCCGCTTGCTCGATCACACGGTTCTGGCGCGATCAGCCGCCCTGTGACTCTCTGCTTTTAGCAGATTTCACTTGAAATTCCGGCTGTTCTTGATCTGATCCCAAGCCCACATTACCTGTTGCAACTGCTCTTCCTGACTGCGGTCACCGCCGTTGATATCGGGGTGGAGTACTTTGATCAGAGCGCGGTAGTTCTTGCGGACTTCGGCCTTGGTCATAGTGTCTTTGGCCTCCAGAATATCCACTGCCTGACGTTCGGTCGGCGGCAGGCGGCGGCCGCCGGCCTTTTCCTTGCCGGGGTTGCGGGTGGCGTTGCCGCCCAGCACCTGATGCGGGTCCTCGATGCCGAGCCTCGCCCAGGCGCGGGCTTCAGGATCGGTAAATGCTTTGGTCTGCCGCTCCCACACCTTGTCCTTGGACA
This sequence comes from Rhodobacterales bacterium, assembly GCA_030540655.1. Classification (GTDB taxonomy): domain Bacteria; phylum Pseudomonadota; class Alphaproteobacteria; order Rhodobacterales; family Rhodobacteraceae; genus Roseovarius. The sequence continues at coordinate 1,695 of JAUNVT010000004.1, forward strand.
TCTGGGCGTTCATTTCAGCCTCGGTGGTGCCGTCAAAGAAGTTCCATTTCAGATTGTATTCGCGCGCATGTTCCTGGCAGAACCAGTAATATTCATCCAGCACGTCGGGCGCCTTGGGGGCACGGTAGAGGCCCGCATTCTCGCACCCCGCATGTTCGCACTGGCGCTGCGATGTCTCGGACGCGCCGGACATGCTGCGCCGTCCGCGGGGGTTCTTCTTCTTGGCCGAGGATACGGACATGTCGAAGCCAAAGGGATCTGATTTGGTCATCTGGCACCTCTATGCGAGTCGAAGCGGATACTCTAATGTAATTGGGACTGAATTGAAGGGGGCCAAGGCCGATATTATGGAAAAGAAAGCAGAAATCCGCGCGGCGCTGGAGCGTAGCTTTGATACGAAGATGCTTGAGGTGATCGACGAAAGCGAAGCGCATCGTGGCCATGCGGGATATCCCGAAGGAGGGCAGTCGCATTTCCGGGTGCGGATTCACGCCCCGGAACTGACACCCCTGTCGCGCATCGCCCGCCATCGCGCCATTCATACAGCCATCGGACCAGAGCTTATTTCGCGTATCCACGCCTTGGCGATCGAGGTGGAAGGCTGAATCAGCCTTTTTCCGGTGGCTGCGGTGTATCGGGTCGCGGCGCGGGTTCTTCGGGAGGGGACGGTGCGGGCGCAGGGTCGCCCCGTGTCGGCTCCACCCGCTGTGTCGGAGGGGCAGCAAGGGGTGGCTCGCGCCGTTGCGGTTGCGCGGCGGCCTCGGCCGCGGTCTGGGCTGCTTGAATTACCTCGCCTGCGGCGTCATGAGGCGTGGCCTTGGCACGGCGAAAAATCAAAAGCGTCCGGTAGATCGTCTGTGTCGAGGTTAGCCCCGCCCTCTCGTCGCTGGGCAAGACATCGCTGCGCATGTATTCCCAGCCTTCGGCGGCCTGTGCGTTCAGCAGGCCTTCGACCGTCTGGGCAAAGCGCGCTTCGGGCGCCTTCACGCCCTGTATCTTCTCACCCTTGGTCGGGGCGGGAATTGCCCTGTAGTCATAGTGCGCCATGCCGATCTCCGTCCAAATCTGTCATCCGGCCTTAATCTAAGCACCGGGGGCGGGTTTTACAAAATCTTGTAGGGTCAGTTGTGTCGCTGAATGCCGATGGGCAACCCCATGCCCTCGGGACGGGGCAGCAGATCATGCGCCGCCTGCATGGCGTCGATCCGCTCGGCGATGTGCGCGGGGATTGGCGCCACGTTCGGGCCTGCCAGATCGACATGCAGCAAAAGTCCCTCGGCAGTTGCGATCAACCGGCCATCTTCGTGATACATCTGCTGAAAGCTGTGCAGCCGCTTGGAATCGTGATCGAGCAGGAAAAAAGCGCAGCGCACCCTGTCACCCGCGTGCAGTTCGCGCAGGTAGCGAATGCGGAAATCCGCGACGTATGTTGTCTTGCCCTCGCTGCGCGCATAATCGGGACCGAACCCGATGAAGCGGTAGATGTCGATGATGCCGTCGTCGAACAGCGTGTTGTAATAGGCCATGTTCATGTGGCCGTTGAAGTCGATCCATTCCGGCCGCACCGTCATCCAGGCCGACATCGCCGGGCCGGTCTGCCAATGAGTATCCGTCATTGCCCCAGCTTGGCTGCGACGATATCGTTGACAGCCTTGGGATTTGCCTTGCCGCCCGTCGCTTTCATCACCTGCCCGACGAACCAGCCTGCCAGCTTGGGGTTGGCCTGCGCCTTTTCCACTTGAGCCGGGTTTTCGGCGATGATGCGATCCACTGCCTCTTCGATGGCGCCGGTATCCGTGACCTGCTTCATTCCGCGGTCCTCGACGATCTGCGCGGGATCGCCGCCGTCGGTATAGACGATTTCGAACAGATCCTTGGCAATCTTGCCTGAAATGGCGTTGGATGCGATCAGATCCACGATACCGCCCAGCTGCGCAGGGGATACCGGGCTGGTGGTGATATCAGCACCTTCTTTCTTCAGACGGCCGAAAAGCTCGTTTATGACCCAGTTCGCCACAAGCTTGCCATCGCGGCCTTTTGCAGCCGTCTCGAAATAGGTGGCATTGGCGACCTCCGCGGTCAGCACAGAGGCATCGTATTCCGAAAGGCCGAAATCGAGCACGAAGCGCGCCTTCTTGGCATCCGGCAATTCGGGCAGGGTGGCCGCGATCTGATCCACCCATGCCTGTTCGATCTCGAGCGGCAAAAGGTCGGGGTCGGGGAAGTAGCGGTAATCATGCGCCTCCTCCTTGGACCGCATCGAACGCGTTTCGTTCTTGTCAGGATCATAAAGGCGGGTTTCCTGAACCACCTCGCCGCCGCCCTCCACGATGGCGATCTGGCGGCGCGCCTCGACCTCGATCGCGGCCTGGATAAAACGCATGGAGTTCATGTTCTTGATCTCACAGCGGGTGCCGAGGTGGCTGAAATCCTGTGTCTGCTGATATTTCTCGTATTGGCCGGGGCGGCAAATGCTGACATTCACATCGGCGCGCAGGTTGCCGTTCTGCATGTTGCCATCGCAGGTGCCCAGATAGCGCAGGATCTGGCGCATTTTCAGCACATAGGCGGCCGCCTCCTCGGGGCCGCGGATATCGGGGCGGCTGACGATCTCCATCAGGCAGACGCCCGTGCGGTTGAGATCCACAAAGCTCATGTTGGGATCCATGTCGTGGATCGACTTGCCCGCGTCCTGCTCCATGTGGATGCGTTCGATCCGTACCAGCCGCGCGATACCCGGCTCCATATCCACCAGCACCTCGCCCTCGCCGACGATGGGATGATAAAGCTGGCTGATCTGATAGCCCTGCGGCAGGTCCGGATAGAAATAATTCTTGCGGTCAAAGGCCGATTTCAGATTGATCTGCGCCTTCAGCCCCAGCCCGGTGCGCACCGCCTGTTCGATGCAGAATTCATTGATCACCGGAAGCATGCCGGGCATGGCCGCGTCAATGAAGCTGACATTGGAATTCGGCTCGGCGCCGAAACGGGTGGACGCGCCTGAAAAGAGCTTGGCGTTCGAGGCGACCTGCGCATGCACCTCCATGCCGATGACCAGTTCCCAGTCATGTTTGGCGCCGGCAATAACGCGCGGTTTCGGTGTGTTGTAGGTCAGGTCCAGCATGGCGCGTCCTTTGATCAGATCGCCCGCGTTTTACGGCAGAGCGCGCATTGGGGCAAGAGGCGCGGTGATTACAACAAACCGCGCCATCAGACCCCCATTGTGATACGCGCGCCATGTCCGGGTGAGCCGGAAACCGCCTGCCGCGCAGCGCTGGGATTGCAGCAGACGCGAATCCGGGCGTTAATGTAAGATGACAAAATTACGAATATGCCTTATAGTTGTAATGCTGGCCTTCCCTCCATGGGAGGTTGTGCGGGCGGATACAACCTCTGATATTCGCCCCGTAGCGCGCACCGCTCCCATTTCCAAGGCCGTTATCCCGAAGGCTCGTTGGGATCACCGCCCGGCCGGGGCTGACTGGACGCAAAGCGCGCTTTCCGCATTAAACGAACACGGCGCGCCACTGGTGAGGACGGTTCCGCGCGATATTGCCGCGTATTGTCCGGGCTACGCATCGGCGGGCGCGCAGGGACGCCGCGCGTTCTGGGTGGGCTTTCTGTCGGCGTTGGCCAAATATGAAAGCACCTATCGCGCCAAGGCGGTGGGAGGCGGCGGCCTCTGGTTCGGGCTGCTTCAGATCCTGCCGGGCACCGCGCGCGGCTATGGCTGCCGGGCAAAATCGGGTGGAGAATTGACGGACGGGGGCGACAACCTCAGCTGTGCGATCCGTATCATGGCACGCACGGTGACGCGCGACAGCGCCATTGCGGTAAAGGATGACCGCTGGCGCGGGGTCGCCGCTGATTGGGGCCCGATGCGGGACGCCGACAAACGTCAGGACATGGCCGCGTGGCTGCGCCGTCAGAGCTATTGCGCCGTCAGCCGGTCGCCACGCCCGCCGCAGCGCCCGCTGGCAGTGCAGGCGCATAGCGGGCAGGACCCCCGCTAGGCGCCCCGTTAGGCGCTCAGGATGCGGCCGACCATCTCGGTTGTGTCGCGGCTGAGGCCCGGCTGGCTGGCGATTCTTTCAAGCTGGGCACGCATCAGATCCTTGCGATCTGCATCATAGCGGCGCCACGTCTCGAACGCGGCACACATGCGCGCCGTGGTCTGCGGGTTCAGCGGGTCAAGCTGGATCAGCCAGTCCGCCAGTAGCGCATACCCCTTGCCCGAGGCGTGATGGAACCCAGCCGCCGATCCGGCCAGCGCCCCCAGAACTGCACGGAACCGGTTGGGGTTCTTCATCGTGAAGTCAGGATGCTGCGTCAGATGTTGCGTCACGTCCGCCGCCTCTGCCGGGTCCGCCATGGCGATTTGCAATCCGAACCATTTGTCCATCACCAGCCGATCGCCCTGCCACTGGTTGTAGAACGCTTCCACTGCCGCATCGCCGTGTCCGGCCTGCAACAGGCATCCGAGCGCGGCCAGTTGCTGCGTCATGTTGTCGGCCCCGTCATATTGTGCCTGCGCCGCCACGCCGCCGTCGCGCCGGGTGATCATTGCAAGCATCGTGTTTGACAGCGCCCGCGCGCCCGCTTGTCCGGCATCCGGACGGTAGGGTTCGCGCACCTGATGCTGCGCATAAAGCTGCGTTGCGGCTTCGGCCATCGTTTCTGCGCGGGCGTCCTTCAACGCCTCCAGCGCATCATATATGGCCTGCGGATCCGGGGTCGCGCCGCCATCGTGGATAACCTGCGCCAGATCGTCCTGGCTGGGCAACCCCAGCGCCAGCGCGCGGAAGGCCGGATCAAGCCCTTCGTCGAGCGCCATGATGCGCGCGGCCTCAAGGTAGGCGGGATCGGGCGCGGCGCCCTGCCGGATCATGGCCAGCAGGGTATCCCGGGCAAGGGCGCGGCCAGCCTCCCACTTGTTGAAGGGATCCGTGTCATGCGCCAGAAGAAACGCACGTTCAGCGTTATCGGTGCTGCGCTCAAGGATCACGGGCGCGGAGAATTCGCGCAGGATCGACGGAATGGGACGCGCGGCGAGGCCGGTGAATTCGAAACTCTGCTGCGCTTCGGTCATCTCCAGCACGCGGGTCTTTTGCACCTCATCGCCGTTCTGGCCCAGAAGGCCAACCTTGATCGGAATGACGCGCGGCGCCTTTCCTGCCTGCCCCGGCGTGGGCGGTGTGTGCTGGGCAAAGGTCATCGTATAGGTACCATCGGCGTAGCTGTCCGTCACCGACAGGCGCGGTGTGCCCGCCTCCTCGTACCAGCGTTTGAACTGGGCCAGATCGCGGCCCGTCACATCCTCGAACACCCGCAACCAGTCCTCGATCGTGCAGGCCTGTCCGTCATGCCGCCTGAAATAGAGCGTGAGCGCCTTGGCCCAGGCATCATCCCCGACCAGCGTCTTCAGCATTCCGATCAGTTCGGCGCCTTTCTCATAGACGGTGGCGGTATAGAAATTGTTGATCTCCACAAAACTGTGGGGCCGCACCGGGTGGGCCAGCGGGCCGTTATCCTCGCGGAACTGGCGGGCGCGCAGGGCGATCACATCCTCGATCCGTTTAACCGGGGCGCTGCGCATGTCAGCCGTGAACTGTGCGTCGCGAAAGACCGTCAGCCCTTCCTTGAGGCAAAGCTGAAACCAGTCGCGGCAGGTGATCCGGTTGCCGGTCCAGTTGTGAAAATACTCATGCGCAATGATTGCCTCGATCCGCTCGAAATTGGCATCTGTCGATGTTTCAGGGCTGGCCAATACGCAGGAGGAATTGAAGACGTTCAGCCCCTTGTTCTCCATGGCGCCCATGTTGAAATCGTCAACCGCGACAATGTTGAACAGATCCAGATCATATTCTCGGCCATACACCTGCTCGTCCCAGCGCATCGAATCCTTCAGCGCCTGCATGCCGAAGGCGCATTTATCCTCATCCCCCGGGCGCACCCATACATTCAGGGTCACCTCGCGGCCCGACATGGTGGTAAAGCTGCCCGGGTGGTTGACCAGATCTCCCGCGACCAGCGCGAAAAGATAGCTGGGCTTCGGCCAGGGGTCGTGCCATTCGGCAAAGCCGTCCCCGGACGCAACCGGGTTGCCGTTCGACAGCAGCACCGGCCGATCGGCTTCGATACGTACTGTGAAGACGCTCATCACATCAGGGCGGTCAGGGTAGTAGGTGATCTTGCGGAACCCCTGTGCCTCGCATTGCGTGCAATACATCCCGCCGGACATGTAGAGCCCCTCCAGCGCGGTATTTGCGGCAGGGTCTATCTCGACCTCAGCCTCCCACAGGAATTCGGTGTCCGGCACGACGCAGGAGAGGCCGGTTTCCGTGACGTCGGGTGTAACCTCAGCCCCATTGATGCGGGCCGAAATCAGCGTCATGCCTTCGCCGTCCAGAGCAAATTCATGGCTGGTCGCGTCGGGGTTTGGATGAAAGGTGATGCGGCTCAGGACGCGTGTCCGCGAAGGGTCCAGCCGGAACGTCAGATGCACGTCGCGCACAAGCCAGTTGGGAGCGGCATAGTCCGCCAGATAGACTATTTCGGGGGCAGCATCTTTCATCCTGTGTCCTTTTCGGTCGGAACCTCTTCGCGAGGGCGAAGTTAAAGACTTAGCAGTGGGCCTTCAATGTCATTCCTCTGGAGACATTGGTCCACACCTGTCCGATGGGAGAAAGAAACATGTCAGCACCCGACACAGACACTGAGAAAAAGAACGTGGCGCACAGGTTCCCTATTATGGGAATGATTGGAGTCGTGGTTTTTGCGCTGATCCTGCTCTTCGCGCTTGTGATGTGGATCAGCTACGATGGGAATAACCCGGGTGAAGATGAAATGAAGTCCGGCGTAAGCAGTGGCGTGACCGAAGACCCGCTTACCGTCGAAGGCGCAAGCGAGCCCGCCACTGAATAAGTGGTCTATGCGAAACCTGCGCCGAGCATTTGCATTGGGCCGTCCGGAGTGAGGATAGCGTCAACACGGTGGGCAGGCCGGGTTATTCAAAAAGCTTTATTGCATCCCGTTTCCGTGATGGGGCAGATGGTGCGCCGTACGACGCGATAACGGGGTTGAAAATTATCTTATTTCGGTCACATTGCTCTCCACCTCCCCCGACTGATCGAAGGCCCCCATGCGACGCCCAATCATAGGCATTATCGGCAACAGCTATATTGTAGAAAATCGCTATCCGGTTCATGCCGTCGGGCGCATCAATCTTGATGCAGCGGCGCAGGTGGCGGGCGGGATGCCCTATATCATCGCCGCAGATCCTGCGCTGGTGAGCGTCGCGGAGTTGATGGAAGTCTGCGACGGGTTCATCCTGACGGGCGGGCGGGCCAATGTTCACCCCGAAACCTATGGTGAGCCGCCGACCGAGGCGCATGGTGCGTTCGACATGGCGCGCGATGCCATTGCGCTGCCGCTTGTGCGCGCCTGTATCGAGGCGGGACAGCCAATTCTTGGCCTCTGCCGGGGATTTCAGGAGATGAATGTGGCGATGGGCGGCACGCTCTATCCGGAGATCCGCGATCTGCCGGGGCGGGACAATCACCGTATGCCACCCGAGGGCACGCTGGAGCAGCAGTTCGCGCTGCGTCATCTGGTAACCTTCGAGGAAGGCGGGGTATTTCACCGGCTGATGGGGGCACAGCAGGTCATGACCAATACATTGCACGGGCAGGGGATCAATACGCCGGGCGCTCGCATCCAGATAGACGGACACGCGCCTGACGGAACCGCCGAGGCGATCTATATCAAAGGCGCGCGCGGTTTTGCGCTGGCGGTGCAATGGCACCCGGAATGGAATGCAAGCAACGATCCTGTATCGCGCAAGCTGTTCGAGGCCTTTGGTGATGCCGCCCGCCATTGGGCGGCGGGCGATGGACCGGTGGCCGCATTGAAATCTGCCTGACAGGCTGCCAAGCTGCATTGACGCACAATTTGCAACCTGCGCGAGGATTGCACCCCAGTGGCAAGGATGCCGGATTTCATGACAGATAAGTCATCTCGTGGCGACGGCGCCCCACCTCGGGGCGGGGTTGCGATGCGCGCGGTATGGATCTGCGTCGGAGTGGTTGCGCTGGCGCTGGGGGCTGTGGGGGCGGTCCTTCCCTTGTTGCCGACGACGCCTTTCGTGCTGCTGGCCGCCTTCGCCTTTACCCGCAGCGCCCCGCGCCTTCGGGCAAGGCTGGAACAAAGCCGGGTCTTTGGCCCGATCATCCGCGATTGGGAGGCAAGCGGCGCCATCGCCCCGCGTTACAAGGCGCTGGCCTGCACGATGATGGGCATCAGTCTGGCGGGATCGGTCATCTTCGGAGTTGCGCCATGGGTCATCGCGCTCCAGTCAATCTTCCTTACGGGGGCGGCCGCCTATGTGCTGAGCCGTCCGTCCGGCGAAAAAAAGTGATTGGCAAGCCGCGTGGGAACCCGGTCAGTGTGGCGGGATCACCCCGGCGCTCATATCCTCAGACATGCTGTCCGCCATTGACGTCAATTGACGCGCCGTTGACGTAGGAGGATTGGGCGGTGCACAGGAAAAGGACCACGCGCGCGACCTCCTCGGACTGGCCAAGGCGGCGCAGGGGAATGGTGCGGATGATGTCCCTGGTGCCGGGCGACAGGATTTCCGTCTCGATCTCGCCGGGCGTGACCATGTTGGTGCGGATGCCGCGCGGCCCGAATTCGGCTGCCGCCTCGCGCGTCAGGGCCGCCAGCGCGGCCTTGGAGCAGGCATAGGCGGCGCCCGCAAATGGATGCACGCGGCTGCCGACGATCGAGCCGACATTGACCACGCACCCCTGGGCCTGCTGTAGTTCGGGCATGAGATCGCGCATGAGCGCGGCAGGGCCGATCAGGTTGACACCCAGCACCTGATGCCACACCGCGTCCGCGGTGTCCGCGATGCCCATACGCGCGCCGCCCTCTCCCTTGGGCGAAATGCCGGCATTGTTGACGATAGCCCCCAGCCCGGTGCCGCCGAGCGCCTCGCGCACCTGCGCAACCAGATCGGCGCGCGCGGCCGCGTCGGACAGATCCCCCTGAAAATGGTCGGTATCGCCCGCATGCCAGGGGCAGCGGCTGTCGAAGGCGGAGCGCGACACGGTCAGGACACGCCACCCCGCCGCCTGAAACGATTTCACCGTCGCGTGTCCGATGCCACGGCTGGCGCCGGTCAGCAGAAGTGTCCTGTTGGTCATGAGCGTCCTCCGGATCGGGCCGCCGCGCGCGCCGGATCAGCACGGGATAGTAAGGCGCGTCGCAGCACTGTCAACAGCACGGCCACGTGGACCCGCCAGGAATAGGACCGTTCTGACAACGGCGTTTCCGCAATTTCAGCAACCAGCATCTGTGACAGCACCGCCTCGGCGCGGTTCAGGCTGCGCGCGGGATTGGTGACCACGTGGATGTCGATGGCGGGCAGCCCTGCGAAGGGCGGCAATTGCCATAATTGCCCGGCAGCTACCTCGCGCGCCGCTACGTGAACGGGCAGGGCGCCGATGCCGATATTGCACATGATCATGCGCCACACCTCGCACAGGCTGGAGGAGACGCTCTTCAAGTCAGGCCGCATACCGGCCCGTGCCCGCATCCTTGCCAGTTCGAACAGCGGCCCGGCGGCGCTGTCGGTCTGGAAGGAGACGGCAACCTCGTCCTGCAGATCGGCCAGCTTCAGCCCCGTCTTGCAGAACAGCCGATGCGCGGGTCCGCAGTAATGGCCGAAATATTCACGGTAAAGCACACGGTATTTCAGCTTGGGGCGGCGGTGCGCGACAAGGCATATGCCAAATGACACGCGGTTCTGCTCAACGCGGGTAATGACCTCCTCGCTTTCGGCAATGCCGAGCGTACAGGTCACGTCAGGATGCGCGGCGTTGCAGCGCTCCAGCACCTTGTCAAGATGCGGGCAGGCGACATGGCTGGCGAGCGCGATGGTGATCTGGCCGGTCACGGCATCCTCGGCCCCGCTCAGCAGGACAGGCAGTTGCATGACCGCTCCGAAAATCGTGCTGGCCTCGCGATAAAGCACCTCGCCCATCGGGTCACGCTGAAATGCGTGGAGGAGCGGTTGACCCGCCTTTTGCCGACCTGCGCCTCCAGCCGTTTCAGCGCGGAACTCAGTGTCGGCTGCTTGAGCCCCGGAAAGGTGGCGGCGGGGGTAATGCCGCCCTGTTCCACCATGACCATGAAGGTGCGCAGCAGGTTCCAGTCCAGGTTCCACACAAAGCGTTGTTCGTAGGGACGCATCATCGCTCCTGTCAATCCGGGCTATTGCCTTTATTTATTTGCATGATGATTGGTCCCTGTGCAAACCTCTTGCCAATGTCAAAAGAGCGCGCACCCATGATGACGCAGTTGAAATGAACATGATCCAACGGGAGAAGAGCAATATGAAGACGATTTCCAGAATGGTGCGCCGCACGGTGCTGATGGGCAGTGCCGCGATGCTGGGTGTGATGATCATGCAGCCCGCGATGGCGGATGATCTGGAGGCGATCAAGAAGGCAGGCGTTTTGCGCATTGCCATGACGGGGCAATACCCGCCATTCAACTTTGTAAATGAAAACAACGAAGTAGTGGGGTTCGATCCGGCCATTGGCACCGAGATCGCCAAGCGTATGGGGCTGAAAACGCAGATCATCACGACCGCGTGGGATGGTATTATCGGCGGGCTGATCGCGGGCAAGTTCGATGCGGTTGTCGGCTCCATGTCGATCACCGAGGAGCGTGACAAGGTCATCGATTTCGTCGGCCCCTATTACAACACAAAGCGCGCGTTCTTTACTGTCAAAGGCTCGGATATCACTTCGCTGGACCAGCTGAAGGATCCGAATGTAACCGTGGGCCTGACGCTGGGCGAGACGCATGACCAGTGGGCACGCGATCAGGGCTATAACGTCAAGACCTACAAGGGCCTGCCCGAATTGCTGATGGAATTGACCAACGGCCGCATCGACGTTGTCATCAATGATTCAATCCCGGTCCTTCTGGCGATGAAGTCGGGGCAGTATGATCTGGCCGAGATCCCCGCTCCGGACGCCGAGGCGTTTCCCGCCGGCATCGCCATCCGCGAGAACAATCCCGAGCTTCAGGCCGCCATGCAGGAGGCGCTGGATTCGATGATGGAGGATGGCACCTATCTGGAGATCGCGAATGAATGGGTGGGCGGCGACATCCGCTGAACCCCTGCACCTGCCGGGCCATTCCGCCCCTTGGTTGTATGGCCTGCGCTGACGCCGCCCCGGTGGGTCCTTTGCTAACTGCCGCCCCCAATGCAGGAGATTTCGTTTGGATATCGAGCTGATGCTTCGGGTCTACCCGTTCTTCCTGCAGGCGGCACTGGTGACGGTGCAGCTTTCGGTCCTGACCTGTATTCTTGGCCTTGCCTGCGGTGCGCTGGGCGCGGCAATGCGCCTGTCGCGGCTGGCGCCGCTGCGGTGGATCGCGGCGACCTATGTCAGCCTGTTTCGCGGCACGCCGGCACTGATACAGGTTTTCATCCTTTATTTTGGCGGGCCGCAGATTGGCATCCAGCTGGATGCATTTACCGCCGGAACAATTGCCTTGGGGGTAAATATCGGTGCCTATATGACCGAAACGATCCGTGGGGCGATCCTGTCCGTTGATCGCGGCCAGACCGAGGCAGCCCGCACGCTGGGCATGAGCAAATGGCAGACCATGCGCAAGGTGGTTCTGCCGCAGGCCGCGCGCATGATGATCCGGCCGCTGGGTGTGAATATCAACGCGCTGATCAAGGGCACCGCGCTCCTTGCTCCGATTTCGGTGGTGGAGTTGACGCAGACAGCCCAGCGCTTCATCGGCTCCACATACAAGCCGTTCGAGATGTTCCTGATGGCGGGCGTCCTTTACATGATCTTCATCTATATCGTCGGGCAGGGCATCAACTGGCTCGACCGCCGGGCCCGTATTTCGTGAGTGCCGCCATTCCGATTGCACCCCTGACAGGAGGCCGCCATGGGTCTTGATTTCACGGTCGTCCCCGGCTATTCGGACATGCTGCTGATGGGTATGGTCTGGACCATTGCCATCACCATCGGAGCGGGGTTGCTCAGCTTCTTTGGCGGTATCGTCTTTGCTGTCATCGCGCTTTACGGTCACTGGATAATCCGCCTTCCGTTCCGTCTTTTCGCGTGGCTCTTCATGGGCACGCCTCTGCTGCTCCAGCTTTTCCTGATCTATTTCGGCCTCATTCAGATCGGCATCGACTTGCCGGCATTTGTCGCGGGTGTGATCGGCCTTGGCCTGCATTTCGCGGTGTATAATTCCGAACTGATCCAAGCCTCGATCCTGTCGGTGGACAAAGGCCAGTACGAGGGCGCGCGCACCCTCGGCCTCTCCAGCGGCCAGACATTGCGCCGCATCGTGATCCCGCAGGCGGTGCAGGCCGTGGTGCCTCCGATGGGCAACAACATGATCGCGCTCTTGAAGGATTCGGCGCTGGTATCGGTGATCGGCGTGGCTGAACTCACGTTGTCCGCACAGCAGGCGATCAGCCGCACCTACCGGCCGTTCGAGTTTTATCTGGCTGCCGCTGCCTGCTATTACGTCATTAACTTAAGCCTTGAGGCCGTGTTGCGCCGCTTTGAGCGCCGCATTGCAGCACAGCGCTGAAGGAGCCGCCATGACCCATACTGCCTTTATCGAAATCCGCCACGCCGCCAAAAGCTTCGGGGCGCTGCAGGTTCTGAAAGATATCAACCTGACGGTCGAGCGCGGCCAGATTGTCGCCATTATTGGCCCGTCGGGCTCTGGCAAATCCACGCTTCTGCGCGCGATCAACGAGCTTGATCCGCTCTCCTCCGGCGAGGTGTGGCTGGAGGGCGTGCAGATCAACAAGAAACTGCCGCACAGAAAATACGAAAAACACGTCAATCAGGTGCGTCAGGACATCGGCATGGTGTTTCAGCATTTCAACCTGTTTCCGCATCTGAACGTGCGAGACAACATCACCCTCGCGCCAAAGATGTTGAAGGGGATGAGTACGGCCGACGCCAACAGGCTGGCCGAGGAGCAACTGGCGAATGTCGGCCTGTCGGACAAGATAGATGTCTTTCCCTCGCGCCTCTCGGGCGGCCAGAAACAGCGTGTTGCCATTGCCCGCGCGCTGGCGATGAAGCCCAAGGTCATGCTGTTCGACGAGGCGACATCGGCGCTGGACCCCGAACTGGTCGAGGAGGTCAACCAGGTGATGAAAAAGCTGGCCGAGGCACATATGACGATGATCATCGTCACCCACGAGATGGATTTCGCCGCCAGCGTCTGCGACCGGGTGCTGTTCATGGATCAGGGCGTGGTGGTCGAGGAAGGCCCGCCCGAGGTGATTTTCCAGAACCCACGCGAAGAGCGGACGAAGAATTTCCTGCGCAAACATCTGAGCCGTTAGGGCCGCCGCAATGTCGAACCTGTTCTACCAGACCAAATCGCCCCGCCCGGTGCTGGACCGCGCCGACGGCATCTATATGTGGGATGTGAATGGCAAGCGCTATATCGATGGATCGTCTGGCGCGATGGTGTCCAATATCGGTCATTCAAACCCGGCGGTGCTGGACGCGATGCGCGCGCAGATGGAGAAATCCACCTTCGGCTATCGTCTGCATTTCCAGACCGAAGCCTCGGAAGAACTGGCGCAAAAGATCTCCGAGTTGACGCCCGAAGGGCTGGACAAGGTGTTTTTCGTCTCGGGCGGGTCCGAGGCGGTGGAGAGCTGTCTGAAACTGGCGCGCCAATATGTGCTGGCCCAGGGACAGGCGCGGCGGTTCAAGGTGATCTCGCGCTTTCCGAGCTATCACGGCAGCACCTTGGGCGCGCTGGCGATCACCGGCATGTCCACGATGACCGCGCCGTTTGATCCGATGATGCAGCGCATGCCGAAAATCCCCGCGCCCCGCGCCTATCTGGACGGGCTGGACCCGGATGATCCGGCCACCGGCCTGCATTATGCCAATATGCTGGAGCAGAAAATTCTGGAGGAGGGGCCTGAAACGGTCATGGCCTTCATCGTGGAGCCTGTGGGCGGGGCGTCTACCGGCGCTCTGGTGCCCCCCAAAGGCTACATGCAGCGCATCCGCGAGATCTGTACCGAATACGGCGTGCTCCTGATCCATGACGAGGTGATGACAGGCGGCGGCCGCACGGGCGCGTTTTTCGGGGCCGAGCATTGGGGGACCGCGCCCGATCTGATTTGTCTCAGCAAGGGGTTCGGCGCCGGTTATGTCCCCTTGGGCGCCATGATCGCGCGCAATGACATCGTGGATGCGGTGATGGCCTCGGGCGGGTTCATCCATGGCTTTACCTATGCCGGCAATCCGCTGGCCTGCGCTGCTGGCTCTGCCGTGCTGGACGAAATTACGCGGCAGGGAATGGTGCGGAATGCCGCCGCGATGGGCGACGCTCTGGCCTTACGCCTGCGCGGCCTCATGCAGCGTTATCCCCTGATCGGCGATGTGCGCGGCAAGGGCTTGCTGGCCGCGTTCGAACTGATGGCGGATCGCGTCACCAAGGCGCCCTTGCCCAAGGGGCTGAACGCCCACTCGCGGCTGGTCGATATCGCCTATGACAACGGGCTGATCATCTATTCGCGCCGCACGCGGGGCGGGGCTTTGGGCGATCATTTCCTTGTCTGCCCGCCGATGATCGTGACCGAAGGGCAGTTGGACGATCTGACCGATATTCTGGATCGTTCGCTGGCGCAATTCATGAACGAGGTGCCCAGGGCAGTGGCGGAATAGATGTCCAAACTCATCATCACCTGCGCGGTCACGGGGTCGATCCACACGCCCTCAATGTCGCCTTACCTGCCGATCACCGCGGATCAGATCGCGCAATCCGCGGTTGGCGCGGCCGAGGCGGGCGCGGCGATCCTGCATCTGCACGCGCGCGACCCGGAGGACGGCCGCCCCTCCGCCGACCCCCACCATTTCGATGCCTTCCTGCCGCGGATCAAGCAGGGCTGCGATGCGGTGATCAACCTGACCACGGGGGGCAGCGCGACGATGACGCTGGACCAGCGGCTGGCCGCCCCGATGCAGGCCGAGCCCGAGATGTGCAGCCTTAACATGGGCACGATGAATTTCGCGCTCTACCCGGCGGCAGAGCGGATTTCAGACTGGAAATATGACTGGGAAAGGCCGTTCCTTGAAGGGTCCGACGATCTGATCTTCAAGAACACGCCGCGCGACATGGTGCATGTCCTGCATCAGATGGGCGACAGACGCGGCGCGCGGTTTGAGTTCGAGTGCTATGATGTCAGCCATCTTCATATGCTGAAGCATTTTCTGGATCGCGGGATGGTGCAGGGACCGCTTTTCATCCAGTTCGTGTTCGGGGTGCTGGGCGGGATCGGAGCCGACCCCGAAAACCTGACGCATATGAAGCGAATGGCGGACAAGCTTTTTGGTGATGGATACATGTTTTCGGTGCTGGCGGCGGGGCGTCATCAGATGCCGCTGATTACCATGTCTGCCATCTTGGGCGGGCATGTGCGGGTTGGCCTTGAGGATTCGCTGATGATCGCACGTGGCAAACTGGCAAAGACCAACGCCGAGCAGGTGACGAAGATCCGCCGCATCGTCGAAGATTTGGGTCGCGATATTGCTAGTTCGGATGAGGCGCGGGCGATGCTGCATCTGAAGGGCACCGACCGGACCGCGATCTGATCCTGTGCAATCAGCGGCTGGCCAAGGATATGCGCCGGCGCTATAAGGCGTCGCATGAGCGATACCTTGCCCCCATGCCCCGAATGCGCCTCGGCCTACACCTATCAGGTGGATGCCCTTCTGATGTGCCCTGAATGCGGCCATGAATGGGCGCCGGGTGCTGCGACGGCTGACGAGGTGCGCGATGCCGTGGGCAACATCTTGCAGGATGGCGACACAGTAACGATCATCAAGGATCTCAAGGTCAAGGGATCATCCTCGGTTCTGAAAGTGGGAACCAAGGTACGCGGCATAAGGCTGGTCGGCGGCGATCATGATATCGACTGCAAGATACCGTCCTTTGGCCAGATGAGCCTCAAATCCCAATTCGTCAGGAAAGTGACAGATTAACGTCCCGCCTTGAGGCCTCAGCCAACCGCAAGTCATGAAACATTCAAGGGAAATCAGATGACGAACGGGCACTCACGCATTTTGCAGATCGCGGCTGTAGTGGCGGTTGTTTTTGGCGTGATCACCGTCATCGCGGGCGGTCTCACGCTGTTTGGAGGCGACGCCGCGCGCATCGCCATGGGTGATGCCGTGCCTTTCGTGCTGCGGTTCAACTTCATGGCGGGGTTTGCATATATCCTCGCCGGGATCGGCCTGTGGCGGCAGGAGCGTACAGCGGTCTGGATTTCGCTCGCGATCCTTGGCGTTACCGCGCTGGTGTTTGTAGCCTTTCTTTTGCATGTCCAGCAGGGCGGAGCCTACGAGCCGCGCACGATTGGCGCGATGGTCCTGCGGATCGCGGTCTGGGCGGTCATAGCGCGGGTTGCGTGGACGCATATCCGGCAGGTGCCCCGGCGTTGACACGGCCCGCCTCCCCGCATTGCGACTTGCCAGAGACGCCGGACGGCGTAAGCTGGACCTGCAAACAACGAGCCGCAGGGAGGTCATCATGCCGGACGCCAGCCATACCGATCACAGCGCGCGCCGCAGTGTTGTCGTGGACGCATTCACCAACAGCGTTCTGGACCCGGACGCTCCCATGCTTGGCCCGCTGGAGGATGGCGGCACCATCATAGCGAACACCGCGCCGGGGTGCTGGGGGCCGATGATCACTCCGCGCCTGCGGGGTGGGCATGAGGTTACGCAGCCCGTCTATGTCGAGGGCGCCGAGGTGGGCGACGCGGTCGCCATCCGCATACGCGATATCACTGTGACCTCGATCGCCACAGCCTCCGGCCATGACAGCTCGCCCGACGGATTTTGCCTGGGCGATCCCTACGTGGCTGCCCGCTGCCCGGTCTGTGATACGATCTGGCCGGAAACCCATATCGAAGGCGTCGGCGGGCAATCGGTGAAATGTGACGCATGCGGCAATGCTGTCACCCCGTTCGAGATTGTGCACGGCTATACCGTCACCTTTGACGACACGCGCAGTGTGGGCCTGACGTTGCCGGAAGACGCGGCCGAGGCAATCGCGAAGCGGGCCGATCATTATTCGGCGCTGCCAGATGCCAGCCAACAGCATTCGATCCTGAACTATGCACCCTCGGACATGCCCGGCACGCTGGTGCGGATGCGCCCCTTCATGGGCCAACTGGGCACGTGCCCGTCCATGCCGATGCCCGACAGCCACAATGCGGGCGATTTCGGCGCCTTCCTTGTCGGGGCGCCGCATGAATATGGAATCACGGCCGAGCAACTGGCGCAGCACAAGACCGATGGACATATGGATATCGACGCAGTCCGCGCGGGGGCGATCCTTGTCTGCCCCGTCAAGGTTAAAGGCGCGGGCGTTTATATGGGCGATATGCATGCGGGACAAGGCGATGGCGAGATTGCGGGCCACACGATGGACGTATCGGGCAGCGTGACCTTGCAGGTTGAGGTGGTGAAGGATTATCCTCTGGACGGGCCGGTTCTGTTCCCGCTGGAGGAAGATCTGCCCCCCATGGCGCGACCCTTCAGCGCCGAGGAAAAGGCGAAGGGCGCGCGTCTGGCGGCCCGCTGGGGCGTGGCGGAAATCGAACCGCTGGCGCCGATTTCCGTGATCGGCACGGCGGCAAACCTGAATGATGCCATTGAAAACGGCCTTGCCCGCGCCGCAAAGCTGCTGGACTTATCCGTGCCCGAGATTCGCAACCGCGCCACCGTGAACGGAGCGATTGAAATTGGCCGCGCGCCCGGCGTCATCCAGGTGACGTTCCTTGCCCCGCTGGCCAGGCTCGATGCGGTCGGCCTTGGAGGCTATGCGCGCGAACAATACGGGCTGTAGTCTCAGGCGCGGGCATGGATGTTGCCGCCCGTGGCAGGGCCAGGCGCGGATAGCGGAGTGATCCTTAACGCACGGAGCGCATTGAGGATGACCGCCACGTCGATCACTTCTTGCAGGATCGCTCCCTCGACAGGGCTCAGATACCCGAAGGCAGCCGCGATCATTCCCAGAATAGAAAGCCCAATACCGGCAAGGACACTCTCCAGCGCGATGCGCCGCGCGCCGCGCGCCACCTCAAGCCCCGGCAGCAGCCGGTCCAGCCGGTCGACCAGAAGGACGACATCCGCCGCCTCGGCAGAGGCGGCCGTGCCGCGCGCGCCCATTGCCACACCCACATCTGCCGCGGCGAGCGCCGGGGCATCGTTGACGCCGTCGCCAACCATCATCACCGGCCCGCGCCGCCGCTCGCGGTACACCAGCTCCACTTTCTGATCGGGCGACATATTTGCGTGGACCGCGTCCAGGGCCAGTCCTTCGGTAACGCCCTCGGCGACCTCGCTCCGATCACCCGTCGCCAGCAGGATGCGCGCGATTCCGATCCGCCGCAGCCCGTCCAGAAACCCGTCCGTGCCGGTGCGCAGCATATCGGCCATGACGATATGCCCCGCCAGTCTGTCATCGACGGCAACTGCCACAGTGACATCGATTGCAGAGGTGGAAGGGTGCCGGGGAGTGCATATATGCCCGGTTTGATCGCGAAGCTGCTCGATGACGAAATCCGCTCCGCCCACCATTACAGGGCGGCCCGCTACCAACCCGGTCACTCCTTCACCGGGCATTTCGACTGCATCGGATGGTACGGGAAGGCTCATCCCCCGCGCTCGGGCGGCGGCCACGATGGCTTGCGCGACGGGATGTTTGGATGCCTGATCAAGCGCGGCGGCATGGAAGAGCAGGTCGTCTTGGGTCACTCCGCGTTCCGCATCGATGGCGACGATCTGTGGCCGGCCATCCGTCAGCGTGCCCGTCTTGTCGAGGATAAGCGTCCGGATGCGCGCCATCGCCTCCAAAGGGCCTGCGCCCTTGATCAGAACGCCGTAATGGGCGGCGCGCGACATGCCGGCCACCAGCGCAACGGGCACTGCCAGGATCAGCGGGCAAGGTGTGGCGACGACCAGAACGGCAACTGCGCGGATCGGATCGCCGGTCAGCGCCCAAGCGGCGGTGGCGATGGCAATGGTGACAAAAAGAAACACCAGCGAATAGCGGTCGGCCAGCCGCACCATAGGCGCCTTGGATTTCTGCGCGGCCTCGACCAGCCGGATGATGCCGGCAAAGGTACTGTCAGCCGCCCGGCGCGTTGCGCGCAGATCAAACGCGTCGCCTGCATTCGTGGCCCCGCTCATGACATCGCCGCCGCGTGTCAGCCGGGCGGGCATAGCTTCGCCGGTCAGGGCAGACTGGTTCAGTAGAGCGCCGTCCGCCTCGACCGTGCCATCCACGGGCGCGACATCGCCCTGCCGGATCAGCAGAAGATCACCCGGTACGATTGCGTCCAGATCCACCTCTGTCAGCGCGCCATTATCATGGCGTGTTGCGGTGCGCGGCACGCGCGTCAACAGATCGCTCATCTCCCGGCGGGCGCGCTGCTCGGCAAAGGTTTCCAGAAAGGTGCCGCCCGAATACATCAGCGCAACAACCGCCGCCGCCAGAGTTTCTCCGAAGGCCAGCGCGGCGGTCATCGACAGGGCGGCGACAATATCGAGCCCCACATCGCCCCTGAACAGGCTGCGCATGATTTCAACCACAAGCGCCGCCAGCACGGGAATCACCCCGGCAGTCCAGACAATGTCCGCAAGATCAGCCCGGCCAGTCGCCCACAAGGCCAGCCCCAGCGTCAGCCCGGCAAGCGCTATGATGACAAGCGCAATATTAAGACGGTCCTGAAAATCCGGCTTCATCTTGCATTACGCCTCTCAATGGCTTGATCCACGCGGAAAGGTGCCAGACATGGCGGGACGCCCGGCGTGGATCTGGCTGTAACTTCGCTGCCTGCGGAGGAAGGGCAGGGTGTGCTGACAGCACTCTAAAGCGGCGAGGCAAGACATCCAAGCCAATCAGCAAAGTCCGCTGCGTTTGACGCGACGGACCGGACCGGACACAGGAATTGCCGATGATAAATGCTTTATTTGCCTCCGCCAATTGCCGCTGCTTTTACGTCTTCGTCAATATGCGGCATATACTGTTCAAAATTCTCGACGAACATGTTGACCAGCTTGGCCGCCTGACGGTCGTAGCTTTCCGGATTGTCCCATGTCCGTCGCGGATCGAGCAGCACCGACGCAACGCCAGGCATGTCGACAGGCACTTCAAAGCCAAAATTGGCATCCGTGCGGAATTTGACATTGTTCAGCGATCCGTCAAGCGCCGCTGTCAACAGGGCACGCGTGGCCTTGATCGGCATGCGCGATCCGGTGCCGTAGGCGCCGCCCGTCCAGCCAGTGTTGACCAGCCAGCAGGTCGCGCCATGCTTGGCGATCTTGGCTCTCAGAAGGTTGCCATAAACCTCTGGTCGGCGTGGCATGAAGGGCGCGCCAAAGCATGTGGAGAAGGTCGGCTCGGGCTCGGTTACGCCGCGCTCCGTTCCCGCCACCTTCGAGGTGAAGCCCGACAGGAAGTGATACATCGCCTGCGCGGGGGTCAGGCGGGCGATAGGGGGCAATACGCCGAAAGCATCGCAGGTCAGCATGATGATGTTCTTCGGGTGCCCGCCCAGCGCCGTGGCCGACGCGTTCGAGATATATTCCAGCGGATAGGCGCAGCGCATGTTCGCGGTCAGGGAATCGTCCTGAAAATCCAGTTCGCGCGAGCACTCGTCGTACACCATGTTTTCGATCACGGTGCCGAACTTGGCTGTGGTTGCGTAGATCTCGGGTTCGGCTTCGGGGTCGAGGTTGATTGTCTTGGCGTAGCAGCCGCCTTCAAAATTGAACGTGCCGCGGTCGGACCAGCCGTGTTCGTCATCGCCGATCAGCGTGCGTTCGGGATCGGCCGACAGCGTCGTCTTGCCAGTGCCCGACAGGCCAAAGAAAATGGCTGTATCGACCGGATTGCCCTTGGCGTGGTTGGCCGAACAGTGCATCGGCATGATGTCTTTTTCAGGCAGCAGGTAATTCAGCAGAGAAAAGACGCATTTCTTGTTTTCGCCCGCATATTCGGTGCCGCCGATCAGAATGATCTTGCGGTCGAAATTCATGGCGATGACCGTTTCGGAACGGCAGTCATGTTTTTTGGGATCGGCCTGAAATCCGGGGCAATTGATTATGGTATATTCCGCGATGAAATGGTCCAGCGCATCACGCTCGGGGCGACGCAGAAGGTGACGGATGAAAAGGCCATGCCACGCCAGTTCGGTAATCATGCGCACCTTGATCGAATAGGCCGGGTCGGCGCCGCCGATCAGATCCTGAACGTAATAGGTGCCGCCTGCCATATACGCGACCATGTCGTCATAAAGCGCATCGAACCCTTCGGGCGACATGACACCGTTGTTTTCCCACCAGATGTTATCCTCGACCGACGGCGTCTTGACCACGTGCTTGTCCATCGGAGAGCGGCCAGTAAACTTTCCGGTCGTCACAAGAAAGGCACCGCCGCGCCCCAGGGAACCCTCACCGTTTTTTAGCGCAGCTTCCACCAAAGCAGGCTCGATCAGGTTGTAATGCACCTCACCGAGGCCGGTGATCCCTTGATTTTCAAGGAGGAAATTCGGATTTACCCGTCCCAATGTCATGACAGTCTTTCTCCAGTTACTGGTCTGTGCCGGCCTCATGGCCTGTCTGGGCATGCGCCGCGCGACGGCGCTCTGCGTGGGGATCCGGCTTTGGCATAGGGGCGTCATAACACGCAGATTTACGGGTTGAACAGATCGCTTCCACTTGGTTAGCGCAACCAAATCAGAGTTAGCGCAATCACATCAAGCGTCTGAGCGGAGAGCGGAGGATCCTCGTCATAAAAATAAAGTTTTGGCAGAAAATTCGACCTTCTTAGCCTTTGGTTATCGATAGCCCCGCCAAATGGAGGCTGCGTCATGGGTGATTCGGACGGTATGAACTCGCGAGTCGGATCTGACACCGTGACTGTGGCAAATATCAGGCAACCTGAGCAGCAAGAGGAATGAAATCATGGCCCGGATCGCTTTAGTAGATGATGACAGAAATATATTGACCTCTGTGGCAATCACGCTCGAGGCTGAAGGTTTCGATGTAGATACCTATAACGATGGCCAGCAGGCATTCGACGCGTTCTGCAGAAAAATGCCGGACATGGCGGTGCTGGACTTGAAGATGCCGCGCATGGATGGGATGGATCTGCTGCAACGCCTGCGCCTGAAGACGCAGATGCCGATCGTCTTCCTGACATCCCGGGATGATGAGATTGACGAGGTCTTGGGTCTGCGGATGGGGGCCGATGATTATGTCAAGAAGCCGTTTTCCCCGCGCCTTCTGGTTGAGCGGATCCGCACGTTGCTGCGTCGCCAGGAAGTGCTGGATGGTATCGCGGCGGGCACGGATACCGAAGAGGTCAAGGTAATCGAATGCGGCGATCTGAGAATGGATCCGCTCCGTCATTCGGTGATGTGGAAGGGCAGTGATGTCTCGCTCACCGTGACCGAATTCCTCCTGCTCCAGGCACTTGCCCAACGCCCCGGCTTCGTCAAAAGCCGCGATCAGTTGATGGACGTAGCTTATGATGAACAGGTTTATGTCGATGATCGGACGATAGACAGCCATATCAAGCGCCTGCGCCGAAAGATGCGGGCCGTAGATCCCGCATTCTCGGCAATTGAGACGCTTTATGGGATAGGCTACAGGTACAATGAGAGCTGATAAGTCATGACGCCGGTAGGAAGAATTGACGTGCGGGACAGAGAGGCGGGATTTGGTAGCGCCAATGTCGTGATCCCGGAAACTTGCTTTTATCGCATGTTGGTAGAGCGGGGACGGATTTCGTTAAGGGTTTTTTTCTTGCTGCGCAACTCCCCACTAACTTGGAAAATCCTCGTTTTTAACCTTGTCGCACTGAATGTTCTCGTTGCTGGCCTTCTGTATCTCAATTTTTCACAAACGAATGTTAGGGACCTGCAGTTTGCCCGAGAGATGGCAGAGGCCAAGCACACCGCAGAAAATTTTGAGATACAGGTAAGAGTTCAGGTGCCCGCTGACTTGAAGGGAGGGGAAACGCGTTCCGGTGTCGATATTGCGCCCAGCGCCGATAGTTTGGCGGCATTTCCGATCATGCGGAGCGGTAAAGCTGTGGGTGCAGTTTCGCTGATAAGCGCATCAAATCAAACTGGCGGATTGCCGGGCAGCTGGCGCATCTTCCAGATGTTCCTCTTGGCCACATTGGTCTCTATCGCACTCAGTCTGGTTCTGGCGTCAACCATCGCCCTTCCTTTGGCAGATCTTGCCAAAGCAGCGGAGATAGGTGGCACGCAGCGTGGAGATAACCCGGGCGAGGGGCGCGTCCGCATCCCCGATCTCACCGCACGGACGGATGAGATTGGCCGCCTTTCGGGTGCCTTGCGCGGCATGGTTGCAGCGCTCTATCACCGCATTGACAGTAACGAACAGTTTGCAGCCGATGTCGCGCATGAAATCAAGAACCCGCTTGCCAGCCTGCGCAGCGCCGTAGACACATTACGCGTGGCCAAACGCGACGATCAGCGCGATAAACTGCTGGAGGTGATCAAGCATGACGTCCGGCGGCTGGACCGGTTGGTCAGCGATATCTCGAGCGCTTCGCGGCTGGACAGCGAGTTGGTCAAGGAACAGCAGGAGCCGTTTGATCTGATGCACATGTTGGATCAATTGAGTCGCCATATGCGCGATCAGGCAGCGGTTGACGACATTGGCCTCATTACAGATTTCCCCACCGTGCCGATCATCATAACCGGGCTGGAGGCGCGGCTGGCTCAGGTTTTCGTCAACCTGATATCCAACGCCTGCAGCTTTTGCGAAAGCGGCGATGCTATCCGTGTCTGGGCGCGGCGTCGCGATGATCGCATGCTGATCGTTGTCGAGGATACTGGCCCCGGCATACCGGATCAGGCCCTGACGAAAATCTTCCAGCGTTTCTACTCCCAACGGGAGGCAAGCGATTTTGGCAACAATTCGGGGCTTGGCCTGGCCATCTCCAAGCAGATTGTCGAGGCTCATGGCGGTGTGATCTGGGCCGAGAATATCCGTCCAACCGAGGCGGATATCACGTCGGACCCGCTGGGCGCGCGGTTCATCGTCGGCCTTCCGGTCTGAGCGCATGGAGCGGGAAGCGAGCGCCATCATGTTGCACGCATCCTCCGTGTCCGTCGCAGGCCACGGCGTGTTGATCCGGGGCGCGTCCGGCGCGGGCAAGTCGGGCTTGGCCCTGCAACTGATAGCCATGGGCGGGATGCTTGTCGCGGATGACCGGACCTTGCTGTGGCGCGAACAGGAATGTCTGATGATGGTCGCCCCGGGCGCCATACGCGGCCGGATCGAAGCGCGCGGCGTCGGCATTCTGAACGCACCGACGGCCGGTCCGCAGCCGTTACGCCTGATCGTGGATATGGATGGTCCCGCGCCGCCACGCCTGCCCGAAACAAAGACCGAGACGCTTCTCGGCCTTACTGTCGCCTTGATGAACGGCAGCGCTGCGGCCCATTTCCCAGCGGCAATTTACCTGTATATGCTGCATGGAAGGTTCGCATAAGGAATGTGACGATGGGTAAGACTGAAGGGCCAATGGCCGGGCGCACCCTGCCTATCATGCTGATTACGGGCCCTTCCGGGGCCGGTCGCAGCACGGCGATCCGCGCGCTGGAGGACATGGGGTACGAGGCGATCGACAACCTGCCGCTCGGCCTTCTGCCGCGACTGGTCACCGCAGGCCCGGCGCAAGGTCCGGCGCTGGAGCGGCCTCTGGCGCTTGGCGTGGATACCCGTAACCGGGATTTTACGCCTCAGGCTTTGATTGGGGCAGTCGAAACATTGGCCGCGTCGAGGGATGGGCAGGTCCAGTTGCTGTATGTGGATTGTCGGTTCGACATATTGCTGCGGCGATTTTCGGAAACGCGCCGACGTCATCCGCTGGCACCGGCCGAAAGCGCTCAGATCGGAATTGCGCGCGAATTGGACCTTCTGGAGACGGTGCGCGCGCGGGCCGACATCCTTATCGACACATCCGAGCTTAGCCCCCATGACCTGCGCGCGAAATTGGAAAGGCTGGTGCTGCCCAGCGGCGCAGGGCGCTTGTCGGTGTCAGTTCATTCGTTTTCCTACAAGCGCGGCCTGCCTCCCGGTGCCGATATCGTGCTGGACTGCCGTTTCCTGCGCAATCCTTATTGGGAGGAGGCACTGCGCTCTCTGGACGGACGATCACCCGAAGTGGCCGCTTTTGTGGCGCGCGACCCCCGCTATGCCGCGTTTTATCATCAACTCACAGGAATGATTGAGCTTTTGCTGCCCGGTTTCGTTGATGAAGGCAAATCTTATCTGTCTATCGCGCTGGGCTGCACTGGTGGACAGCACAGATCTGTCGCACTGACGGAAACTTTGGCGCGCACTCTTGCAGATGCGGGCTGGCAGGTGTCAATTAGGCACCGTGAA
Source organism: Rhodobacterales bacterium (assembly GCA_030540655.1). GTDB lineage: Bacteria > Pseudomonadota > Alphaproteobacteria > Rhodobacterales > Rhodobacteraceae > Roseovarius. Next base: position 27,224 of record JAUNVT010000004.1, read on the forward strand.
CTGGAGCGGCGCGCGGGCACTGCCCCCAAGCCATGACACGCGCCATCTAGAAAAGGATACAAGGGCGTTGATCGGGATCGTCATTGTTGCCCATGGAGGCCTGGCGCGCGAGTATCTTGCGGCGGTTGAACATGTTGTCGGCCCCCAAAGCGGAATGCGCGCGATTTCCGTGGAGTCAACCGATGACCGTACCGCCAAGTCCGAGGAAATCACGCAGGCGGCATTTGACGTGGATCGCGGAGACGGGGTTGCCATCGTCACCGACATGTTCGGCGGCTCGCCCTCCAACCTGTCGCTTCCCGCCTGCCGGAGTGGTGACCGGCGAATGCTTTACGGCGCGAACCTGCCGATGCTGATCAAGCTGACCAAGAGCCGTGACAAACCGCTGCCCGAGGCGGTGCGCGATGCGCTCTATGCCGCCCGCAAATATACCGATAGCCAAAATATTTCAGTGGAAGATTGACCTTATGTCTCAACCCGTGATCCGAAGATTGCAGATAGTAAACGTCAAGGGCCTGCATGCGCGCGCTTCGGCCAAACTTGTTGAGGTGGTCGAAGGGTTTGATGCAACCGCTGAAATTTCGCATGATGGGCAGTCGGCCAGTGGTGACAGCATCATGGGGCTTCTGATGTTGGCAGCCGCGATGGGAACAACTATCGATGTCGAAACGCGCGGTCCGGATGCGGCCGCGCTGGCTGATGCTGTCGCAGCCCTTGTGGCCGCTCGGTTCGGAGAGGACATGTAGCAGAGTGCACCGCGCACAAGGCAGAATGGAGCGGTCCCGGTTGGTGAACGAGCAACGCGAAAGGGGCGATCATGGCGCACCTGATATTCCCGCGAATGCCTCAGTGCCGGACAGTCGCACCAAGGCGCTTCCAAAATATGACCGGCGCAGTCTGACCTATGCCAATTCCTTTGATGCGCCGCTGACAGCGTCTGCCATTCGCGCAATGGAGTGGATGACAGGCAAGCTGTCGATCATTCGGATGGTCCGCGAGTTCGAGCAGCGCGATGCGCCTGCGGGGCAGGCCTTCTGGCGAGCTTCGCTCGACACGATGGGGATCGACCTGCTGACACCTGATGGGGAATTGGACAATATCCCGCTCACCGGGCCGGTTGTGGCGGTTGCAAACCATCCTCACGGATTGGTCGACGGGATGATCCTGGCGGATCTGATCGGAAGGCGCCGCACAGATTACAAGATCCTGACACGCGCCCTTCTGACCGGCATTGACGAGGTCGCGGCCAGCTACATGATTCCGGTCCCGTTCCCGCATGAGCCGGACGCGCAGCGCAAATCGGTTGAAATGCGGGCTGATGCAATGGCGCATCTGAAGGATGGCGGGTTGATCAGCGTGTTCCCTTCCGGCGTCGTTGCATCCTCTGACACGATGTTCGGTCCCGCAATCGAGAGAGAGTGGAACGTTTTCACTGCCCAGATGATCCGCCGGTCGGGAGCAAGGGTGCTGCCGATCTACTTTCCCGGTGCGAACAGCCGCTGGTATCATATGGCCAACCGCCTGTCGCCAACGCTTCGTCAGGGCCTGTTGCTCCACGAGGTCGTGCATAGCTGCAATCGACCGCAAAAACCCGTCGTCGGCGCGCCAGTTTCGCAGGACCGGATGCAAATGCTGGCGAGTGATCCGCGCGGTTTCATGACCTGGCTGCGAGCACATACGCTTTCTTTGGGCGGTGGCGGAGCAAATTGAGGCGGCGATGGACGCCCTGCGCCGGTTGCGCTATCAGAGCGGTAAAACATCCTGATACGAAAGAGTAATCATGTCTGGTCACGGCACCCCCATCGCAATGAGTTCGGCCAAAAGCGGCCCCCTGACCGGCACTGCCAATGTGCCGGGTGACAAATCAATTTCGCACCGGGCGCTGATCCTTGGCGCGATGGCGGTAGGCGAGACGCGCATCACCGGTCTGCTGGAGGGCGAGGATGTGCTGGATACCGCACGCGCGATGCGGGCGTTTGGCGCCGATGTCACCGATCTGGGTGAGGGCGCGTGGGCGGTCCACGGCGTTGGGGTCGGAGGGTTTTCCGAGCCGGATGGCGTGATCGATTGCGGCAATTCCGGCACCGGGGTGAGGCTGATCATGGGGGCAATGGCGACCTCGCCCATCACCGTCACTTTCACCGGGGACGCGTCGCTGAACAAGCGGCCCATGGCGCGGATCACGGACCCGCTGGCGCTGTTTGGCACGCAGGCGGTGGGGCGCGCGGGCGGACGGCTACCGATGACAATCGTTGGCGCGGCGGAACCCGTGCCCGTCCGTTATACCGTCCCCATGCCTTCGGCGCAGGTGAAATCGGCGGTGCTGCTGGCAGGATTGAATGCCCCCGGCCAGACCGTAGTCATCGAGCGAGAGGCAACGCGCGATCATACTGAGCGAATGCTGGAAGGTTTTGGCGCAGAGATTACGACAGAGGCGACGGAAGAGGGCCACGTCATTACGTTGACAGGCCAGCCTGAACTGAAACCTCAGACTATCGCAGTGCCGCGCGATCCCAGTTCGGCAGCATTTCCGGTCTGCGCCGCGCTGATTGTGCCCGGCTCGGACGTGCTGGTACCGGGTATCGGGCTGAACCCGACGCGCGCAGGGCTGTTCACCACGTTGCGCGAAATGGGCGCGCATCTGAGCTATGAAAACGAACGGAGCGAGGGCGGCGAGCCGGTGGCCGATCTGCGGGCCCGGTTTTCGCCAGATCTGAAGGGGATAGAGGTCGATCCGGCACGCGCCGCCTCAATGATCGATGAGTATCCTGTCTTGTCTGTCGTCGCCGCCTTTGCCGAAGGGGCCACTGTCATGCGCGGCGTTGCAGAATTGCGCGTGAAGGAATCCGACAGGATCGAGGCAATGGCCAGCGGGTTGCGTGCCAACGGGGTTGAGGTCGAGGAGGGTGATGACTGGTGGATCGTTCATGGGCTGGGCCACGGCAATGTGCCTGGCGGGGCCGACACCGCCAGCCACCTGGATCACCGGATTGCCATGTCCTTTCTGATCCTCGGAATGGCAGCCAACGCGCCGGTAGGCGTGGATGATGGCAGTCCGATCGCTACGTCATTCCCGATTTTCGAGCCGCTCATGGCCCATCTTGGCGCACGGATAACGCGCACTGCCTGACACCAGTGTGCCGATACAAGGGCGCGCCGGTTCGCCGGCGCACCCCTTTCATCGTGCTCGCGATATTACTTCAGCGCCTTGTCCGACACGACGTGAGTCCACGCCTCATCGCCCGGATGCTTGGTGATCACAGGGTCTGATCCGCCTGACAGGAGCGATTCAATCGTCCGCTCGTAATCGTCGGGGTCCAGCGCGCCTTCGCTTCCGGCGGTCAGCTTGGCCACTTCGGTCATCATGAAGACCTGATGCGCTTCCGTCTGGGCACCGCTGGCATCGTTGTCCAGCACGATCATCGCAGCCTCTTCGGGGTGGTCTTCGGCCCATTTCCAGCCCTTCATCGAGGCGCGCACGAAGCGGGCCATCTTGTCCACGAATTCCGGATTGTCTAAATTCTTGCCCAGCACGTAGAGACCGTCCTCCAGCGTCGCGACCCCCTGATCCTCGTACTTGAAAACGACCAGTTCCTCAGGGGTCAGGCCTGCATCGAGCACCTGACCATATTCGTTATAGGTCATGGTCGAGATGCATGCGGCCTGCCCCTGAAGCAGGGGATCGACGTTGAACCCCTGCTTCAGCACCGTCACCCCACCTTCGGATCCGTCCGTGGCCAGATCCAGCTTGTTCATCCAGCTGAGGAAGGGGTATTCGTTGCCGCTGAACCAGACGCCCAGTGTCTTGCCGGGAAAATCCTCGGGGCTGTTCACGCCGGTATCCTTGCGGCAGGTCAGCATCATGCCGGAAGATTTGAACGGCTGGGCGATATTCACCAGATCCAGACCCTTTTCCCTGCTGGCCATGGCCGAGGGCATCCAGTCCACGACTACATCTGCGCCGCCGCCGGCAATGACCTGTGCGGGCGCAATATCCGGGCCGCCGGGCTTGATCGTGACGTTCAGATCTTCTTCATCATAGAACCCCTGATCCTGCGCAACGTAATAACCGGCAAACTGCGCCTGCGTGACCCATTTCAGTTGCAGAGTGACGTTGTCGGCGGCGGCTGCCGCACCCCCCGTCGCCATCGCCATTGCTGCGAGGCCAAGCGTTTTTTTAACTATTGTCATTACCATCTCTCCCTGTTGTTCGTTAAAACAGCATCAATTACGCACCCGCTGAGAAGGGTGCCAGAATGTCATTGCCTTTTCCAGCAGCGCAATGATCCCGTAAAAGGTCGAACCGGCAATAGCGGCCACGACAATTTCAGCCCAGACCAGATCCATCGCGAGCTGGCCAACCGAAATCGAGATGCGAAACCCCATCCCCTTGGTGGGAGAGCCAAAGAATTCGGCAACAATGGCACCGATCAGTGCCAGCGTCGTGGCAATCTTGAGCCCGTTGAAAATGAACGGCATCGCGGCGGGCAGGCGCAGCTTCAGCAGGGTCTTCCAGTAGCCGGCCGCATAGGTGCGCATCAGATCGCGCTGCATTGCATCGGTATCCTGAAGGCCTTCGACGGTATTCACCAACATGGGAAAGAATACCATTACAACCACGACAGCCGCCTTGGATTGCCAATCAAATCCGAACCACATCACAAGAATGGGGGCGAGTCCGATAATCGGCAGCGCTGCCATGAAGCTGCCAACCGGCAGCAGGCCGCGTTGCAGGAAGGGAAATCGGTCAATAGAGATTGCCATGAGAAATGCGGCGCCACATCCAAGAACATAACCCGTCAGCGCGCCCTTGAGCACCGTTTGCGCAAAATCACGCCAGAGCAGCGGCAGGGAATGGGCAAATCTCACCGCGACCTGGCTTGGCGGGGGCAAGAGAATGGGCGAGATATTGAGCCCGTGCACCAGACATTCCCAGATCACGATCACCGTGACGCCAAACACGATTGGCCCAGCAAGACGGATCGCCTTGGTGGCGGGGCGTCGGGCCAGATACCCGTTCAATTGCCATCCTGCAAACCAGCCAACAACGGCCGCGACAAGCCAGCCCATCACGCCATCCCCATCCGCCTGAGGGTGATGCGCTGAACCAGCCCGATGATCCCCACCATCAGCGCCGCCAGCGCGGCGGCTGTCAGAAGTGCGCTCCAGATTTGCACGGTCTGACCGTAATAGCTGCCCGCGAGCAGCCGCGCCCCGAGCCCCGCAACTGCGCCTGTCGGCAACTCGCCCACGATGGCGCCGACAAGGCTGGCCGCGATGCCGACCTTGAGCGAGGCGAAAAGATAGGGCATCGACGAGGGTAGCCGCAGCCGCCAGAAGGTTTGCGCCGCACTGGCGTTCCAGGTGCGCATCTGGTCCAGCTGCATGTCGCTGGGGCTTCGCAGCCCCTTGACCATGCCGACAACAACCGGAAAAAACGAAAGATACATCGAAATCATTGCCTTGGGAAGCAACCCTGAAATTCCCACGGCGTTCAGGACCACGATGATCATGGGGGCGATGGCGATGATGGGCACAGTCTGGCTGGCGATGACCCAAGGCATCACGCTCAGATCCATCGTGCGGTTGAACACGATGCCCACCGCCAGAAGCGTGCCCAATATCATGCCGAAGGCAAAGCCCAGTATGGTCGCGCTGAACGTTACCCAGCTATGATAGATCAGGGATCGTTTGGAGAATCCGCGCCCTGCCAGCACCATCGCGCCTGTGGTATCCCATATCTCGATGGCAACCTGATGGGGCACGGGCAGCTTTGGTTTTTGCTGGCTCCAGGT
>JAUNVT010000004.1:33118-37760 GCA_030540655.1 Rhodobacterales bacterium
GGCCGGTGCCGGGGCAGCGGGCTTGTGATGACATCGGCGATCCGGCCGGGGCGAGGGGACATGACGACGATATGCGTACTGAGGTAAACAGCCTCGGGAATGGAGTGGGTGACAAAGCAGATTGTCTTGCCCGTGCTGCTCCAGAGTTGCAGAAGCTGTTCGTTCAGGTGGTCGCGCACGATTTCGTCCAACGCGCCGAACGGCTCGTCCATCAGAAGAATGTCGGCGTCAAAAGCAAGCGCGCGTGCGATGGAAGCGCGCTGCTGCATCCCGCCGGACAACTGCCACGGATATTTCTTTTCAAACCCGTCCAGTTCGACCAGTTCCAGCACCTGCGCCGTCCGGCGGGTTTGCTCATCGCGCGCATAGCCCATGATTTCCAGGGGCAAGCGGATGTTGCCGCCAATCGTACGCCAGGGATAAAGGCCTGCCGCCTGAAAGACGTAGCCATAGGCGCGCGCCCGGCGGGCCTCTTCGGGGGTGGTGCCGTTGACTGTGATCGTGCCTGCCGTCTGCCGTTCCAGATCGGCCATGACGCGCAGGAATGTCGTCTTGCCACATCCCGAGGGGCCGATGAAGCTGACAAAGTCCCCTTGGCGAACATCAAGGTTTATGTCCTTCAGCGCATGAATGGGGCCGTCATTGGTTTGAAAGATGAGACTGAGATCCCTGGCCGAGATGACAGTGTCGCTCACGCTTCAAAATCCCACAATCGGGCTTCCGCAAACTCGACTGAATTTCGCGCCGGATCCCGCACATAGATGGATCGTGCGCCGCTTGGCCACTCGAAATCGGCTTCGATCTCCACGCCCTCAGTTGCAAGATGGCTGGCCCATGCGTCCAGTTCGCCCGGCGCGACGCGAAAGCAGATATGTCCTTCGCCGGTTGCGCCATGCGGCGGGACGGGCAGTTTGCCGCCGCTTTCACGCGTAGCCTCGGGGTTGAACAGCAGCAGCATGGAAGAGTCGAGGCGCATGAACACGTGCCGACCGGGCACGCGCAGATGTTCCTGAAGACCGATAACGCCTGTATAGAACGCTGCCACCGCATCGAGATCAGTTGCGTAAAGCGCCGTTTCCAGAACGGCACGGGGCGCATGGGGAGGATTCATTTTCTTCAGATCCCCGCTGGAATGTTCAGGGGATCGCGCTGGATCATCCTGGGTGCCGTCAGCGCCTTCCATTTGCTGAGCGCCGTATGCGCCGAGGGGAAGGCCGGGCGCGGCACGAACCGGCCCCGGCCGGGCTGGGGCTGCGAATTCTGCCCCCAAGCCCAGATGACCTCGCCCCGCGACAGGGTGAAGCGGCTGTTGGCTGTCACCTCGAACCCTTCGAACACGTTGTAATCGAGGATGGAGTGATGGTTGGAAGGGCTGATCCTCTTGGTGATCTTCGGGTCCCAGATGACGATATCGGCATCCGCACCTTCGACGATTGCGCCCTTTTTTGGATAGATATTCAATATTTTGGCGACATTCGTTGAGGTAACGGCGACAAATTCGCTCGGCGTCAGGCGTCCCGTTTCCACGCCCGTGGTCCAGAGCACTGGAAGCCGCTCCTCAAGCCCGTTCGAGCCGTTGGGGATGATGCGGAAATCATTGCGTCCGGCGCGTTTCTGCGTGGTGGAAAAGGCGGCATGATCGGTTGCCACCACCTGGAGTGAGCCTGATTGCAGACCGGCCCAGAGCGAATTCTGATGTTCCTTGTTGCGGAACGGGGGCGACATGACGCGGCGGGCGGCGTGGTCCCAATCCTTGTTGAAATACTCCGACTCGTCCAGCGTCAGGAACTGCACGAGCGGCTCGCCATAGACGCGCATCCCCTTCTGTCGCGCCCGCCGGATCGCTTCATGCGCCTGCTCGCAGCTGACATGCACGATATAGAGCGGCACGCCGGCCGCATCCGCGATGCAGATCGCGCGGTTGGCGGCCTCGCCCTCGAATTCAGGGGGGCGGGAATAGGCGTGCCCTTCCGGGCCGGTAATGCCCTGATCGAAATATTTCTGCTGCATCTCGGCCACCAGATCGCCGTTTTCAGCATGGACCATCGGCAGCGCGCCCAGTTCCGCGCAACGCTTGAACGAGGCAAACATCTCGTCATCCTCGATCATCAGCGCGCCCTTGTAGGCCATGAAATGCTTGAAGGAATTGACGCCCATATCGACGGCATCCTTCATCTCCTCAAAGACGTTCTCATTCCAGCCGGTGATGGCCATGTGATAACCGATATCGCTGCAAATCTGCGGGGCCGATTTGCGGTGCCATTCATTGATGGCATTCCTGATCGATCCGTCGGCGCCCGGCAGGCAGAAATCCACCAGCATCGTGGTGCCGCCACAGGCCGCGGCCCATGTGCCTGTCTCGAACGTTTCGGCCGCGGTGGTGCCCATGAAGGGCATTTCCAGATGGGTATGGGGATCGATCCCGCCGGGGATCACATAGGCATCCGAGGCGTCGATATATTCATCGCCTTTCAGATCCTCGCCGATCTGTTTGATCGTCTCGCCGTCGATCAGAACGTCTGCCTTCCACGTGCGGTCGGCGGTACAGACGGTGCCACCCTTGATGACTTTGGTCGTCATGATCTTTCTCCCTGAGCTTCGCGCAGCGTCTGATGCGCTGCTTTGGCTATCCCGAAGGATGCTGTCGTGATTTTCAAATTCAACCCTCGACACCCGCCGTCTCTACCACCGCGTGCAGCAGCACGTCCGCTCCGGCGCGGGCCCAGTCCAAGGTTATTTCCTCGGCTTCGTTATGCGACAGCCCGCCCACGCAGGGACACATGACCATCGCGGTGGGGGCAACCTGGTTGATCCAGCAGGCATCGTGCCCCGCGCCCGAAATCAGGTCGCGGTGCGTATATCCCAGCCGGTCAGCGGCAGACCGGATTGCGGTGACGCAGCCCTCGTCAAAGGTCACAGGATCGAAACCACCGACCTTTTCAAATTCCAGTCCCAGTTCCATCTCATCGCAGATCTGCCGCGCCGCATCCTTCATCCGGGCAACCATATCGGCCAGCACCTCGATATCGGGCGACCGGAAATCGACTGTAAAGACCGCGCGGCCGGGGATCACGTTGCGTGAATTGGGAAAGACCTGCAAGGCGCCCACCGCGCCAACGGCATTTGGCGCATGGGAGAGGGCGATCTCGTTCACTTTTTCGATCACGCGGGCCATGCCCAGACCGGCATTGCGGCGCAGCGGCATGGGGGTCGACCCGGTATGCGCATCCTTGCCGGTGATGGTCACTTCGGTCCATTCCAGCCCCTGACCATGGGTGACAACGCCAATATCCTTGCCCTCGGCCTCCAGAATGGGGCCCTGCTCGATATGCAATTCGAAAAACGCGTGCATCTTTCGCTGGCCCACCGGCTCATCTCCCCGCCAGCCGATACGTTTCAATTCATCGCCGAATGTCTTGCCCTCGGCATCAGTGCGCTGACTGGCCCATTCTTCGTCATGCAAGCCGGCAAAGACGCCGGATGCCAGCATGGCGGGAGCAAATCGCGTGCCTTCCTCGTTCGTCCAGTTGGTGACGACGATGGGATGCCTGGTTGTGATGTCCAGATCGTTGAGGGTCCGTACCAGTTCCAGCCCCGCCAGCACGCCCAGCACGCCGTCATATTTACCGCCCGTCGGCTGGGTGTCCAGATGGCTGCCGACATAGACGGGCAGCGCATCGGGATCCGAGCCTTCGCGGCGGAAAAACATGTTGCCCATCGTGTCAAGACCCATGGTCATGCCCGCATCTTCGCACCAGGATTGAAACAGGGCCCGCCCCTCGGCATCGGCGTCGGTCAGGGTCTGGCGGTTGTTGCCACCGGCCACGCCGGGTCCGATCTTCGCCATTTCCATCAGGCTGTCCCACAGGCGCTGGCCGTTGATCTTGAGGTTCTGTCCGGGTGCTACCATGGTTCTGGGTCTTCCTTGCGCCGTCGCTGGATGGTCTTTGACCAAATGGTCAACTTAACGATTGCGCACGGTCCCGCGCCTGTCAACAATAGTGTTGGGAATATCCTGCGCCGGGTCCGGGAGCGCTGGCGCGGTATCAAGGAGGGCATCATGGCGGAAACTGCTGTAGAAGACGGAGCCGGACGCAGCCGTATTCAGCGGCGCAACCGTGGGCGTATCAAGGAGGCCGCGCTCGACGTCTTCTCCCAACACGGCTACCGCGGCGCCACGCTTGACCAGATCGCCGACCGGGCGGGGCTGAGCAAGCCGAACATTCTGTATTACTTTAATGGAAAGGAGGAAATTCATGTTACCCTGCTGAACCAGTTGATGGGCCGCTGGCTGGCGCCGCTGCGCCGACTGGACCCGGACGGCGAGCCGCTGGACGAAATCCTGACCTATGTGCATCGCAAGCTGAAGATGAGCCAGAAGTACCCGCGCGAAAGCCGCCTTTTTGCCAATGAGATCCTTCAGGGGGCGCCAAGGATAACGCCCCATCTGGAAGGGGATCTGAAACCCCTGGTCGATGCTGCCGCCCTGACGATTCAAGGGTGGATCGACGCAGGGCGCATCGCGCCGATTGATCCGCGCCATCTGATATTCTCGATCTGGGCGACAACGCAGCATTATGCCGATTTCGAGTCGCAAGTCGGGGTGCTGATGAAGAACCGCGCAGCGACGGACGGGGCGGAT